>JBIJBU010000042.1:0-13074 GCA_044345075.1 Candidatus Nanopelagicales bacterium | reverse complement strand
CGGTTTCGTCATTCGCTCTGACGGTTACATCCTCACCAACAATCACGTGGTTGCTATTGCCACGGGCGGCAAGATCGAAGTCGTCTTCAATGACGGCACAAGTCTTGAGGGCGAAGTCGTTGGCACGAATCCTGAGTACGACATCGCAGTCGTCAAGGTCGCGAAGAAAGGCCTGCCGGCGATGCTCATCGGCAACTCCGACGAGGTTGTTGTCGGTGACATCGCGATCGCCATCGGTGCACCACTGGGGCTTGACGGCACCGTGACTGCGGGCATCATCAGCGCGCTGGATCGTCCGGTAACCGCGGGCGATCGCAATGACACGTCTTTCATCAATGCGATCCAGACCGATGCCGCAATCAATCCCGGTAACTCCGGTGGCCCGCTGCTCAATGGTGCGGGTCTCGTGATCGGCATCAACTCTGCTATCGCGTCCATGGCGAGAGGCAACAGTGAAGCGGGCAACATCGGCCTCGGTTTCGCCATCCCGATCAATACGGCTAAGCGCATTGCCGAAGAGCTCATTGCGACGGGCACATCCAAGACGCCGATCATTGGCGTCAATCTCGATAAGTCATATGGCGGCCCGGGCGCAAAGGTTCTCGAGGTCATTTCCAATGGCCCCTCGGAGGCAGCCGGCCTGCAGAAGGGCGACATCATCACCTCACTCGGCGGCCGTCAGGTCGAAGACGCGACTGAACTCGTGGTGGCAATTCGCACCTATGCGCCAGGCGATCAGGTTGAGGTGCAGATCGATCGTGGCGGCGGCGATGTCACAGCCACCATCACCCTCGGATCAGTGGAGTAGTCTGACCACGTGTTCGACATCGGCATCGGCGAGTTGCTCATTCTCGGCGTCCTGGGCCTCCTGGTCTTCGGCCCCGAGCGGCTTCCGCGTGCCGCCGCCGACGCCGGCAAGTGGATTCGCCAGATCAAGCAGATGGCTCAGAACGCCAAGGCCGATCTTGCCGACTCGGCAGGCATTGATCTCACCGAGACGATGGATGCAGTGAAAGGGCTGACTGATCTGCATCCGCGCAAGATCGCCACGAGCTTGATGGCGGATGATCCGGACCCGAAATCGAAGTCAAAGGGCGCATCGGCCCAACCTGCGGATCAGCCGCGACCTGCATTCGACCCTGACGCGACCTGAGTCGCTAGTCGTCTTTCTTAGACCCGGTGTCCTTGCCGAGCATCTTGCGAATGGTCATCCGGGGGATATCGGTGATCTGAGCGATCTTGCTTTCGCTCAGGATTTCAGCGTCAACCGTGTTCTGTACAAGCTGGGCAAGCTCGTCGCGGGCAGCGCGTTCCTTCTTCTTCGCCGCCCGCCACTGCTTGGTCGATCGTTCCAAGGCCTTGGCGGCGTCCGCCTTGGCGGCCGCACTGGACTTCACCACGATTAGACAGTCAGCTGGTCTGCCAGTGACGCCATGGCCTTGTGCATCTCGCTCCACTCGAGAGCTTCATCAATGTGATTGGTCTCGAATCCGGTGCCGCACGAGCAGGTGAGCACGAAGTGGCAGGTGCCGTTGTCGAAGGTTGATTCAACGCGGTGGCCCAGCTGCGCGGAACTCGAGGATGAGCTCATGACGGCCTGAGTGTGCCTCTTGAAGATGTGCATGTTCATGGTGCCTCCTTACGAGCGGGGTGCTCGCTTGTGGCATCAGTCTAGGTCTATACAGTTAATCTGTCCAGTGATAGACACACCGAATGTCTAGGGGTATGCAGAATTGTTACAATTGCCGATCCTGGATACTCCTGTCATGACTCTTGCCGACGACCTCGCTGCCCGAATTGCGGCAATCGTCAGCCCGTTGTCCCCCCTGGAGCTACCCCTCGCCGATGCCCTCGGATGCGTCCTCCACGAGGAAATCAGGGCACCGGGACCGGTACCGGCCTTCGACACGGTGACCACAGAGGGCTTTGCCGTGCGGGCAGGATCCTACGAGCCCGGGGAATGGCTGCGTGTGGTCGACGAAGTGCCGGCCGGCTTTCGCGCCAGCGAGGAGCTTGCCGACGGCACATGTATTCGCGTTTGGCCGGGGGCCCCGCTGCCTCCCGGCGCAGACTCAGTTGTGCCCCTCGGTTTGGCTGAGGTCGGAACCGAAGCTACGCGCCTTCAGTCAGCGTCGATCGGTGACGGTATTCACGCTGTGGGCAGCGTGACCCAAGCTGGAGTCATCGTGGCCAAGTCGGGTCAGGTCGCGTCGCCGCTACTCCTGGCTGAACTCGCGAGGTCGGGCATTCGCTCAGTCTGCGTTCACCCTCGTCCGCGGGTGCTCGCGCTCACTGTGGGCAGCGAGTTTGTCGAGCCCGGCGTACCCACCGGGATAGGCCTCGTCACCGATCACCTCAGCCTGCTCGCCACCTCGATCGCCGAGAGCGCGGGTGCTGTTGCCTCCCGCATTCCGGCCGTTCTTGATGGTCCGATGGAGGTCAGTGCCGCAATCGATGACCAGTGCCATCGTGCCGATGCGATCCTTCTCGTGGGAGTGGCCCCCCATGATTCTCACGTCGTGTCCAGCGACCTCGGCCTGGAGATCCTCAGCCCGGAACCTGTAGTGGCCCTGGGGTTCATCGGGCCCACCCTCGTGCTGGCCCTCGGCTCCGATCTCCGAGAGCTTCATGGCATCGGGGGTCACCTCATTCCCGGAGTCGTGCGGCGACTTATGGGCTTCGACCAGGGTTAGGTCACCGGCTTAAGGGGGCCCAAGGTCGTTTACCTTCTGTTCTCCTAAGCGTTGCCGTTCATTCGTTCGGGGCTCCTCCAGGCGCAATCTGCTCACCCCAGACTTCCCCCATGTCCGAGACCCAGATGCGCGACTTGAAAACCAGCGCCAGTTCCCATCGTGGCGATCGAGTCTTCAACCGATCGATCACGGCCGCGGCTTTCTCCGCTCTGGTGATCTTGGCGGGCATCGCGATCTTCCTCGGACTTCAGACCATTCCGATCATCCAGACGCAGGGCTGGTCGTTCCTGACCACCACCGCGTGGAACATCGAGACCGATCCGATCACTGCCGGCATTGGCGGCATGATCTACGGCTCGCTCCTGCTCGCGCTGATCGGCCTGGTCATCGCCGTTCCCGCGTCCATCCTCCTGTCGATCTTCATGGTCTTCATCGCCCCGCATCGCCTCTCGAAGGTCCTCACCACGCTCATCGATCTCATGGCGGCCATTCCGAGCGTGATCTTGGGCCTGTGGGCGTTCTACATCCTTAATGCACCTGCAGAACAGTGGCAGTCACTGCTGAATCAGTACCTCGGTTGGATCCCTCTGTTCGAGAACACCTCGGGCAACTTCCTCGGTACGCCGTTCATTGCCGGCTTCGTGCTCGCGATCATGATGATCCCGATCATCACCTCCGTCACTCGCGAGGTTCTCGCCCGCACGCCACCGGATCTTGTGAACGCGGCCGAGTCGCTCGGCTGTTCCTTGTGGACGATGCTCCGATACGTGGCCTTGCCCTACGGCCGTGGCGGAATCATCGGCGGAGTCATGCTGGGCCTCGGTCGCGCGCTGGGTGAAACCATTGCGGTGTTCTTCGTGCTGAAGGTCGTGTTCGACATCAACTGGTACAACATCATCGAGTCCGGCGGCGGATCGGTCGCAACCCTTATCGTCTCGCGTTTCGGTGAGATCAGCGGTGAGTACGACTTGCAGGTTCTGCTCGCAGCCGGCTTCTTCCTCTTCCTGGCCACATTGATCGTCAACGTCATCGCCAATCTCATCGTCAGCCGCACCGGACGGATCAAGTCATGAGCACCTCCATCCTTGACGAGACCTCATTCGGTCGTCTCGCCCAGCAGAAGCCGCAACGCCCCTGGCGCCACCGGCCGGTGAACTTCAAGCTCGCGGTCACGTTGGCAGTGCTCGTTCCTGCGTTGATCATCGCCCTGCTCTTTACGTACACCGAAATTCCGGCGCCAATCATCATGGTGGTCTTCTACCTTCCGATTCAGCTCATCGCCGGTGCAATTTCAGCCGTCATCACTCGTGGCTCGCGCGGCATCGCCGACTCGATGATCATCGTGAGCGCGATCGGCGCCACCATTTTCACCGTGGTGATCCTGGCTTCCTTGCTGTGGTCCCTCATCGTGCGCGGCCTGCCGGCATTCAGCTCGGCGTTCTTCACCCAGAACAACGTGTACATCAACCCGAGTACCCCGCTTGCCTACGGTGGCATCGGCCATGCGGTGGTCGGCACCATCGTCATCGTGCTCATCGCCACGCTGGTGGCCGTACCACTCGGTATTGCCACGGCGATCTACATCACCGAGGTGCGCGGCCGCGCAGTTCCTTACGTGCGCTTCTTCGTGCAGGCCATGAGTGGCGTGCCCTCCGTTGTTGCGGGCCTGTTCATTCTCACCGTGTTCGTCGTGACCGGAATCATCAACCAGAGCGCGTTCGCCGGCGGCTTGGCTTACGCCATCTTGATGCTGCCCACCGTCGCACGAACCGCCGAGGAAGTTCTCAAGCTGGTACCGGATGAGTTGCGCACCGGCGCTCTGGCGCTTGGATCCACTCGTGCGCGCACTGTGCTGAGGGTCGTGCTGCCTGCGGCCAAGACCGGCATCATCACGGC
This sequence comes from Candidatus Nanopelagicales bacterium, assembly GCA_044345075.1. Taxonomy (GTDB): domain Bacteria; phylum Actinomycetota; class Actinomycetes; order S36-B12; family S36-B12; genus CAIKZY01. Next base: position 8,485 of record JBIJBU010000042.1, on the reverse strand, counting down.
GATGATCCTCGGCATCGCCCGCGTTGTCGGCGAAACAGCCCCCCTGCTGCTGACCGCCGGTAAGAACGACCAGACGATTCTGAATCCCTTCGGCGCGACGATCTCGGCGCTGCCGACCTACATCTTCGACAACGTGGCTCTTCCCTATCCGGATGCCGTTACACGCGCGTGGGGTTCCGCACTGACACTGATGATCCTGGTTGCCCTGCTGTTCACGCTCACCCGCTTGCTTTCTGGCAAGCGTATTCGTCGATAGGAGTCCTGACATGTCCACCGCTGAATTCGAGGAGACCGTGACCATGGAGGAACCAGACGTGCAGGAACCCGCCGCGCTCGATCAGGCGACTGAAATGGAAGCCCGCGATGTGAGCGTCTGGTTCGGCCAGCGCAAGGTTCTCGAGGGCGTGAACATGGTGTTCCCGAAGAACTCGGTCACCGCACTCATCGGCCCGTCCGGCTGCGGTAAGTCCACCTTCATCCGCACCCTGAACCGCCTTCATGAATTGATCCCTGGTGCAGCACTGGCCGGCGAGATCTTCTACGAGGGCCAGGACATCTATGCCCCCGAGGTTGATCCGGTTCACATCCGCCTGGCGATCGGCATGGTCTTCCAGAAGCCGAATCCGTTCCCCAGCATGACCATCCGCGGCAACGTGCTCTCAGGCCTGAAGCTCTCGGGAATGAAGCGCAGCAACCATGATGAGATCGTCGAGGAGACCCTCACCGCTGCCGGCCTCTGGAATGAGGTCAAGGACCGACTCGGTGCCGAGGCCGGTGCTCTCTCTGGTGGTCAGCAGCAGCGTCTCGTGATCGCGCGCGCCCTGGCCGTCAAGCCGAGCGTCCTGCTCATGGACGAGCCGTGCTCCGCCCTCGACCCGGGATCCACGCTGAAGATCGAGGAGACCGTCCGTCAACTGTCAAAGAACATGACGGTCATCATCGTCACGCACAACATGCAGCAAGCAGTGCGCGTCGCCGACAACACGGCCTTCTTCCTGTCCTCTGACGGTGAGCCCGGTCGGGTCATCGAGCAGGGTCCGACCACGGAGATCTTCGGTAATCCGCAGGATCAGCGCACCCTCGACTACGTCAACGGCAGGTTCGGTTAACCGTCCGTTCACTCGTCCACACATTGTTCATCTAAGTGTTGACGAACGGCCAGAAAGTGGCCCCACTCGCGTCACCTGTACTGCCTAACGTCGTCCCCGTAAGCAGTTATCCATCAAAGGAGAATCCAGTGCGTCGCACCCTCGCGGTCATCGCTACTGCAGCAGTCGCTGCATCGACCATCGTCATCGCTGCTCCGGCCCAGGCCGCGAACACCATCAGCGGCGGTGGAGCTTCCTTCCCGTTCGTGTTCCTCTCCCAGTGCCTCTCGGACTTCAACGCTTCGCAGTCCAACTTCAATGTCCAGTACACCTCGACTGGCTCGGGCACTGGCAAGGGCAACTTCAGCAAGGGCACCTTCGTCTACGCCCAGACTGATTCCAAGTACACCTCAGGTGATCCGACCTTCGAGTGGGAGTACATCCCCAACATCGGTGGCGCCATCACTGTGCCGATCAACCTGAAGAACGCCAAGACCGGCCGCACCTTGGGATCGTCAATCCAGCTCAAGCAGACCACGCTGGCAAAGATCTTCTCGGGCAACATCACCACCTGGAACCACCCCGAGATCCTCAAGGACAACGCTCGTATCAAGAGCGCACTGCCCGCCACCCCGATCACCATTGCCTACCGCTCTGATAGCTCGGGCACCACGAACAACTTCCTCCAGTACCTGAACGCCTGGGCCCCCAGCATCTGGGCCAAGGTTCAGGACGACATGTCGACCGCCTTCCCCGGTGGCAAGCCCCCGGCAAACTCGGTGGCCGGCAAGGGCAACTCGGGCGTCATGGCCAACGTGCTCGCCAAGGAGGGCACCATCGGCTACGTCGACCTCGGCGATGCCAAGGGCTACCCGTCCGCTCGTCTGCAGAACGCCAAGGGTGAGTTCATCGCTCCCTCCTCGGCCTCCGCAGCAAAGAACCTCGCGAACCAGACTGATGTTGCCGCCAACGGCCTCATCAACCTGAACTACAAGGTCGCTGTCTCGGGTGCCTACCCGATCGCGATCTTCAGCTACGGCCTGGCTCGTACCGACGGCAAGGGCCCGAACGGCCTCGGCGTCCGCCAGTTCTACGATTACGTTCTCCAGAAGTGCGGCCCCTCGCGCGCTGCATCGCTGGGCTACGTGCCGGTCGGTGGCAAGGTTCTTGCCAAGGCCAAGGCACTGGTTCAGAACATCAAGTAGTTTTCTGAGCAGTCCAGTAGTACCGCAGTAACTCGAGCAAAGGTGAGGACGATGTCCCGGAAGATCATGTCAACCCGGGGCATCGTCCTCACTGCTTCTGCGCTCGGCGTGGTGGCTCTCGCAAGTGCCTGCACCCCGCCCATGCCGCCGGATGTCCTCGCGGCCCAGGCGGAATCCCAGATCACCTGCGTCGACGGCTCGGTCGAGGTGGCAACCCCGAACGAGTTTGCTGGCTCGATGAACGCGGTCGGTGCGGCCCTGACCGGTGTGTGTCCTGACCAGCTGGTGACCGAAGTCGCGGTGGGCACGCCCGCGCCGCTCGAAGTGTTCGACCACGCTCCCACGGCCGAGCAGCTGGCCGCTTTCGTCAAGAACTCCTGCACCGCGGGTTCGCCCGTTGTCGTTCCAGTCTTCAACTACCCCGTCGCCCTGGCCTATAACGTGCCGGGTCTCGAAGGCCTCTACCTCACTCCCGAGGCCGTTGCCGGAATCCTCTCTGGCACGGTCACCAGCTGGGAGGACCCGCTGATCGCGGAGCCGAACAGCGACTACGACCTCACTGGCCTGCCGCCCATCACTTTGCTGTCGATGAAGAACGGATCAGGCTCCGTCGAGGCGATGACCACGTGGCTGTCGAAGGTTGCGCCGGACGCATGGACTTCGGGCGTGACGTCAACGCTTACTGCAGGCGAGATGTTCGACACCGATGTCGATCTGCTCGGCGCGCTCACCGCTCAGGAAAGCGCGGTCGCGGTCATTCCGGCATACCAGGCCATCGCCAATATTCTTCCGGTCGCCAGCTTGCCGGTCACCACTGAGAGTGGTGAGGCGCAGGTTGTCACGCCCGATGACGTGCAGCTCTCCAAGGTCGGTGCTGGCGCAGTCGAGATCACCACCGATGACAAGGGCAACATCTCTGCATCACCTGCAGTCGGCGGCATTCCTGTTGAGGGCAACTTCGACGTTGCTGCGTCGAAGATCATCCTGGCCGAAGGCCAAGAACTCATCGGCTGGCCGGTACTGGGCTCTGCTCACCTCGTCATCTGCGACGACCTGGCCAATCCGATCGCGCTCTCGACCGCCCAGTACGCGCTGCGACTGGCCGGTCAGGGCTCACTCGAGACCTTTGGCGTCACTCCGCTTCCCGAGCCCATCCGGGTGCGCACCTTCGTGCCGCTGAAGGTCACGGTCGCTAAGCCCACCGAGTAATTTGGCGTCAACATTCCGCTGACGACAATCGCGATCAGCTACGACGTGCCTGTCGCCACGATCTGATCGGCTGCTGCTACTCCGGTAGCGACAAGTATTGAGCGAGTGCTTCGCGCACGATCGTGCTGGTGTTGAGTCCGGTTTCAGCAATGTGAGCCTGCAGCGCCTTGTACGCCCGTGGATCCAGGCGCACCTGAATCGCTGGCGAGGTTCCTTGTCCCAAAGAAGGCCGCCCAGGGCCCACGGGTCGAAGGCGATCGAGGGGATATCCGCGCTCGGCTTCGTCGGCAAGCCTGTCAAGGTCAGCCTCGGTGAGTGGGACGCCCCCTGAAGTCATCACAATCTTCGTCTCGCGGTCCTCACCCACGTCGGCCTCCGTCCAATAGTCGTTCGTATTGCTTGCGCGCCTTCATTGCGTGAATTACTAAGTTGCTGTCATCGTCGTCGTGCGTCACTGTCACCACTTCGAGGAGATTGCCCGCGAAGTCCGGGCCGAGCCTGAGCCGGCGATAAGGCGGCTCAGCATCAAGGTCCTCCTCGAGGAGTGCGAATTCGATCGCATGGATGATTTCCTTCTCGGTGATGCCATGACGCAGCGTGCTGTGTCGAACCGTGAACCACGCCGCATTAATAGTGTAGTACATAAATACCGCGATGGCGAGGGTTCGAGGGGATGTCCATGCGGGGACGCTAGAAGCGGGCTCGGCAATGCGGCCTGGGCGTCGGAAAGCTGTGGATGTGACGTCACTCGGGCCATCCTGTGGATCCAGGCAGCCGGTCGGTCGCCCCTTACGAGGGCCGTAGTCTTGCCCCGTGGCCGCCGTTGACGTATCTGAAACCATTGCCGCCCTTGAGACCACGATGGGCAGCATTGAGAACGTTCTCGACCTCCCCGATATGCGCATTCGTGCGGCAGCCCTCGAGGAAGAGGCCTCGGCCCCTGATCTCTGGGATGACCAGGCCAAGGCCCAGGTCGTCACGAGCAAGCTGTCGTTTCTCCAGGGCGAGATCCGCAAAGCCGAGGCCCTGCGCAGCCGCCTTGACGATCTCCCGATCCTCTTCGAGCTCGCTGAAGCCGAGGGCGATGAAGCGGCGCTGAATGAGGCGCTGAAGGAGGTCGACGATCTGCAGAAAGCGATCAGCGATCTCGAGGTGCGCACGCTGTTGTCGGGGGAGTACGACGCACGCGAAGCACTCGTCACCATTCGTTCGGAAGCCGGCGGCGTTGACGCAGCTGACTGGGCCGAGATGTTGCTGCGCATGTATTCGCGCTACTGCGAGCGTCACAACTGGCCAGTTGAGGTTTACGAAACGTCGTACGCAGAAGAAGCCGGCATCAAGTCGGCAACCTTCGCAGTGAAGGCGCCGTACGCCTACGGAACTCTGTCTGTCGAGCAGGGCACGCATCGTCTGGTGCGCATCTCACCGTTCGACAATCAGGGCCGGCGCCAAACCTCGTTCGCCGGTGTCGAAGTCATTCCCGTAATTGCTCAGACCGAGAGCATCGAGATTCCCGAGGACGACCTGCGCGTCGATGTGTACCGCTCGAGTGGCCCTGGCGGCCAGGGCGTGAACACGACAGACTCCGCTGTTCGCCTCACCCATATTCCGACCGGCATCGTCGTGTCGTGTCAGAACGAACGCTCGCAGCTGCAGAACCGCGCAACCGCGATGGTCGTGCTGCAGGCCAAGCTGCTCGAGCGCCAACGCCAGGAGGATCGGGCGAAGCTCGATGCCCTTAAGGGAGATAACTCCGGCTCGTGGGGCAATCAGATGCGTTCCTACGTGCTGCACCCCTATCAAATGGTCAAGGACCTCCGTACTGAGTACGAAACGGGCAATACGACCGCGGTTCTCGACGGTGAAATCGACGAATTCATTGAGGCCGGAGTTCGCTGGCGGATCCAGGGGTCGCGGGGCCAGTAGCCCCCGTCCCTCGGCTTAGACTGACAACGTGATCCTTTTCGACAACGTCTCCAAGGTCTACCCGAATCAGACTCGGCCGGCCCTCGACAACGTCTCCCTGGAGATCGAGAAGGGCGAGTTCGTCTTCCTCGTGGGCCCCTCGGGCTCGGGCAAGTCGACCTTCCTGCGTTTGGTGCTCCGCGAGGAGCGCCCCACGACCGGTCAGGTCTGGGTCGCCGGCAAGGATCTCGGCCGCCTGTCGAACTGGAAGATCCCGCAGCTGCGCCGCCAGATCGGCACCGTGTTCCAGGATTTCCGCTTGCTGCCGAACAAGACCGTCGCCGAGAATGTCGCGTTCGCGCTCGAGGTCATCGGCAAGCCGTCTTCACAGATCAAGAAGGTCGTTCCCGAAGTTCTCGAGGTCGTCGGCCTCGAGGGCAAGGAAGGACGTCGCCCCGATGAGTTGTCCGGTGGCGAGCAGCAGCGCGTGGCCATCGCGCGTGCATTCGTCAATCGTCCGATGCTTCTCATCGCTGACGAGCCGACCGGAAACCTCGACCCCGGCACCTCGATCGGCATCATGAAGCTTCTTGATCGCATCAATCGCCTGGGCACCACTGTCGTGATGTCGACCCACGATGCGACCATCGTCGACCAGATGCGCCGCCGAGTCATCGAGCTCGAGGGCGGTCACCTCGTTCGTGACCAGGCCCGCGGCGTGTACGGATACGCGCAATGAGAGCAACGTTCGTCGCGAGCGAGGTCAGCAGTGGTCTTCGTCGCAACCTGACCATGACCCTTGCGGTCATCATCACCGTTGCTGTCTCGCTTGGCTTGTTCGGTGCGAGCCTGCTCGTGCGTTCGCAGGTCTCGACGATGAAGGACTTCTGGTACGACAAGGTCGAGGTGTCGATCTTCCTGTGCGGCAAGGGCAGCGATACGCCGTCATGTGCCGGCGGTGCAGTGACCAAGGAGCAGCGCGACCAGATCAAGGCTGACCTCGAGTCGCTTCGCCCGTTGGTGCAGGACGTCTACTACGAATCCTCTGCCGAGGCGTATGACCGCTTCAAGGAGCAGTTCAAGAATTCTCCGATCGCTGACAACGTCACGAAGGACGCCCTTCCCGAGTCCTTCCGCGTAAAGCTGTCTGATCCGACCAAGTACGACGTGGTTGCATCAGCATTCGCGGGGCGCCCGGGCATCGAGCAGGTCAATGACCAGCGACAGATCCTCGACAAGTTCTTCCGACTTCTCGGCGGCCTGCAGGCCATTGCTCTTGCGATCGCGATCTTGATGCTTGTCGTCACGGTGCTGCTCATCGTCAACACGATGCGCGTTGCCGCATTCAGTCGCCGTCGAGAAACAGGCATCATGCGGCTCGTCGGCGCCTCGAACTTCTATATCCAGCTGCCGTTCCTGCTCGAGGCAGCATTTGCCGCCGGTGTCGGCGCAATCCTCGCGATCTTCTCCGTCGTGCTGATGAAGAGCGTGCTGATCGACCAGTTCCTCGCGCCCTCCTTCCAGTTCACCGCCTTCGTCGGCTGGGATTCCGTGCTGGCCATCGCCCCGATCATGCTGATCACAGGTGTCGGCCTAGCCGGCCTCGCCGCCTTCTTCACCCTGCGCAAGTACCTGCGCGTCTGACCCAAGCGTGTTACGCCTGGGGTAGGTGTGATCAACGCTTACCCTGGGAGGGTGCTTCCCCCGCTCCGCCGAATGGTGATCGCCCTCGCCGCCGGCTCCCTCCTCGTGTTGCCGATGGCCCCTGCCATGTCGGCCGAGGGCGCTGCCGTGAACACTTCAGCGAGTAGCAAGAAGAAGCCCCCGATCTCCGATCGCATTGATGCCGCCGGTGAGGCCGTTGACTCGGCAAACGCCAAGGTCAAGAAGGCGATGCGGACGCTCTCACGCGTGCGCAGCGCACTGCCCGCAGCACGCGAGCGTCTCAAGCATGCGAATACACGAGCGATCGAAGCTGAGCGCGCCTCTGCGGTGGCAGAGGCTGCGGCCGATGCCGCGCGCACCGAAATGCTGCGTCTGTCGACCGAGCAACTCACCATCAAGGCGAAGATCGATCGCAATGTCGGCCGCATGACCCAGCTAGCGCGCGCGGTTTACCAGCAGGGTCCTTTTGCTGAGATCGAAGTAGTGCTCAACTCGCAGAGCCCGGGTGATGCAATGAGCAGGCTCGCGAGCGTCGATGCGATCTCGCGCACTCAGTCGGGGCTGCAGCGCGAGTTGATGACGTCCAAGGCTGACCTCACGATGCGCGAGGTGCGTCTGGAGGCATTGAAGATCGAGGCCGAGCGCGATGCATCAGCAGCGCTGGCCAATGCGAATGAGGCCAAGGCCGCGCGTGCCGATGCTGCACAAGCGAAGGCGAGCGTGAAGTCGCTCGTGAAGAAGCAGAAGCGTGCACTCAGGGTCGCGCAAGATAACCGTGACGATGTCATCGCGCGACTGAAGGAACTCAAGGCCGAGCAAGCGCGCATTCAGGCAGCAGCCGCGAAGGCAGCGAGGGAAGAAGCAGCGCGCAGAGCAGCGGCCGGCGAGGATCCCGAGAGTCCAACTGGTGAGCTCACCTGGCCGGTCACCGGCGGGGGAGTCTCGGCCTATGTCGGTCCGCGCATCCATCCCGTCTATGGCTACAAGTCCTGTCACACCGGAATCGATATCCGCGGCGGCACGGGCACGCCGATCAAGGCCGCTCACTCCGGCACGGTCATCAACAACTCCAGCGGCGGGGCTTACGGCAACGCGACCTTGATCTCCGGCGCCGGAGGCCTGGCCACCTTCTATGCGCATATGTCGCGCATCGACGTCAAGGAGGGCGATCGGGTCAAGGAGGGTGAGGTGATCGGCGCCGTGGGCACCTCGGGCTGGGTCACCGGCCCCCACCTTCACTTTGAGGTTCAGCTGAACGGCACGCCATATGATCCACTGGGCTGGTTTGGCCAGTCCAAGCGAACCGTGGGCTGCTAGACCACTGAGTACGACCGATCTGAGAGGCGGTGAGAGTGATGCCACGTGAGAAGGGGCGCACCCTCATTGCCCAGAACAAGAAGGCTCGTCACGACT
>JBIJBU010000041.1:0-13372 GCA_044345075.1 Candidatus Nanopelagicales bacterium | reverse complement strand
TCAGTGCTCTCGTCAGTGTTCAGGCCCTTGGTCTCAGACTTCAGGATGCGCAGGGAACGACCGAGTCCGCGAGCTGCCTCAGGCAGCTTCTTCCCGCCGAAAAGGAGCAAGACAATGATCAAAATGACGGGAATCTCCCAGCCTTTCAGCGAGCTGAACATATGAGACCTCTCCTCGATCAAACGACTAGCCCCCAGCATATGCCCTGAGGGCACTGGCGGCTGCATCTGTCACAGATGTGCGCAAATAGGTGGGTTCGAGGACCTCAATCTGGCCGCCACGACTCAAGACCAGCCGGACCAGCCAGCGTGGGTCCGCGAACTCCAAGCGGACCCTGGATCGCCCATCGGGCTGGGTTCCGAGCACCTGTGCCCCTAGGACGTCAATGAGCCATGCAGAGGCAGAGGCGAGAGCCAAGATCGCCGACGATGGTGCTGGCGAGGGAACCCCGACCTCCGCAAGCTCACGAGGGCCCGAGGCAGCAGTGACCTTCAGGATGCGGTCCATCCGGAAGGTGCGCTGCGCACCAGCCGATGCGCACAGAGCCTCGAGATAGGCGCGACCGTCGGCAAGAACTACCTGCCTCGGGGAGATGCGCCGCTCCGTGATGACGTCACTGGTCCCGGACGCATAAGTGATGACGAGGTCAGCGCCCAGATTGATCGCCGTGGCAACTTCCGCCGAGATCGCATCGTCAATGGGTGGTTGCGCGGATACCGCAGCCTCGCCTTCAGGCAAATCAACTGCCTCGGCAAGTTTCACCGATGCCGAGATGATCGCCGATCGATCGTGAACACCGGGAACCTGCTCAAGCAGGCGCAGCCCCAGCAACAAGGACGTGGCCTCATCGGCTCCGAGCCGTAGCGGACGATCAAGGGTTTGCGGGTCGATGACATGGATTCGTCCGTCATCCCAGAAATCGATATCCACCAATTGGTCGGGTCCATAGCCCGGCAATCCGCACACGATCAGCAGCCAGAGATCCTTCTCCAGCTGCTCGGGCGAAACATCAAAATGCCGGGCAGCATCATCGATAGTGACGCCATCATGAGACGTGAGCCACGGGACCAGAGAGAGCATTCGGGACAGGCGCTCGGCCGACGTTGTTGTGCTCATGAGCGGGCCTCAGAGTGGAGATCGCGCACCCGAGTCAAGGACTCCATGATCTCCTGGCGAAGTTCTTGGGGCTCGAGTACCTCGACACCGTCTCCGGCGAACAGTGCGGCTGACATAAGTGCCGACATATCCGGTGCCGTGACATTGATGTCACCTGCGACATCAATAGCAAGGTGATCTGCGGACAGTCGTCGAAGAGCAGCTCCTGCACCGGCCTTCACCTGAACTCGCGCCGTAACAGCCTCCCCCGCTCGAGCACCCGGATCAATCAGGGCGCGTAGGTCGGTGCCGGAGGGAGCCGGATTCTCGACCTGGCCGACCGTCCGTGGCTCACTCTTCATTCGCGACAGACGAAAGGCACGAGTGTCCTTTCTCTGGCGATCGAAACCCACCAAGTACCAACCACCATCCTGCGCAATCAGTCCCCAGGGATCAACGTGCCGCATGCTCGGTACATCTGCCTGCGGAGCTTGATAGTCGAATTCAACGGAGTGGCGAGCGCGCAAGAATCCCAGTAGCGGGAGCAAAGCCGCATCTCCTGAGTTGATATGCGCGACGAAGCTGCTGTCAACATCCTCCTGAGCGGGAATCTCTGAATCGGTCTCTAGTTTCCGCAAGCCGGAAGCAGCACTTGATCTCACAAGCGCGTTCTGCCACGCCGACGCGGCCAAAGACAGTACGGACCTCTCAGCCGCAGTGAACTGCAGATCCGGCAGTGAGTAGTCATCGCGGTCAATCGTGTAGCCGGAGACATCCCCGTTGACATCGAGAACCGTACGAATGGGTACACCCAGGCCGCGCAATTCATCCTTGTCGCGCTCGAACATTCGCTCGAAAGCAGCCCGGCCAGACGTGGGGTCGTAACCCGGAATCGTCGACGCAATTACCGCGCGCGATACCGGCTGACCCGATCCCATCAGGGCGAAAACCAGGTTCAGCAGACGCTCGGTTCGATCAATACGAGGCGCCGCCATCGAGGATTACTACCCGACGTTCAGCAGGTCAATGACGAAAACCAGGGTGCGGCCGGAGAGTCGGTGTCCGCTACCGGCTTCGCCATAGGCAAGAGCGGGCGGAATCACGAGCTGGCGACGACCACCGACTCGCATTCCCGGGATGCCTTCCTGCCACCCGGCAATCAGGCCGGCAAGCGGGAAGGTGATCGACTCGCCACGATCCCAGGAAGCATCAAATTGCTCACCGTTCTCGAAGTCGACACCAACGTAGTGAACGTCGACCTTGGCGCCTGCGACAGCCTCAACTCCATCGCCAACGATGATGTCGGTAATGACGAGTTCAGTCGGTGCCGGTCCTTCGATGAAGTCAATCTCGGGCTTGGTGCTCATGACACTCCTTGAAGATTCGTACGGGTAAACGGGTGAGTGGACGATCAGGACGCGACGACGTCCTTGAGGGTGATGACGAACACGAGGGTTTCATCGGGCTCGATACCGGAACCGCTCGGCGGGTTCGGTCCGTAACCCAGGGGGCCCGGGATGACCAGAAGACGGGTTTCGCCGACCTTCATGCCGGGCAGACCGTCCTGCCAGCCCTGGATCAGACCGTCGAGCGGGAATGTGGCGGGCTCGCCGCGAACCCAGGAGGAATCAAAGATGGACTGAGAGGCCAGACCGATACCGCAGTAGTCGACCGTGAGCGTGTCACCTGCCTTAGCCGTAGCGCCATCACCCGGTGCGATCTCCAGACTGCCGAGCTCAGTGACCGGTGCTGCTCCATCCGCGACTGTCACTACAGGTGCCGAGGTTCCGTCGACTATGACAGTCACCCCGTCAAGGGACGGACCCTCGGGGATGCTGGCGACCGCGGTCGGCGGCGCCTGAACGGCACAATCGGTGGTCTTGCCTGCACCGGTAGCAGCCTCTGAAGAGGAGGACGAGCCCGAGGATCCGGAGCATGCAGTCAGGGCAAGGATGGGCAGGACAACGAGGGCAATCAGTGACTTCTTCACCCCGTGAGCCTACCTAGGGGGCCGTCACAGAGCGTTGATCAGGCTCTCGACACGCTCATCGACACTGACGAAGGGATCAGAGCAGAAAACAACCTGAGGCGGCAGGTCATTGAGCTTCAGTTGGCCCCAATCAACGGCATAGTCGCGGCCGGCCTCGGCAGCATGGCGCACGAAGTCGCCTCTAAGACGTGCCCGAGTCGTCTGAGGCGGAACGGTCACGGCTTCGGTGATCGCCTCGGCGGCGATGAGATCGGCCGCGAGTCCGCGACGAACAAGGACTGGGAAGATTCCACGATCGGGCTTGATGTCGTGAAAGGCGAGATCAAGTTGGGCAATGCGTGGTGAGTCCCAGTCCAGGCCCTGGGAGCCGAGATAGCGGTTCAGGAGTCGGAGCTTGATCACCCAGTCGAGTTCGGTCTCCACCGATGCGAGATCCCCCGACTCGATTGCTGAGAGCGCACGCGACCACAGTTCAACTGTCCACGCATGCTCCGGATCATCAGACTCATCGCTCTGCGACAGCCATGTCGTCACCGTCGCCAGGTACTCCCCTTGCAACTCGAGCGCTGACATCCGACGGCCGTCAGCGAGCGCGACCGGGGTTCGACCTGTGATGTCGTGGCTGATCTCTCGAATCGCCTTAATGGGATTCTCGAGCGCCAGATGAGCCGTGGAAACCCCACCTTCCAGTGCGGAGAGCATGAGATGCCCCATTCCGACCTTCAGCCTGGTGGTCACTTGACTCATGTTCGAATCACCGACGATGACGTGAAGGCGCCGGTACCTGTCAGCATCCGCATGTGGCTCGTCACGAGTATTGATGATCGGTCGGGACCGAGTTGTCGAACTGGCCAGGCCCTCCCACATGTGATCAGCACGTTGACTCAAGCAGAACGTCGCACCTTCAGGCTGCGGTAACACCTTGCCCGCACCCGTGACCAACTGTCGAGACACGAGGAAAGGAATGAACTGCTCGGTGAGTGCGACGAAATCTCCCACTCGATCAACGAGATAGTTCTCGTGGCAGCCATAGCTGTTGCCCACTGAGTCGGTGTTGTTGCGAAACAGATAAATATCCCCCTCAACGCCTTCTTCGCGCAGACGAAGTTCCGCCAGATCGGCCAGCTCTTGAACGATGATCTTCCCGGCTTCATCCTGCGCAATCAGTTGGAGCATGGAATCGCATTCTGCGGTGGCGTACTCGGGATGACTGCCCACGTCCAGATAAAGGCGCCCACCATTGCCCAGAAACATGTTGCTGCTGCCACCACGGCTCACGACGGAACGGAACAGGTAACGAGCTACTTCATCGGGGCTCAACCGACGCTGGCCTTTGAACGAACAAGTAATTCCGTACTCGGTCTCGAGACCGAAAATGCGCCGTCTCATGAGAGGCAGGTGCCCCCTTGAGAAGGGATCACTGTCCGCCCTTTTGCACGAATGACTTCACGAAGGACTCAGCGTTCTCTTCAAGCAGGCTGTCGATCTCATCGAGGAGATCATCAACGCCCGACACCGAGATTTGAGATGCACCTGAAACAGGGGTCTCGACCTGTTCGTCGCGATCGCGGGACGGACCGCTGGACTGCTGCTGCTGAGGCATGTTCCTAGGCTAGCCCTCAGTCAGCGATAGCGCTTCGAGTAACTCCGCAAGCGACGGGTCGGCATCAAAGAGCGGACCGACGAGTGACTTCGTTCCACGAAGCGGATCCAGGGTCGGCACGCGCAGGAGATGCTCCTGGCCGGGGACGTCGAACACGAGGGAGTCCCAGGACGCTGCTGCCACGGACTCTGGGAACCTCCGCACGCATTCGCCCCTGAAGTAGGCGCGCGTGGACTCAGGAGGATTCACCTGAGCGGTACTGACCTCTTCGTCGGAGAACAGTCGTGCGAGCCTTCCGCGCTCCTCGAGCCGCCGGGCCAGACCCTTGTCTGCTCGGATATCGGAGTACTGGAGATCAATGAGCTGGAGTGCGGGCGAACTCCAGTCAAGGTTGTCGCGAGTGCGGTACCCCTCCAGGAGGCGGAGTTTGGCTACCCAGTCGAGGACTCCGCCGCAGTTCATCGGATCGCCACCCAAGGTCGTGATCACGAACTCCCACAGTCGGAGTATTTCTTCAGTTTCCTGGTCTGGGCTCGCTCCAATCCAATCGATCGCCCGCTCGAGATAACGAGACTGAATCTCCAGAGCCGTCATCCGCCGGCCTCCACGAAGACGCGACTGATGCCTCAGGCTGGGGTCGTGGCTGACTTTGTGCATTTCAGCAACGGGATCCTCGAGGGCAAAATCCTCGTCGCTGAGGAAACCTGATTCGATCATTCCCAGAACGAGTGAGGCACTTCCGAGCTTGAGCACCGTGGCGGTGTCACTGAGGTTCGCATCGCCCGTGATGACATGGAGTCGACGTGACTTCTCAGGGTCAGCATGCGGCTCATCGCGAGTATTGATGATCGGCCTTCGCACTGTGGTCTCGAGACCCACCTCGGTCTCAAAGAAGTCGGCCCGCTGCGAGATCTGGAACTCCAGAACGCGACCCTCCTGGCCCTTCCCGAGCCGACCAGCACCAGTGAACACCTGCCTGGTCACCAGAAAAGCGGTGAACAACCGAACAACATCAGCGAAGGGAGTCGCGCGTGACATGAGGTAGTTCTCATGACAACCGTACGAAGCGCCCTTGTTGTCAGTGTTGTTCTTATACAGATGAATAGGGGCTATTCCGGGAATTCGAGAAGCCAATTCAGCAGCCTCGGCCATGATCATCATTCCGGCTCGATCGTGAAGGGCCGCTTCCCGCGGGGTGAGGCATTCGGGCGCCGAGTACTCCGGGTGCGCGTGATCTACATAAAGTCTGGCCCCATTTGTCAAGATCACGTTTGCGGTTCCGAGATCCTCATCGGTGAGCTGACTCGGATCAGCGTCGGCGCGACTCATGTCGAAACCTCGAGCATCACGCAAGGGTGACTCGGGCAGGTAGTCCCAGTGCGTACGCCGATTACCGATCGGAAGATGTTCAACGGCATACGAATTCACGACAAGGCCAGATGCTTGCATTGCGGTCATAGTCGGATCGCCCGGCACATTGATGCCGTACTCGGTCTCAATGCCCATCACACGACGGACGCCCCGCGAATCCACGGTTAGAGATACGTACCTGTGTTGCCGATATCGGCAATCGACCGACCGGAGTCACCGCTCTGCCCGCCGTTGACGAGTGTTCGGATGTACACGATGCGCTCGCCCTTCTTGCCGGAGACTCGTGCCCAATCGTCGGGATTCGTGGTGTTCGGTAGATCTTCGTTCTCACGGAACTCATCAAGACATGCCGTGAGCATGTGGTCAACGCGGATTCCCTTGCCGCGACCGGCGATGAACTCCTTGATCGCGGATTTCTTGGCGCGCGACACGATGTTCTCGATCATGGCACCCGAGCTGAAGTCGCGGAAGTAGAGGATTTCGCGATCACCATTGACGTACGTCACCTCGAGGAACTGATTCTCAGGTGCGTCGGAGTACATGAGGTTGACGGCGCGATCGATCATCGCCCGGCACGCCGCCTCGGCCGACCCATGTGCAGAGATCTCATCGGGGTGAATCGGCAGGCCGGCTGTGAGGTACTTCGCGAAGATCTCCCGCGCCGCCGCAGCATCAGGTCGATCGATCTTGATTTTGACGTCAAGGCGGCCGGGACGCAAGATCGCGGGGTCGATCATGTCCTCGCGATTCGAGGCGCCGATGACGATGACATTTTCCAGACTCTCAACACCATCGATCTCACTCAGCAGCTGAGGCACGATCGTGTTCTCCACATCGCTGGAGACTCCGGTGCCTCGAGTGCGGAAAAGCGAATCCATCTCGTCGAAGAAGACGATGACGGGCATCCCCTCACTTGCCTTCTCGCGAGCGCGCTCGAAAATGACGCGAATATGGCGCTCGGTCTCGCCCACGTACTTGTTCAGCAGTTCAGGGCCCTTGATGTTGAGGAAGAACGACCTTCCGTGGTCGAGCCCTGACTGCTCGGCGATCTGCTTGGCCATCGAATTGGCCACAGCCTTGGCGATCAGTGTCTTTCCACAACCAGGCGGGCCGTACAGCAATATGCCCTTCGGCGCGGCTAACTCATGCTCGGCGAAGAGCTCGCGATGCAGGAACGGAAGCTCAACTGCGTCACGGATCTGCTCGATCTGCGAGGTCAGGCCCCCGATGTCGTCATAGCCGATATCGGGAACCTCTTCCAGAACAAGTTCCTCGACATCGGATTTCGGAACACGCTCGAGAATGAACCCGGCGCGGGAGTCCATGAGCAAGGAGTCGCCCGCACGAAGTCTCTGGTCAATGAGTGGTGCTGCGATGTGAACGATGCGCTCTTCATCGGTTCGCCCTTTCACGAGGGCACGGCGACCATCCGCGAGAACTTCCTTAAGGGTGACAATCTCACCCGCAGACTCGAACCCGGCAGTTTCGATCAGGTTCATGGACTCATTGAGCAGGACGTCTTGGCCGGGGCCGAGATCTGCCAAATCAACGGTCGGACTCAGAACCACGCGATAACGCCGGCCATTGCTGAGCACGTCAGCGGTGCCATCGAGATGCGCCTCAAGAAATACTCCGAAACCACTCGGCGGTTCAGCCAGCTTGGCGACATCCGCCTTCAAGGACAAGATCTGCTCGCGCGCCTCTCGGAGGGTCGTAGAGAGGCGTTCGTTTTGCTCCGTCAGGGCAGTTACGCGGTCACTTGAACCAGGCAGCGCCGCATCAGCGGTGTTGTCGGTCATTCGGCCTCCTTGAGTCGTCTACGACTCTAGGCCAGGCTGAGCCTCTTCGCCTCGTGGCTCGGCTCCCGGGCCAAGGTAATCCTCGCCGTAGGCACCCGGTGCCGGACGACGACGTCTGACGGGCAGGACTGCACCAGGAGCCAGTCGGCGCATGGTAACGAGGAAGCCCGTATGCCCGTTCATGCGGTGATCGGGCCGAACGGACAGCCCCTCCAGGTGCCAGGTGCGCACCATCGACTCCTCGGCACGAGGCTCGGTCCAGACGCCCATGACACGAGCCGTTTCAACCGTCTTCGACATCTGAGTTGCCGTCGCGACATAGATCACGATGACTCCGCCTGGAGCGAGAGCATCCGCGGCAGTCTCCAGGCAATCCCAGGGGGCCAACATGTCGAGGATGACGGCATCCACGTCACGGTCGGTGAGTTCATGGGCTAGATCCCCCACCGTGACTGACCAGTGGGCAGGCCGCATGCCGAACCACTGCTCGACATTCTTCTGAGCAATGAGGGCGAAATCCTCGCGGCGCTCGAAACTATGAAGGATGCCGTCATCGCCGATTGCTCGCAGCAAGGAGCACGAGAGAGCCCCCGAGCCAACCCCTGCTTCTACGACTCGCGATCCAGGGTGCAGGTTCGCGAGGCCCACGATCCGTGCAGCATCTTTCGGATAGACCACGGCGGCTCCGCGCGGCATCGACAGCACGAAATCGTCGAGGAGTGGCCTGAGCACGAGATATGAACTGCCGTTGGATGAGGCGATGACCGAGCCGTCAGGGGTGCCAATAATGTCGTCGTGCGGCAATTGACCGCGATGAGTATGGAAGACCTTGCCAGGTGTAAGCGTGATGGTGTGCAGCTTGCCCTTGGGGTCTGTGAGCTGCACCAGATCGCCCTCTTCAAACGGACCCCGGCGACGCGCCTGCGACATCGATGACATTGCGCACACATTAGCGGCCAGCCATCGGCATAGGCTGACCGCATGAGCGCCGACCACTTTCCGCGATCACTCTCGGCCTCGCGGATTGGTGACTTCACCACTTGCCCGCTGCTCTTTCGATTCCGCACCATCGATCGGATCCCGGAGCCGCCGGCTCCTGCCGCGATCATGGGCACCTTGATGCATACCGCCTTGGAGGACCTTTTTGATCTTCCTGCCGTCGATCGCACGCCGGATGCTGCGCATGAGCTGTTCGAGGCTGCGTGGGTCGAACTCCAGGAGGAGGACGTCAAAGCAGCCGCAGCGGTTATCGACCGAATCGGCAGTGCTCCCGATCTCATTGCCTCGTACTTTGCGATCGAGGATCCGGTGCGCCTTGAGCCACATGCTCGAGAATTCGAATTCGAGACCCCGCTTACTCCGACCTTCAATATTCGTGGATATGTCGATCGAATCGACAAGGCTCCCGATGGTCGCATTCGCATCGTTGACTACAAGACCGGTAAGGCACCAAGACCGCAGTATCAGGACAAGCCGATGTTCCAGATGCGCTTCTACGCTCTCGCATGGTGGCGCATTCACGAAGTCGTACCCGCGATGCTGCAGCTGCTCTTCCTCGGCAACCGTGAGATTCTGCGTTATGAGCCCACCGAGAGTGATCTTCTAGCGACCGAGCGGCGAGTGCTATCCGTGCGCGATGCGATATCAGCAGCTGCCGACAAGGGCGAGTTCACGCCCACACCATCAAAGCTGTGCGATTGGTGTGATCACCAGTCGATCTGCCCGGCAAAGGGCGGCACTCCCCCACCCATTCCGCCGCGTGACCTGTGGTTGGAGAAAACGCCGTTCACCAAGCGCTGATCACCCAGCGTTGAAGTGCGAGTTCACAACGCAAGGGCCTCAGCCCGCGTTGAAGTGCGAGTTCACAACGCAAGGGCCTCAGCCCGCGTTGAAGTGCGAGTTCACAACGCAAGGGCCTCAGCCCGCGTTGAAGTACTTGGCCTCAGGGTGATGCGCGATGATCGCGCTCGTCGACTGCTCCGGATGCAACTGGAATTCCTCGCTGAGCTCGACGCCGATACGCCCAGGATCAAGAAGCTCCATCAGCATTGTCTGCTGCTCAAGATCAGGGCAGGCCGGGTAGCCGAAGGAATAACGTGATCCGCGGTAACCCTGCTTCTCAATGAGCTCGCTCATGTCACCCGAGTCATCCGAGCCAAGACCGAGCTCTTCACGGGTACGCGCATGCCAGTACTCGGCAAGAGCCTCGGTGAGCTGCACCGACAGACCGTGCAGCTCGAGATAGTCGCGGTAGGAATCGGATTCAAAGAGCTTGCCGGTTGCATCAGATGCGGCTTGACCCATCGTCACCACCTGGAACGAGACGACATCGAGTTCGCCGGATTCCTTCGGACGGAAGAAGTCGGATAGGCAGAGGTGACGATCACGACGCTGGCGCGGGAAGCTAAAGCGAGCGCGCTCCTGACCCTTGTTCGGCCCCTCGTGCCACACGATGACGAGGTCATCACCTTCGGAATAGCAGGGGAAATAGCCGTAGACCACCGCAGGCTCGATCATGCCTTCGGTCTGAATGCGGCCCAGCCACTCACGCAGGCGCGGGCGACCCTCAGTTTCGACCAACTCGTCGTACGACGGACCATCGCCACGGCTGGACTTCAGGCCCCACTGTCCGAGGAAGAGAGCCCGCTCATCGAGGTAGGGCGTGTACTCCGCCAACGAAATGCCCCGCACGATGCGATCGCCGAAGAAAGGCGCCTCCGGGAGCTGAACGTCAATAGCCACATCCGAGCGCGCAGGCATATCAGCAAGCTCAGTAAGGGTCGGCGTCGCCGCAGTGCCCTTCACTCGGCGCTCACGACGCTCGGGTAGCGCAGCACCCGGGACCCCGCGCTTGACGGCCATGACAGCGTCCATGAGCCGCAGACCCTCGAAGGCATCGCGTGCGTAGCGCACTTCGCCTTCGTAGATGTCAGCGAGATCCTGTTCCACATATGCACGGGTAAGAGCCGCGCCGCCCAGGAGAACCGGGAATCGCGCGGCGATACCGCGAGAATTCATCTCAAGAAGGTTTTCCTTCATGATGACTGTGCTCTTGACGAGCAGCCCGCTCATGCCGATGAGGTCAGCGTTGTGCTCCTCGGCCGCGTCGATGATGGCGTTCACCGGCTGCTTGATGCCGATGTTCACGACGTTGTAGCCATTGTTGGTCAAGATGATGTCGACGAGGTTCTTGCCAATGTCATGAACATCGCCCTTGACCGTGGCGAGCACCATCGTGCCCTTGCCCTCTTCGTCGGTCTTTTCCATGTGGGGCTCGAGATACGCCACTGCGGTCTTCATCACCTCGGCGCTCTGCAGGACGAACGGCAGTTGCATCTCGCCGCTGGCGAACAACTGACCCACTACCTTCATGCCTTCGAGAAGCGAATCATTGACGATCTCGAGAGCCGGTCGGGTGATGAGCGCCTCATCGAGATCGGCTTCAAGACCCTGGCGCTCACCGTCGATGATCCGACGTTCGAGTCGCTCATTGAGCGGCAGTGCGGCGAGCTCTTCGGCGCGCGAGGCGTTCATGCTCTTGGACTCGACGCCCTCGAAGAGATCGAGGAAGCGGCCCAGGGGGTCATACGTGGCGATGCCCTCGTCATTGAAGACGCGGCGGTCGTAAACGAGATCCAGGGCAACCTCGCGCTGCTCATCGGGAATGCGGTTCATCGGCAAGATCTTCGAGGCATGCACGATCGCTGAGTCGAGTCCGGCTTCCATCGCCTCATGCAGGAAGACTGAGTTAAGAACCTGTCGTGCGGCCGGGTTCAATCCGAAGGAAACGTTCGACAGACCCAGCGTCGTCTGAACGGTCGGGTGCTTGCGCTTGAGCTCACGGATTGCGTCCATGGTCTCAATCGCATCGCGACGGGTTTCTTCCTGGCCTGTGGCAATCGGGAAGGTCAAGGTGTCGACCATGATGTCCTCGACGCGCATTCCCCAGTTGGTGGTGAGGTCCTCAATCAGCCGATCGGCAATACGAACCTTCCATTCGGCCGTGCGCGCCTGACCCTCTTCATCGATGGTCAGGGCGACAACTGCCGCACCGTGCTCGCGCACGAGAGGCATGATGCGCGCGAAGCGGGAATCGGGACCATCGCCGTCTTCATAGTTGACCGAGTTGATGGTTGCGCGACCACCGAGCGCCTCAAGCCCGGCTTCGAGAACTGCAGGCTCAGTGGAGTCGATCATGATCGGCAGGGTCGATGCCGTGGCAAGTCGGCCGGCAAGCTCACGCATGTCAGCAACGCCGTCGCGACCGACGTAATCGACGCAGAGATCCAGCATGTGGGAGCCATCGCGAATCTGGGCGCGGGCGATCTCGATGCAGTCGTCCCAGTTGCCGTCGAGCATCGCCTCGCGGAAGGCCTTCGAGCCGTTGGCGTTGGTACGTTCACCAATGGACAGGTACGTGGTGTCCTGCCTAAACGGAACGGATTGGTAGAGCGAGGCAATCGCCGCTTCGGGCTCAATGTCACGCTCGATGACCTGCTGTCCGCGAACCGCCTTGACGATTGCCTCAAGGTGAGCCGGTGTCGTTCCGCAACAGCCACCCACGAGACCGAGTCCGTAATCGCGGGTGAAGGCGACATGCGCTTGGGCAAGCTCATCCGGACCGAGGGGGTAGTGAGCGCCATTCGCGGTGAGAACCGGTAGGCCGGCATTCGGCATCGCGCTGATGCCGATGCGTGCTGACTTCGACAGCGTGCGCAGGTGCTCGCTCATCTCGGCAGGTCCGGTGGCGCAGTTCAAGCCGATCATCTCGATGCCCAAGGGCTCGAGGGCTGTCAGCGCTGCACCGATCTCCGATCCCAGCAGCATCGTGCCGGTGGTCTCGACCGTGACCTGTGCGAGCACCGGTAGGTCGACGCCTGTCTTCGCCATCGCGCGCTGGGCACCGATGATCGCTGCCTTGGCCTGCAGGAGATCTTGGGCAGTCTCGACGAGGAAGGCATCAACGCCACCCTCGATCAGACCAAGTGCCTGGGTCTCGTATGCATCGCGCAACAGCGAATACGGAGCGTGTCCGAGGCTGGGCAGCTTGGTCCCAGGGCCCATCGAACCAAGTACCCACCGCGGCTGATCCGGAGTCGACCACTTATCGGCGCTCTCGCGAGCGATCTGTGCACCCGCCTTGGCGAGCTCGAAAATCCGGTCGGTGATGTCGTACTCGGCGAGGTTTGCGTAGTTTGCGCCGAAGGTATTGGTCTCGACGCAGTCAACGCCGACGGCGAAGTAAGCGTCGTGAACCGCCGCGACTACATCGGGTCGCGTGACGTTCAGGATCTCGTTGCAGCCTTCGTAGCCCTGGAAGTCCTCAAGGCTTGGATCCTGGGCCTGGAGCATGGTGCCCATGGCCCCGTCAGCGACGACAACACGACTGCGCAGTGCTTCCCGAAGGCTCTCTCCCATAGTTAGGCAAGCCTACCTGTAAACGCTGAGACGCTACGGTTGAGACATGTCCTGGACAGTGAAGACCTCTGATGGCCAACTCCTGTCCGGTGTGGA
>JBIJBU010000040.1:0-13384 GCA_044345075.1 Candidatus Nanopelagicales bacterium | reverse complement strand
CGTGTCGAACTATCCGACTAGATCGAGCGAATGATCTCGGCGAGCATCCGGCCGAGTCGTTCGGCCGACGCCTGGCCCGCAGCCAGCACCTCGGTGTGATCAAGTGCCTCGCCGGTGATTCCGGCAGCAAGGTTCGTGACCAGCGACAGGCCGAGCACTTCAAGATTCACCGATCGTGCGGCGATGGTCTCTAGTGCAGTGCTCATGCCGACGAGATCGGCCCCCAGGGTCCGAAGCATTCGAATCTCGGCCGAGGTCTCGTACATCGGGCCATGTACCTGGGCGTAGACGCCCTCCGGAGTTGCTGGAAATAGGTCTTGCACGAGCGAGCGCAGCCGAGGCGAGTAGGCGTCGCTCATGCTGACGAACCTCTGGCCCACGAGGGGTGACTCTCCAGTGAGGTTCAGCTGATCGCTGATCATCACCGCGGTGCCGACGCCCCACTCGGGAAGCAGGGAGCCTGCAGCATTGGTCAGTACGACTGAGTGCGCCCCACAAGCAGCCGCAGTGCGCACTGCATGAGTAACTGCCTCGGTGCCGAGCCCTTCGTAGAGATGGGTTCGGCCGAGGAAGACCAGAACGCGGCGACCCTCGATCTCCACGCTGCGCACGCGACCGGAGTGTCCGCTCACGGCGGGGGCTGCGAAGTGCGGAATCGTGTCGAAGGCGGCCTCGAACGTGGGGGAGCCGAGCTCATCCGCAGCACCTGCCCATCCCGAGCCCAGTACTACTGCGATGTCATGCATGCCGATGCCGCTTCTCGCGGCAATGTCAGCCGCGGCTTCCGCTGCACGCACGCCTGGCATCAGCCCTCCGCGGTCACGTGCAGCTGACGGGCTGCCTCGGCGATTGAGCCCGACAGGCTCGGATACACCGTGAAGGTCGTGGCGAGCTCATCAGCGGTCAGGCGCTGCTCGACAGCAACCGTGAGGGCGTGAATCAACTCGCTCGCATGCTCGCTCACGATGACGGCGCCGGCGATGATGCGCGAGCCTCGACGGCAGAAGATCTTCACGAATCCGTCGTGCTGCTCTTCCATCTTCGAGCGAGCGTTGGTTCCGAGCGGGAGCATGATGACGTCGCCGCGGAAGGCACCTGAGTCAAGACCCTTTTGGGTCAGGCCCACCGTGGCGATCTCCGGCCGGGTGAAGACCGTGCTCGACACATGCTCGAGTTCCAGTGGTACGACGGCATCTCCGAGTGCATGCGACATCGCGATACGACCCTGCATCGCGGCAACAGAGGCGAGCATCATGATGCCCGTGCAGTCGCCAGCGGCATAGATGGTGCGCACGGTCGTTCGCGAGACGCGATCGGTGATGATGTAGCCGTTATCGTCGACGGCAACACCGGCATCCTCGAGGCCCAGTTCGTCGGTGTTGGGGAGTGATCCGACCGCCATGAGCACGTGAGAACCCGTCACGATGCGGCCATCCTCCAGCTCAACCTCGACACCTGTCTGAGTGCGTCGCGCAGCGATGGCTCGACTGTGGCTCATGACCTCGATGCCACTGCGGCGATAGACATCCTCGATAACTCGAGCAGCATCGGGATCCTCGCCGGGAAGAACGCGATCTCGGCTGGAGACGAGCACGACGGAACTACCGAGGCCGTGGTACGCGCCGGCAAACTCGGCGCCGGTAACGCCGGAGCCCACGACGATGAGTCGCTCAGGCAGCTCGGTGAGGTCGTACACCTGCTCCCAGGTCAAGATGCGCTCGCCGTCGGGGGTGGCGGTGTCGAGAATGCGCGGGCGAGTTCCGGTGGCTACGAGGATGACATCGGCGTGCAGCTGGGTCATGCTGCCATCGGGCAGAAGTGCCATCACGCTGCTCTCGCCGGTGAGCCTGCCTCTCCCGCGAATGACATTCACACCAGCCTGGTCCATCTTCGCCGCGATATCCGCACTCTGGGCAGCGGCTAGCCCCAGGATGCGCTCATTGACAACGGTCAGATCAACGCCAATCTGTCGCGGAGTCGGGGGCTGCCCATCGATGCGCACACCCAGGGCCGCGCTGTGCTCGGTGTTGAGAATGACTCCCGCGGTGGCGATGAGTGCCTTGCTGGGCACGCAATCGGTCAGGACTGCCGAGCCCCCAAGGCCGTCGCGATCGACGATCGTGACCTCTGCCCCGAGCTGCCGGGCGACCAGGGCTGCCTCATACCCGCCGGGGCCGCCACCGATGATGACCACATGTGCTGAATCAGCCAGGTTCACGCCCCCATTCTGGCCGATGAGGGTTCGCGCCGGTTCACCGGAGCCGTGTTAGCGTGGAGGCATGTGGATCTGGATCATTCTCGCGGTCGTCGTCGTCCTGCTCGTGATCTTCGTGATCGCGACCTACAACAAGCTCGTGCGCGCCAATGTGGCCGTCGACGAGGCTTTCGCCCAGATCGAGGTGCAGCTCAAGCGCCGAAATGACCTCATCCCGAACCTGGTGAGCACGGTCAAGGGATACGCCGCCCATGAGGCGGGCACCTTCGAGAAGGTCACCGAGGCTCGTGCCATCGCGGAGCACGCTAATGGCGTGGCCGAGGTCGCTGCCGCCGACGGCATGCTCACCCAGGCCCTGCGCGGCCTGCTCGCTGTGGCCGAGGCATACCCCGATCTGAAGGCGTCTGCGAACTTCCTCTCCCTGCAAGAAGAACTCTCCGGCACCGAGAACAAGGTGGCCTTCTCGCGCCAGTACTACAACGACGCGGTGCGCATGCTGAACACCATGATCGTCACGATTCCGTCGAAGTTCTTCGCCGGCATGGCGAAGGTGTCCGCTCGCGAGTTCTACGAGGTCCCGGACGCTGCTGATCGCAACGTGCCGACCGTCAGCTTCTGATCTTCATGGCGGTTTCCTTCCGCGCTGAGCAGTCCTCGAACAAGCGCAAGACCTGGTTCCTCCTCTTCGGCATGTTCATCGCAGTCGTCGCGATGGTGTGGGCGGCGGGCACCTTGCTCAGTTTCAACGCGGCCCTGCTCGTGCCTATCGCTGTCGGTATCTCGCTGATCGGTGTCTGGACCAGCTACTGGAAGTCCGACTCACTGGTGCTTGCGATGACCCAGGCCAAGGTGATCTCGCACGAAGACGCTCCCCAGCTGTACAACCTGGTCGAGGAGATCTGCATCGCATCAGGCCTTCCGATGCCCAAGATTGCGATCGTGCAGGATCCTGCTCCCAACGCCTTTGCCACCGGCCGTGATCCGAACCATGCGGTGATCGCCTTCACCACGGGCATCCTGGAAAAGATGGATCGCGAGCAGTTGCAGGGAGTTGCAGCGCACGAGATGGCTCACGTGGGTAATCGCGACACCTTGGTGATGGCCGTGGCGGCCACGACAGCCGGGCTGTTGGCGATCCTCGCCGATATGGGTGCCCGCATGGCGCTCTTCTCTCGCCGCGGCAATGACAGCAATCCCATCGCCATCATCGTCTCGCTGGTCATCATCTTGCTGGCCCCGATCGCGGCGTTGCTCCTGCGCGCGGCCATCTCGCGCAAGCGTGAGGCACTCGCCGATGCCACCGCAGTCCAGTTCACCCGCAACCCCACCGGGCTGCGGCGCGCGCTCGAGACTCTCGCAGCAGACAGCACCGTGGTGCACCAGAAGTCCACTGCTGTAGCTCACGTGTGGATCGAGTCACCTCTTGACGGCAAGTCGAAGTCGATGTTTGATACTCATCCGCCGCTCGCTGCTCGCATTGCGCTGCTGCGCGAGATGGAAGGCGCTCCGCCTTCAGCAGAGTGATCTCGACACAGCAACACGCTAGCTGACCCTCGTCAGCTCCTAGCGCCGTAGGTCGGGGAGTGCGGCGATTTCATCGAGGCTGTCGGGGTTGCCGAGTGCCTCGCGGCCTTTGACGGGTTGACCGTTGACGGCGTTGCGGACGGCGACTTCGGAGAGCTTCCCGGTGCGGGTTCGCGGCACTGAACTGGCGGTCGCGATCACTGCGGGTACATGGCGTGGTGAGCAGCGGGTGCGGATGACGGTCTTGATGCGGGCGCGCAGGTCGTCGTCGAGTGTGCACCCGCTTGCGAGGCTGATGATCAGCACTATTCGTGTGTCACCGTCCCAGTCCTGGCCGAAGGTGATGGCGTCGGTGATCTCGGGAAAGTCCTCGATGGCTGCGTAGATCTCGGCGGTGCCGATACGTACTCCGCCGGAGTTCAGGGTGGCGTCGGATCGACCGTGAATAACGACGCCGCCGCGCTCGGTCCATGATGCGTGATCGCCGTGGGCCCAAATACCGGGCCAGGTGTCGAAGTAGGTGCCGTGGAAGCGGCTGCCATCGTCATCGCCCCAGATACCCAACGGCACCGTGGGGAAGGGGTTGAGGCAGACGAGTTCACCCGTGCCACCGGGAGGCACGTGATTGCCGTCGTCGTCGAGGATATCGATGGAGCAGCCGAGCGCCGGCCCGGTCATTTCGCCCGCGTGGAAAGGCTTTGTGGGGTCGCCGCCGATGAAGCAACCAACCAGATCGGTGCCGCCGGAGATCGGGTTGATCATCACGTGCGGGCCAAGCTGATCGGCGAGCCATTCGGCTGTGGCTTCTGACAGCGGTGATCCGGTGACCATGATCATCCGCAGGTCGGACAACGGGCCGTCGCGCAGCAACTCGAGACCGTCGTGGCGAATCTGGTCGAGCAGGCGTGCGCCGACACCGACGTGCGTGGCGGCGGTGAGGCGTGCGGCGGTGAAGACGCCGAGGATGTCGGGAAAGTTCGCGGCCGCGTCATGCATCACGAGGGTGGCCCCGGTAGACAGCGCGCTGACCTGCCAGTTCCACATCATCCAGCTGGTGGTGGAGTAGAACAGCATGCGATCGCTCGGGCCGCAGTCGCACTGCAGGCCCACCTCGGTCAGGTGCTTGAGTAGTACGCCGCCCGCCCGATGTATCAGGCACTTGGGCTTGCCGGTCGTGCCGGAGGAGAACAGCACGTAGGCCGGGTGATCGAAGGGCAGGCGCGTGTATTCGGGTGCTGCGCCGGCATGCTCGGCCATCGCCTCGTGCAGCCCGGAGATCGAGGTCGACGGGCGCGAGAGTGATACGGCCGCGGCACGCACTGAAGTCGTTCCATCGGAATCAGCGGGTGCAGAAGCCAACAGCACATGGCGAAGACTCGGCAGGCCGTCGATAGTCTCGGCGAGGTTTGCGACGCGGTCGAAGTACTTGCCATTCCAGTCGTAGCCGATCGCGGCAATGAGAACGCTCGGGTCAAGTTGTCCGATGCGATCGAGGATCGCCGGTGCGCCGAACTCGGGTGCCACGCTGCTCACCACCGCGCCTATCGCTAACGCACCCAGATTGGCGACCAGTGCATCGATACCGACGGGCAAGATGAGCACAACGCGATCACCGGCGCCGACGCCGCGAGTGCGCAGTGCTGCAGCGAATTCAGCAACGCGGGTTGTCAGCTCGTCGCGTGTGAGCTGAGCCATGGTCACGATCGCGCCGGTCTGCTCTCCTGACGCCACCACGCGAATGGGTGCCGCATCGGGCCAGTCGCGCAGGAGGTTCTCGGCGATATTCAGCCGGGCTTCAGGGAAGAACACCGCTTCCGGCAGTACCGACGCCCGATACGCGACAGAGCCCTTCTCGCCCACCACTGCGTAGAAATCCCACACTGCCGACCAGAATCCATCCAGATCAGTGACCGACCACTCGTGGAGACTCATTTGCGCGGGAATCGATGCTCGGCTGCGCGCGAATCCCTCGAAGACCGCTCTCTGAGTTTTCTGGCTCGTGGTGGGGTCGGGAACCCAGGTCGCGCTTTTCGCACCCGTGAGGGGACTCTCCGGGATCATTCCGTCAGGGCGTGTCACGTGCGAGCCTCGTTCCCTTCGGTGACCTGGGCTAAGGGTCTTGTATCAGCCCGTTGTCCGCGAGAGTGCCTGTGCTCACGCGCTGTTGAGCCCGGGCCGAATCAGGTGCGTGATCAGTCCTTGATCTCGCAGAGAACAGTTCCGGTCGGCACCGTGGTTCCAGCCTCGGCATTGAGCGAGGTGATGGTGCCGGCCTTATGCGCAGTGAGCGGCTGCTCCATCTTCATGGCCTCGAGCACGACGATGAGATCACCAGCGGCCACGACCTGGCCCTCGGTGACCTCGACCTTGACGATGGTGCCCTGCATGGGAGCGGTGAGTGAATCACCGGTGGCGCCGCCACCGGCCTTCTTGCCGCCGCGCTTCTTGGGGCCTGCTGCCTTGGCGGCGCCGCCACCGGCACTTGCGCCCAGACCGGCGGGGAGGGTGACCTCAATGCGCTTGCCGCCCACCTCGACCACGACCGACTCGCGAGCCGCGGGCTCATTGAGCTCGGAGGCTGCGCCGGAGTACGCGGGGATGGTGTTGTTGAACTCGGTCTCGATCCAGCGTGTGTGCACGGTGAATGCGTCATCGGGATTGACCGGGGCGAATGCCGGGTCACGCACGACCTCGCGGTGGAAGGTCAGTGCCGTGGCAATGCCATCGACCTGGAACTCTTCGAGAGCACGACGTGAGCGCTCGAGGGCTTCTTGACGATCGCGACCGGTAACGATGAGCTTGGCCAGCAGTGAGTCGAAGTTGCCGCCGATGACATCACCGGCCTCGAAGCCGGCGTCGACGCGCACGCCCGGGCCGCTCGGCGGATTCCAGACAGTGAGCACGCCGGGGGCGGGCAGGAAGCCACGGCCGGGATCCTCGCCGTTGATGCGGAACTCGATCGAGTGACCGCGAAGTACGGGATCGGCGTAGTCGATGACGCCACCCTCGGCGATGCGGAACTGCTCGCGCACGAGATCAATGCCGGCGACCTCTTCAGTGACGGGGTGCTCGACCTGCAGACGGGTGTTGACTTCGAGGAAGGAGATCGTGCCGTCGATACCGACGAGGAACTCGCAGGTGCCCGCGTTGTAGTAGCCGGCCTCCTTGAGAATTGCCTTGGATGATGCGTAGAGCTCATCGAGCTGGGCCTGCGAGAGGAACGGGGCGGGCGCCTCCTCGACCAGCTTCTGGTGACGACGCTGCAGGGAGCAGTCGCGGGTCGAGACGACCACAACGTTGCCATGCATGTCGGCGAGGCACTGGGTCTCGACGTGACGCGGGTTGTCAAGGTAGCGCTCGACGAAGCACTCGCCGCGACCGAAGGCTGCGATGGCCTCACGAACCGCGGAGTCGAACAACTCCGGAATCTCCTCGAGGGTGCGGGCAACCTTCAGGCCACGACCGCCGCCACCGAATGCAGCCTTGATAGCAACCGGGAGGCCGTGCTTCTTCGCGAATTCGACAACCTCGCCGGAATCCTTGACGGGATCAGGCGTGCCGGGAACCTGCGGGGCGCCTGCGCGCTGCGCGATGTGACGAGCGGAGACTTTGTCACCGAGTGAGCGGATGGAATCCGGTGACGGACCGATCCAGGTGATGCCGGCATCGATGACGGCTTGAGCGAAGTCGGCGTTCTCTGAGAGGAATCCGTAGCCAGGGTGGATCGCATCGGCGCCGGACTGCTTGGCGGCATCGATGATCTTGTCGATGACCAGGTAACTCTCTGCAGCGGTGTTACCGCCGAGAGCGATGGCCTGATCGGCCAGGCGCACGTGCAGGGCATCGCGATCTGGCTCGGCGTAGACCGCGACGGACTGGAGCCCGGCGTCACGGCAGGCGCGGATGACGCGGATGGCGATTTCACCACGGTTGGCGATGAGAACGGTACGCACAGGGCTCCTTCATTCGGGGCCGGATTCGCATCCGGGATTGCAGTTTATTGAGTAATTCCAGGGTCAGGGGGTCAGTTGGTCGGCCGGGGCCGAACGCCTGCTGTGAAGATCACCACAGGCTGGGCCAGGTCACGCCCAGACGGGTGAGCATGGAGCGAAGCAACGGCAGCGAGAGCCCGATCACGTTGGAGGGGTCTCCGTCGATGCGCTCGACGAATGGCGCGCCGAGGCCGTCAAGGGTGAAGCCGCCGGCGACCTGCAAGGGCTCGCCTGTGGCGATGTAGGCATCGATCTCGGCCTCAGTGAGCACTCCGTGCACGACAGTGGTGCTGGCCACCTCGCCGAGTTCGTCGTTGCCGCGGATCACCCAGTGACCGGTGCGAAGAATTCCTGAGCGGCCGGACATCTGCTGCCAGCGGCGCTTGGCAGTCGCGGCATCCTCCGGCTTGCCGTAGGCGACGCCGTTGATCTCGAGCACCGAATCACAGCCGATGACGATGGTCTCGCCGTTGTCACGAAATTCGCCCGCAACAACGCGGGCCTTGGCGCGCGCGAGCTCCAGACAGAGTTCAGCAGGAGAGGCATCAGGCATTGCAGTTTCGATCGCGCGCTCGTCCACATTGCTCACCCGAATAACTGGGGTAACTCCGGCATCAGTCAGGAGCCGCTTGCGGGCAGGCGAGGCGGAAGCGAGGACGAGGGTGGGCATATCTAGCGCGGCATGCTCGAGGCGCGCCACGAGCCGAAACCCGCGCCGACCGACGGCCGTGTCTGGCGGCCCTTACTGGCCCACAGGCTCAGTCGCTTGGACTCACTCGGCTTGCTCGCTCCGCCCCGCGCCGTCACAAGTGCGATCACGATCGCGAGTTCTTCCGGTGTGGGATCGCCGGAGACGACGCGAAGCATGGGCTGGGTGGTCTCGTTGTCGGCCATGTCTGCCTCCCGCCTACAGCGGGATGTTCCCGTGCTTCTTCGGCGGGCGCGACTCTCGCTTGTTGCGCAGTGCACGAAGCGCGCGGGTGACCATGGCGCGAGTCTCATGCGGCAAGATCACGCGATCGATGTAGCCGCGCTCAGCAGCCATGTACGGGTTCGCCAGGGTGTCCTGGTATTCGTCGAGCAGGCGTAGGCGCTCGGCATTGGGATCATCGGCGGCCGCAAGCTCCTTGCGGTAAAGAATGTTGACCGCACCCTGGCCGCCCATGACCGCGATCTCCGCGGTCGGCCAGGCCAGGTTGATGTCGGCGCCCAGGTGCTTGGAGCCCATGACGTCGTAGGCGCCGCCGTAGGCCTTGCGCGTGATGACGGTAACGAGCGGAACAGTGGCCTCGGCGTAGGCGTAGATGAGCTTTGCGCCGCGGCGAATGATGCCGTTCCACTCCTGGTCGGTGCCAGGCAGGAAGCCGGGAACATCAACCAGGGTGAGAACCGGGATGTTGAACGCATCGCAGGTGCGCACGAATCGCGCGGCCTTTTCAGATGCGTCGATGTCGAGAGTGCCGGCGAACTGCATCGGCTGGTTGGCGACGATGCCGACTGAGCGACCCTCAATACGACCGAAGCCGCAGATGATGTTCGGGGCGAACAGCGGCTGAGTCTCGAGGAACTCGTCATCGTCAAGCAAGTGCTCGATGACGCGATGCATGTCGTACGGCTGATTGGGGGAGTCGGGGATCAACGTGTCGAGCTCGAGATCTTCGTCGTTGACGTCGAGGTCGGACTCGATGTCGAAGACCGGCGGCTCCTCGAGGTTATTGCTCGGTAGGTAGGAGAGCAGCGCGCGCAAATATTCGAACGCGTCTTCCTCATCGGTCGCCATGTAGTGAGCGACACCATTCTTCGAGTTGTGCGTGCGTGCGCCGCCGAGCTCCTCGAATTCGACGTCCTCGCCTGTGACGCTCTTGATGACCTCAGGGCCGGTGATGAACATGTGCGAGGTCTTGTCGACCATCACGATGAAGTCGGTGATCGCGGGGGAGTACACCGCGCCGCCGGCGCATGGGCCGAGGATCAACGAGATCTGCGGGATGACGCCCGAGGCCTGCACATTGCGTCGGAAGATCTCGCCGTACTGCGCGAGCGAGACCACGCCTTCTTGGATGCGTGCGCCGCCCGAGTCGTTGAGCCCGATGACCGGGCAACCGGTCTTCATGGCGAAGTCCATGACCTTGACGATCTTCTCGCCGAAGACTTCGCCGAGTGAGCCGCCAAAGACGGTGAAATCCTGGGCGAACACGGCGACGGGGCGACCATCGATGGTGCCGTAGCCGGTGATGACGCCGTCGCCGAAGGGACGGTTCTTCTCCAGGCCGAAGTTATGCGAGCGGTGACGGGCCAGGCCGTCGAGCTGCTGGAAGGACTCCGGGTCGAGTAGAGCGTCGATGCGCTCCATGGCGGTCAACTTGCCCTTGGAGTGCTGCTTGTCGACGGAGTCGGCGCGACGGTTTTGCGCCTCGGCGCGGCGGGCCTTTAGATCCTCTGCCTTGCCCTTGGTCGAGCGCTTGTCGAGCGCCGGGGTGTTCTCGTGTGCTGCCGCAGTCATGGGGGCCTCCTCGCCTGAGATACCTTAACCAGGTGATGACCCCCAGTTCTCGGTTACCGCTTTCCGCGGATCGAATTGAGTTACTCATCACACTTTCAAGTAACTCCTGGGCCGGCCCGGAACTTCTCGATGAGGTCGATTCCACCAATCGAATCCTGGCAGAGCGCTTAGATGCCCGTGAGGGCAGCACGATCGTGGCCGAGATCCAGACCGCCGGTCGGGGCCGCCTTGGCCGCACCTGGGAGAGCCCTTGTGGCTCAGGTGTGTGGATGTCCGTACTTGTGCGGCCGTCCGACCAGCCTCGCGCCTCCTGGGCCTGGCTGCCCCTGATCACTGCCTTAGCGGTGAGGGACGCACTGGCTGCCGCCTGCGGCCTCGAGAGCCACCTCAAATGGCCAAATGACCTGGTCAGCGAGGGTGATGAGGTGCGTAAGCTCGGCGGAATCCTGGTCGAGGTGGCCGGGCCCGATGCGGTCATCGTGGGGATCGGCATCAACATGAGCCTGCTGGCGGAGGAATTGCCGACCCCGGCGGCGACTTCGGTGCTCCTGGAAGGCGGCGAGCCTGACCGCGAAGCCTTCGTGGTGGCCCTTCAGGGG
Organism: Candidatus Nanopelagicales bacterium; assembly: GCA_044345075.1. GTDB lineage: Bacteria > Actinomycetota > Actinomycetes > S36-B12 > S36-B12 > CAIKZY01. Next base: position 2,551 of record JBIJBU010000040.1, on the reverse strand, counting down.
GCGCTGGAGGCTCGACTGGCCGACTGGCGAGCCGGTGAGTCAGCGATCGATGACTACCGGTCAGCCTGCATCACCATCGGCCGCCAAGTCACCGTGCACCTCCCCGATGGCACCGAGCTCGTCGGCTTGGCCGAGGGCATTGCCGACGACGGTCGACTGATGGTCAACCATCAAGGAAACACGGTCATCGTCGCCGCTGGCGACGTCATTCATGCAACGATCTGACCATGGCCTACCCCACCAAGCTGCTGTCACCTGACGAGACGATCAAGTTCGAGACCAAGCCGCACTGGCGGGCGCTGATCGCTCCCGCGGTGGTGCTGGTCTTCACCGTCTTCGGATTCGCTCTGCTCTTCACCTGGGCAGTGAGTCAAAATGACTGGCTCACCTGGCTGCGGTGGCCGATCCTGGTCGGCGCGATCATCATCTTGATCCTGTGGGCAATCGGGCCATTCCTGCGCTGGTTGACCACTGACTACGTCTTCACCGATCGTCGTGTCATCACGCGTATGGGCATCATCACCAAGCGCGGACGCGATGTGCCGATGTCGAAGATCAACAACGTCTCCTTCATGGTTCCCGCACTCGGACGCCTGCTCAACTACGGAGAGCTGCAGATTCAATCCGCCGGCGAGAACGAGGGGCTCACCATTCGCGATGTGCCCAACGTCGAGGAGATCCAGCGCGACGTCTACCAGTTCATCGAGGCCGATGACGTTCGTCGTCGCAGCGGCGGCCCCTCTGTCTCAACCGACGGCACCTGATCCACCTCACGGCCGATAGCCTTGACCGGTGAGTGAGCAGGTGGATCCCGCCCCCCGCGTCGGCATGGTCGGCGGTGGCCAGCTGGCCCGCATGTCGGCAGCCCCTGCAGCCGCACTCGGTATTGGCTTTCGCGTTCTCGCGGCGTCCGAGAATGAATCGGCAGCCCAAGTCGTCAGCGATGTTTTCCTTGGCTCACACGATTCCCTCGACGATCTTGTGGGCTTCGCCCGTGGGCTCGATGTCGTCACCTTTGATCATGAGCATGTTCCGCCAGCGTATCTCGAACAACTCGAGGCCATGGGCGTAGCGGTGCGCCCCGGACCTTCCGCTCTCTTCCATGCGCAGGACAAGGTGCACATGCGTCGCGCTCTCAGTGACGCCGGTATTCCCTGTCCCGCGTGGGCTGAAGTGCACGATGTGCGAGGTGTAGCTGACTTCGCCGAGAACGTTGGCTGGCCGATCGTGCTCAAGACCTCGCGAGGCGGCTATGACGGCAAGGGAGTCTGGGTCGTCGACTCGCTCGACGAAGCCGAGAAAGTCATCGCGCTTCCGCTTCCGGCAGGGGCGGCCTGGCTCGCCGAGCAATGCATCGATTTCGTTCAAGAACTCTCGGCGCAGGTTGCCCGGTCACCGCACGGCCAGGCTGTTGCCTACCCAATCGTGCGCACCGTGCAGGAGAATGGCATCTGCGCAGAAGTCATCGCCCCAGCGCCTGGCCTACCCAATGAGCGTGCCGTGCAGGCACAGCGCATCGCGCTGCAGATCGCACAGGACTTGAATGTCACTGGCATGCTTGCTGTCGAGTTGTTCGATGACGGGTACGACCTCTACGTGAATGAGCTCGCGATGCGCCCGCATAACTCCGGTCACTGGAGCATTGAGGGTGCGGTCACCAGTCAATTCGAGAATCACCTGCGTGCTGTTCTCGATCTTCCGCTGGGTAGCCCTGCACTGAAGGCAGAGCATGCGGTGATGGTGAACATCCTTGGCGGCGATGTCGGTGACCTCTACTCGGCCTACAAGCACGTGATGGCGCGCGACCCGGGCCTGAAGGTTCACTTATATGGCAAGGCGGTGCGGCCCGGCCGCAAGGTTGGCCACGTGACAGTCCTCGGCAATGACCTCGATGACCTCCTGGCTAGGGCCCGTCACGCCGCCGATTACTTCTCGGGCAGAATTGATGAGTAGTCATCCGACAGGAGATCCCATGAGCGGCACCACCTCTGCAGCAGGCGCACCCCTCGTCGGCATCGTCATGGGTAGCGACTCCGACTGGCCGGTGATGCAGGCGGCCGCGGCCGCCCTCGAGGAATTCGGTATCGCCTTCGAGACCGGAGTCGTCTCCGCGCACCGCATGCCCCAGGAGATGGTTGATTACGGGAACACGGCTGTTGAGCGCGGACTCAAGGTGATCATTGCTGGCGCTGGTGGTGCGGCTCATCTGCCCGGCATGCTCGCAGCCCTTACTCCGATTCCGGTCATCGGCGTTCCGGTCGCTGTCGGCACCCTCGACGGCATGGATTCCCTGCTCTCAATCGTGCAGATGCCAGCGGGTGTTCCGGTCGCGACCGTTGCCATCGGCAACGCACGCAATGCTGGTCTACTTGCCGCGCGCATTCTCGGTGTCGCCGACGAAGACCTCCGCGACGACATGGTGACCTTCCAGGCCGATCTCAATGCCGCAGCAAAGGCCAAGGGCCAGAACCTCAAGTAGTTCGCACGAACGTATCGTGCGAGTGTCGAATCAGGCGGTCGGACGACCGAGCGCCCTGTAACTCCAGCCGGC
>JBIJBU010000166.1:0-3851 GCA_044345075.1 Candidatus Nanopelagicales bacterium | reverse complement strand
CTCGGGTCGTCCGCCGGCGGGAAAGCCGTCGTCCTCGCGCGGTGCGTCGGGCGGTAGCTCGCGCAGTGACTCCCGCGATTCACGTGATGACCGCCGTACGACGTCCAGATCCTCTGACGCGCGTTCCCCTCGATCGACAAGTCGTCCGGATTCCCGCGATAGTCGTTCGGGTTCGGGTCGTCCGGATTCCCGCGACAGTCGTTCGGGTTCGGGTCGTCCGGATTCCCGCGACAGTCGCTCAGGATCCGGCCGGCCAGATTCCCGAGCCCCCAGGTCGACAGATCGCCGAGATGATCGTCGGGACGACCGGCGTTCTGATGATCGGAGGCCGGCTGGCGGACAGCGTAATGGTGCACCGAGTCGCTCAACGTCCTCAGATCGCCGGGGTGCTCCCGGTGCGCGATCGAGTTCTAGCGCTCCACGTCGTACCAATGATCGATACGACCGTGAAGAGCGCCCGCAACGCGCCGAGCGTGTTCGCGAACCTCATATTCCTGATGAGATCAAGGCGGAGCAACTCGACAAGTCGATTGCCCTGGAATTGCGCACCTTGCCCGATGGACTGGCTGAGATCGTCGCTCGCCACCTGGTGGCGGCAGATCTCGCCATGCAGAACGAGGACTTTGCACTTGCGGCTGAGCATGTAGGCGCGGCCAAGCGGCGCGCCGGTAGATCATCGGTAGTTCGCGAAGCGGCGGGAATCGTGGCGTATCAGTCTGGCAATTTCGCCGAGGCATTGACCGATCTACGAGCCGTACGTCGTATGACAGGTTCCAATGCCCTTTTGCCGCTCATTGCGGACTGCGAGCGTGGCCTAGGCAAGCCGCAGAAGGCCCTCGACACCATCAAGGCAGTGGCCAATAGCAAGTTGTCACCTGAGCTGCGATCTGAGCTCTTGATCGTGAGCGCGGGGGCACGGGCAGACATGGGCAAGCTGGATGCCGCAATCGTGACCCTTCAGGTCCCTGAACTCACCAAGCTTCAGCCGGGCACCCCGCGTGCCAGGTTGCAGTATGCCTACGCCGACCTCCTCCTCACCGCCGGACGTATCAACGAGGCCTGGGAATGGATGGAGCGGGCAGCCGGTTCAGATATCGATGGCGAGACTGATGCAGCCGAACGGTGCGAGGAATTTGCCGGGATCAGCTTCACTGAGGAAGAGCTGGACAGCGACCGGTAGCTAAGCGCCGAAACTGCCCTATTCCCATTGGTTTTCCACATGTGTGAGTTTGTGACCGGTCATCCACAATCGGTCGTTCGACATACGACGGAATTCGTTTTCATCCCATCCTTGAGTCCACCACATTTACTCAAGGGGGTTTCATGGTTCAGCATGCCAATGAGGTTCGTCTGATCGGTCGACTCGGCGCCACGGTTGATGAGCGTGAATTGCCGAGCGGAACCGTGCTCACCAATTTCAGCATCGTCGTCGATCGCCCGGCACGCGAGGTCCACGGGCGAACAAAAGTCGACACGATCGCTTGTCAGACCACTAGGTCAGCAGTTGCTGCCCGGCTGGGCAAACTCGACAGCGGTCAGACTATTGAAGTTTCTGGTGCCCTTCGTCGCCGCTTCTGGAAGTCGGGTGCTGGTCTGGCGAGTGCAACCGAGGTCGATGTTGCAAGGATCACCGTGATCCGTGATGTGTCCTGATATGGCGCATGGCACGTCGCGCGCGGCAGGTGCCCGTGACACGATTGGGGTATGTCATCTGAGTCGGCCCGTACCCCCGAGGGCAGCGTCTATGAGTGGTTCCGGCGCGCTCAGGATCTTCTGGCCAGCGGCAATGCTGATGCTGCACTGCAATTGCTTTACCGGGTTAAGGCTGAAGACTCGTCGACGTCCGTCCTGGAATCACTCGGACGAGCACTCTTCGACGCCCGTAGATATGTGGAGGCCGAGTCGGTCTTTCGTGAACTCTGCGAGCGCGTGCCGTCGGATGATTTCGCCCATTACGGGCTTGGAGTCTCTTTGTGGCGTTTGCAGGAGTTCACGCTGGCGCGAGATGAACTTGCGATGGCCTTCGTGATGCGTCCCGATCGATCTGAATATGGCAAGGCGTTGGGTCAGGTGCGGGCGACCATAAGGGCTCGAGCGGATGGTGGGCTACCTCCCAATGGTCCGATCTCCGGACAATCCGCATCGTCTGATAACTCGCCCGTCATCACGTTCCCGGTCGAAGAGTCGTGACAGTTCTCTGCGACGCCCATGACGTCGTGTTCTTTGATCTCGATGGAGTGATCTACATCGGGCCTCATGCTGTCGCCCATGCTCCCGAGGTGCTGGCTGAACTGCGAAGTCGCGGGATTGGCTGTTGCTTCGTGACAAACAATGCCTCTCGCACCCCTATTCAGGTCGCAGAGCATCTCACCGATTTGGGTATTCCAGCCAGTGCTAATGAGGTCGTGACAGGTTCCCAGGCAGGAGCCGGGCTGATGTCGAATTTCGTGGAGATGGGGTCCAAGGTCCTCGCGATCGGTGGTCCGGGCGTCGCCGAAGCACTGGCCGAGCGTGGATTCTTGCCCGTGTTCAGCAATGACGATGAGCCGGCAGCGGTTATGCAGGGTTTCGGTCCTCAGCTTTCGTGGAGCGATCTAGCTGAGGCCGCCTTTGCCCTGCGACGCCAGATCCCGTGGGTCGCTACGAATATGGACTCAACCTTCCCCACGCCGCGCGGTCTGGCGCCTGGTAACGGGTCGTTGGTGATGGCGCTCGTGCACGCGACCGGGAGGCGCCCTGATGCGGTGGCGGGTAAGCCGGAGCGATCCCTCTTCGACGAGGCCGTGCTGCGAACCGGCTCGTCTCGAGGGCTGATGGTGGGGGATCGCCTCGACACCGACATTGCTGGTGGCAACCGAGCGGGTATGGAGACCCTCCTGGTGTTCACGGGCGTGTGCACCGCTGAAGAGGGCGACAGCGCTATCGGTGACGAGATTCCGACCTACGTCGGAGATGACCTTCGTAGCCTCCTGCGCGAACCAGTACGGTGGAGCGACTCACGAGGAGGTACCCATGCTTGACGACATCCGCGGCTATCTGCAGATGGCCAGCGGCCTGACCGAGGTCACGGCTGCAAAGGCCCGCGAAATCGCCATGGCTCTGGTGGGTCAAGGCATGAATCTGGGCACTAAGGCCCCCGATGTCGTAGGCCAGGTCCAGGAGTTGGCTGACGACCTCATGGCGACCAGCAAGGGCAACCGCGATCTGCTGACGAACATGATTCGCAGTGAGGTCGACAAGGCAGTTGGTCGAATGGGTTTCGTCCGCGAAGACGAACTCGCCGCACTGCGTCGTCATGTCCAACGGCTTGAGAACGAACTTGGTGACATGCGATCCGAGCTCTCGAATCGACCGGGAACTCCAGATTTCGATGTTGTCGAAATAGCGGTCCCTGCACCGAAGAAGAAGATCTATCTTGAGGAAACTGACAATGGATGACAGCGTGGGCTACAACGGCAATACCGGCGACGTCGAGGATCTCATGGTCCTTGAAGACGCCCCTGTCGAACTCGTGCTCGAAGTCTGGGAGCCCACCGGTGACGCGGTCGTTGATGCCGCCCTCGAGGATCTCCGTGCTCTTGACACCGCCGAACTAGCCGAGCACGTGGAGATCTTCAGTTCCGTCCAGGATCAGCTCCGTGGTCGACTGACCGATCTCGGCGATAGCGCCCGTCCCTGACACATGGCCCTGCGCAGGCTAGATGCTGAGCTCACTCGACGCGGCCTGGCGCGCTCTCGGGAGCACGCGCGCGAGCTCATTGCGTCAGGGGCAGTGATCGTGCGCGGCACGGTCGCGGCTAAGCCTGCAACCCAGGTGAATGACTTCGATTCAATCGTGGTCCACACAGACG
>JBIJBU010000056.1:0-10843 GCA_044345075.1 Candidatus Nanopelagicales bacterium | reverse complement strand
TAAGCATCTGCACGCAGTTGAGCCCGATGCTGCCAAGGCCGATGACCACACAGGTGTCGGTGGGGCCCGGGTTTGCGCTCTTTGCTGCGTGAAGCCCTACCGCGAGTGGTTCGACTAGAGCTGCTGCCGCATACGACACGTTGTCGGGGATGAGGTGCACATTTCCGCCCAGGACTGCGTCGGGAACGCGCACGTACTCGGCAAATGCACCAGGCAGGCCATAGGCAACGCTGGCCGCCAGCCCGGTTTCGCATAGGTGACCGGCCCCCTCGAGGCAGCGAGGACAGCGTCCACACGTGCTCAGAGGAACTGCGGTGACCCGATCGCCGACCTTCAGCCCCTGGACATCGGCACCCACCTGGGTGATGGGACCGCTGAATTCATGGCCCATGACCTGACCGGGTGCGATGAATGCGCCTTCCAGGTACGAATGGAGGTCGGAACCGCAGATTCCGCATTCGGAGACCTGGACGACGATGTCGCGTGAGCCCGCCACGGGATCAGGGAGGTCTTGGATGGTGAACTGCTCGGGACCTTCGAACACTGCGGCTTTCATGGGCATCTCCTTGTGGTGTGTGCCAAACGTCGGGCATCTGATGTCGCCCTGTCAAGCGAATTGGCAAACCAGGCCCCTTGGATATCCGCATTGATGGCGCATTTCGACGATCTGGACTATTGAGACATCGGAGTAATTCCCTAGACAGGGAGCATTTCGTGGTGCAGATTGGCGACCATGGCCGGTACGTCCCGGCCGCTGTAGCGAGGAGGACACATGGGATTCGTCAAGACTCCGCAGGAGGTCGCAGCGATTCAGGCTGCGATTCAATCGCCCCGCTTCGTCAACTGCGAGATGCTCTCCGTGGTCTGCCGCACTGAGCCTTCATGGTTGCGAGAGGTCATTCCGGCGCCATTGGAGCCAAATGGCGACACGGTCCGCTTCATGGTCGGCCGTTGGCAGAGTAATTGCGTGGGCGACTTCGATGGTGGTGCGATCTATCTGCCGGCGCGCTACGGAGATATCGAAGGTGAGTATGTCCTCGCCATGTACATGAACTCCGATACGGCAATTCTTTACGGACGCGAAGTCTTCGGTGAGCCCAAGAAGCAGGCTTCCACCACGCTGAACCATGGCGAGAATCACGCCGTCGGAACCATCACCCGTGGCAATTCAACGATCATGACCCTGCGTGCCACTTTCGACAAGGAGCATGGTCCCGCGACGCTCAAGGGCGCGAACTTCAACATCAAGGCCATGCCCGATGCGACCGGCAACGGGCTCGAGTTCGATCCGATCCTCACCCTGGCAGATTTCGACGTGGTCTGGACTCGAGATCGCGAGGGCACCGGCTCCGTAGTGCTCGAGTCGACTGTTCATGACCCGCTGGGCTCGATCCCACTTCTCGGCGTGAGCACAGCCACGTGGCAGGAAGGAGATCTGTACGCCAGCACTTCTAGGCTCGCGACCATTCCGGCCGCCGATTTCCTGCCTTACTTCTTCGCTCGTATTGATGACTATTCCCAACTCGACACCGAGAACCAGCGCTGACATCCACCTGATTACTTCACTCCTAGGAGAACTCATGTCTCGAATTCCACTGGCCGACACCGATTCACTCGATCCATTCCTTCGCACCCTTCACGATGGTGCGAGCCAGGATGACTGGGCAACGCAACGTGTCGCTCAGGCTTTCGCGGAGCAGCCGCGGCTTCTTGAGGATTATCTGCAGTTCTACTACCCGTGGCACAAGGAGAAGGGCGTGCTCGGGGCGCGTCTGAAGGAACTCGTACGACTGCATATCGCCACCTTGAACGGTTGTCGTACCTGCGCATCTGCCCGACTTTCGCCCGACCTCGTGGCGGAGAGCGAGGCGCTTGGCGCATTGGGCAATGAGCCCGGTGGTCTGGGAACCTTGTCGGAGCAGGAGCGGATTGCTCTGGACTTCGCCGAGCGGATGGCTCTGGACCACCACTCCGTCACGGATGCCGATGTTCGTCGCTGGCGCGAAACCTTCGGGGACGCAGGCTTCCTTGAGCTCGCCATGATGACGACGCAGTACATCGGGTTCGGGCGGGTGCTCGCAGTGCTGCAATTGGAAACGGTGGCGTGCCCGATCTGAGATCAGGAGAACGTCAGCGTTGCCTTTCCGATCACCCTGCGCTCGAGTAGGTCAGTCACCACGTCGTTGGCCGAGGTCCAGTCGGCCGTAACGGTCACTTGTGGATCCAGCTGACCCGATCCAACGAGCGACATCAGGTGTGCGAGGTCGCTCGTGCCGATTCTTCTGCTGTCGACCTCGGTGAACACGAACAGCGGGATGATGCGCGCTTCGGAATGCGTCATGAACCAATCGGTGGGGATCTCAGCCGGCGTGCGTGACGAGCGCCCGTACCAGACCAGAACGCCATCAGGCCGCACCGATGACAGGGCGGTGGCGAGTGACGGGCCTGCAGCCGACTCGAGGACGAGGTCGTACCCCTCAGCTGGGTCATGCGCCTCGCGAACGACGCGATGAGCGCCGAGTGCCTCCAAGCCTGCGGCGCGGTCCTCGGATGATGTGACAGCCGTGACATGAGCACCCGAAAGGGCGGCAAGCTGAATGGCAATGCGCCCGACGCCGCCTGCTCCGCCGGTGACGAGCACTCGACGGTCAAGAAGCAGCCCGTACATCTGCAGGGCACGCCATGCGGTCAGGGCAGCGACCGGAAGGGCCGCCGCATGAGCGTCGCTGACATCTGCCGGGATGGGAGCCAGCCCGTGTGTCGGTACCGCGACTAATTGCGCCCACGCGCCCGTGCGCACGATTCCGCAGACGCGGGAGCCGACAGCCGGACCCGAACCATCCTCGGCGGCCCGCTCTACAACGCCCACGACATCCCAGCCTGGGATAGCGCCATCAGGCAGGCGTGTAAGTGACGCGCATTCGCCTCGATTGAGAGATGTGGCGGTCGACCGCACTAGAGCTTGGTTGCTGAAGGGAATGGGATCAGGTGCTGATTCGATGGCGAGAATCCCGCCGCGAACAGTGAGTGCGCGCATAGGGCTATTCGATCACAGGGCCCGAAGGCTGGTCGCAAGAAACATCAGATCAATATTTGAATTCTCACCACAGACCCGCCTTTCGTCTGGCTAAAGTCCATTCAGCCATCAGTTCAATCGAGGAGGCACCATGCAGGGTTTGTCCGGCAAAGTCGTTCTCATCACCGGAGCAGGATCCGGTCTTGGACGAGAATCGGCCATTGAACTCGCGCGCGAGGGCTCGCGCATCGCCGTAGTTGACGTCAACGCCGAAGGCTCCGCGGAAACCGTCACGAGCATCGTGGCTGCCGGCGGAGAAGCCTTTGCCGTACACGGTGATGTCGCCGATAGCGCATCCGTGCAGAAGGCGGTCGCTGAGGTGCTCGCGCACTTCGGCACCATCGACATCCTGGTCAACAACGCCGGCGTTGTCGGTGAGTTGAAGCCGGTTCATGAAGTGTCCGAGGAGTCCTGGGATTTCGTCATGGGCGTCGACATGAAGGGCGTGTTCCTCTGCTCGAAGTACGTGATTCCCACGATGCTGGCGAAGGGCAAGGGCGTCATCATCAATATCGCCTCGGTATCGGGTTTCCTCGCCAGCGCGACGGGAGTCGAGTACACAGCCGCTAAGCACGGCGTCACCGGCCTCACCAAGCAGCTCGCATATGACTACGGGCACCAGGGCATCCGATCGATTGCCATCGGCCCGGGAGTCATCGAGACCCCGCTCACCAAGGACTGGACCTGCGAGGGTGGGCCATTCCACGAACTCACGATGCAGGCTCCTGCAGGTCGTTACGGCCGCCCCATTGATGTCGCGCGCCTGGTCTGCTTCCTGGCCAGCGATGAGGCTGACTTCATGCACGGCCACACGATCCCGATCGACGGTGGATCCATCATTCGTTGATCGTTCCTCACATGCAACGCCACTTCGCTCATCTCTCGAAAGGTTGAAGCACATGGCACTTGATCTCACGGGCAGCGATGGATTCACGATGCCGTTCGGGGCATCCCTGTATGGCGCACCGCCGTATGAGTACCGCAAGGCGCAACAGTCCTGGATCACGTACGAGGCGGCCAATCCAGATGCCGTGCGATCGATGCTGCCCCCCGGAGTCGAGCCGGATTCCGATATCCCCGTATGCCACGCGATGGTCTGCTGGTATCCCTGGACAACCTTTGGTCCGTATCACGAGGCCTGGCTCTGCGTACGAGTGAAGGTCAATGGAGTCCGCTACTGGTACATGCCGCTGATCTACACCGATAACGAGGCACCACTCGCCGCCGGTCGTGAGATCTGGGGCTATCCGAAGAAGCTGGCGACGATGAAGTGGGACTGGGGAGGCGCCGCAGAGGGCGGAACCTTCGGCGAGCAGTTGATCTTCACCGTTGATCGACCTGCCAGCCAGCGCATCATGACTTACACCTTCGCCCCTGATCGCGTTGCGGATCCGAGTGAGCTCGAGGTTCTGCCTTTCCTCTCCCACCGGCACATCGCGCCCTCGGAGGCCGGGCGCAAACCAGCCGCATCGGAGCTCGTTGCTCTCTCGGTGCAGTCGTCGCTCTACACAGCGGCGGATGGCCGGTACGAGTTGTACTCCGGTCGAGGCTCCGTCACGTTCCCCTCTCGCAGCACTACCGAGCCATGGCACCTCTTCGAGGCTGGGAAGATCATCAGCACCGTGTGGGCGAATGTCGACTTCGCGCTCCCCCTCGGAGTCGTGGTGAAGGACTACGTCGCTGAGGGCCTCTTCTCGTGATCCGCGCAAACCCGAGGTCCGCCCCATTCGAGGGTCACTTTCGGAAAATGACTGCTCTCCGCGCACAAATCTGCTTTCGTTCGATATCTGCTGAGCAAGCCCCCTGTTCCAAGAAGTAATGCAAGACCACAGCGGTTCACCCGAATCGTGCTAGACGTCCGAACTCGCAACTAAGTCTGGAGTCCACCGTGGACAGCTTGATCACATTCGCCCTCGTGGGCCTGGGCATTGGCTCGCTTTACGTTCTCGCCGCCCAGGGTCTGATCGTTATCTTCCGAGGCTCCGGGGTACTCAACCTCGGGCTCGGTGCGATCGGAATGGTCGGCGCCTACATGGCCTGGGATGCCACGAACGGAGTTTTCCTCGCGTGGGAGATCTCGCCGCAGCCATTCTGGGTTGCGCTGCTGGTGGGCACCGCCGCTTCGGCTGCCGTGGGCGCGTTGGTTCAGCAGTTCATCATGCGTCCGCTGGCGCAGCGGTCTGCGCTCGTCAAGGTCATCGCCACACTTGGCGTCCTGGTCACGCTTCAGGCCTTGGTCATTCTGCGCTGGACCTCAGTGGCAAAAGTCCCCGAATCCGTGCTTCCGCAGGATCTCATCCCGGTTTTCACCACGCGCATCAACGCAGACAAGTTCATTCTGCTCGGAATCGCAATTCTGGTCACGGTGGCGCTGTATGTGTTCTACCGCTACACCCGCTTCGGGCTCAGCACGACGGCGATCGCGGAGAACGAGACTGTCGCCGCATCTCTCGGGCTTTCACCGAACCGCATCGCCCTGATCAACTGGGCGATTGGCAGCGGTCTTGCGGGCGTGTTCGCGATCTTCATCGCCCCCACTGTCACGCTACAGCCGACGGTCATGACCAACCTCGTTCTTGCCGCCACCTCGGTGGCATTGGTTGCTTCCTTCAGGTCTTTCCCGGTAGCCCTCCTGGCCGGCCTCGGAATTGGTGTCGCGCAGACCGTTGTGCAGGGAAAGATCACCGGAGTCCCGGGTATCGGCGCAGCGGTGCCCTTCATCATCATCGTGCTCTGGCTAACCCTGCGTGGTCAGGGAATTCCCTCACGCGACTTCATCCTGCAAAAGCTCCCCTCGGTGGGCAACGGCCGCCTGCGCTGGCCATTGATCGGAGCCGCCGTGGTCGTGGTTGTTACGATGGCGTTCTCCGTGCAGAACGTCTGGCTCGACGGACTCATCATCACCATGGCAGCGGGCATCATGATGCTCTCGGTCGTCGTGCTGACCGGCTACGCGGGCCAGCTCTCGCTCGCACAGTTCGCGATCGGCATCTTCGGAGCTTGGGTCGCGGGCCGCGTTGCCGCAAACCAAGGCTGGCCATTCCTCGTGGTGCTGCTTATCGGCGTTGTCGCGACAATTCCGCTGGGACTGCTCTTTGCAATTCCTGCGGTACGCACTCGCGGAATCAACCTGGCCATTGTCACCTTGGGCCTGGGCACGGTGCTCTACGTATCGATCTTCAACAACTCGAACTTCACCGGCGGTACCGAGGGAACGGTCATTCCGGAGCCGGAGATCTTCGGCTGGAATATCTGGTCGGCATCGAATCCGCTCAATTACATGATCGTCGTGCTCGCCTTCTTGCTGTTGATGATCATCATTGTGAGCAACCTGCGCCGCGGTCGATCCGGACGAAGGCTCCTCGCAGTCCGCGCGAATGAACGCGCCGCAGCCGCCCTCGGCATCAACGTGCAGAGTGCGAAGCTGTACGCGTTTGGTGTGGCGGCAGGTATTGCCGCGGTTGGTGGCGTGCTGTACGCCTTCCGCAACACCTCCATTCGCTTCGGAAACTACGACAACTTCGGCTCGATTCAGCTCATCGCCGACACGATGATCGGCGGCATCGGCTACGTCGGCGGTGCCGTACTTGGTGGCACTTTGTTCGGCGGTGGATTCAACAGCCGAATGCTCAATTCGATGGGCAACGGCATTGAGGCGTACATCCCGCTGATTAGCGGCGTCGGGCTGATCCTGATGGTGCTGCTCAACCAGGATGGAATCGTCCGCGAGACCATCGGCCAGGCATCTCTCGTGAAGCAGTACCTTCGCGATGGTGGGCCCGTTGGTAAGCGTCTCGCGATCCCGGTGGTCGGGCTCTTCCTGACCGTGGGAATTCTGCTCTACGAACTGCCGGATGCCTGGTGGAGTGTCTTCCGCCTTGCTGTCGGACTCACTGCGTTGTCGGTTGCGGTGGGAATGAAGCGAGTGGATCCGCGAGGAGTGAGTGCCCGGATAATCCTTGCCCTCATCGCGTTGTGGGTGCTCTCCGCCGAGCAATGGTCTGTGGCCTACCTGCTGGTTTACCTCACGATGGCGATTGCCACGCTGGTCCTGCTCGATCGAGGGCCGTTCGTGCGCGAGAACCTGGTTCGCGGCGCGCTCTTCCTCCCGGTCGTCTTTGCTGTAGTGCTCTACTTCGTGGAGCCGGGTGCGGGCCGGCTTGCACTCGCTCTCATCGTTGCTGCCCAATGCGTGGCTGTCTGGGGTGTCGCTCGGGGTGACCGGATCAGCATGGTGCAGGAGGGTCTGGCTCTCCTGGTCATCCCGGTGGTCGCGGGCGTGCTGTACCTCGCCGGTGAATCGGTGCCGCTTTCGTTGCTCCTGATTCTCGTGGGCGAAGTTCCCCTGATTGCTGTGATCGCCTGGCGACATCGCCACGTCAATGCAGGCGTAGGCCTGTTGGTCATGGCATTGCCTGTCGTCGCATCACTTTGCTTCTTGGCGCTCGATGCGCGGGCGATGTCGGTCATCGCACTGATGGTTGCCCAATTCACCTTTGTGGTGGCGATCCTGCGCACAGAGGCCAGCCCTCGTGTGCGAACCACGATGTTCCTGATCGGCGAGGCTGTACTTGGCGCGATCTTGTTCTACATCCTGACCATGTGGCCGGTATCCGTCGCACTGGGAGTGCTGGCGATCATCAAGATCATTCGCGGCCCCAAGGAAGACAAGCCCGTCAGGATCGAGCTGCCGGATCACGTCGACGTGGAGAAGGTCGCTCCGAAGACGCTCGAAGCCAAGGGCCTTACCGTGAGATATGGAGGCACGACTGCGGTCAACCAGGTCGATCTCGTTGTTCGACCGGGCTTCATTACCGGTTTGATCGGCCCCAACGGTGCCGGCAAGACGTCATTCATTGATGCGGTGACTGGATTCGCAAAGATTGCCGAGGGATCCATTTCCCTCGACGGCGCCGACGTGACCAGCTGGTCGACTACCAAGCGCGCCCGTGCCGGAGTCGGTCGATCCTTCCAGGCCCTGGAGCTCTTCGAGGACTGCTCGGTCATCGACAACCTTCGAGCCGCCAGCGATCCACGCGATATGGCATCGTATTTCCGAGACCTCGTGCATCCGGTGGAGGCGCCGCTCACCAGTACCGTCGTCAGCGCCATTCGTGATTTCGATCTGGTCGATGATCTCGGCAAGGGAGTCGAGGGCTTGTCGTACGGCAAGCGTCGACTGCTGGCGATCGCTCGTGCCGTGGCAGCCCAGCCGAGCGTCCTGCTACTCGACGAGCCGGCGGCCGGTCTTAATGATCACGAGACTCGTGAGCTCGCGCGCCTGGTAGTGCGTCTTGCCAAGGAATGGGGCATGGCGATCCTGCTTGTCGAGCATGACATCAATTTCGTGATGTCAGTGTGTGATGACATCACCGTCCTCGATTTCGGCACGCGCATCAGTCATGGCTCGCCAGCGGAGGTGAGGCGAGATCCTGCTGTGATCAGCGCTTACCTCGGTGTCGAGGATGTCTCGGCAGAAACCAACACCACTTCGCATGCAGCGAATACGACGGAGGCCTGAGATGAGCACTGTTGAAAGAGTCCTTCATGCCGAGAACCTGACATCCGGCTATGTCGGCCAGCCCGTCATTCGTGACGTCACATTGACCGTAGAACCCGGTGAGGTGGTCTGCATCCTCGGTCCTAACGGTGCAGGCAAGACCACCACCATGATGACCCTGACTGGCATGGTTCCGGTGATGTCGGGTTCGGTCGAGATGTTCGGCAAGTCGACGAATGAGCCGCTATACCGTCGGGCACGCTCGGGCCTATCCTTCGTGACCGAGGAACGGTCGATCATTCGTTCACTCTCTTTGGCTGACAACGTTCGCCTAGCGGGAGTGGCGCTCGAAGCTGTCACGGACTTGTTTCCCGAGTTGAAAACACGAGTGAGCACTCGTGCCGGCTTACTCTCCGGAGGAGAGCAGCAGATGCTGACTCTGGGTCGGGCTCTCGCGCGTGAGCCTCGACTGCTGTTGGCCGATGAACTCTCGCTCGGACTTGCCCCCCTCATCGTCGATCGCCTGCTGCAGGCCGTGAGATCGGCCGCGGATGATCGGCGAACTGGAGTCCTTATGGTCGAGCAGCATGCGCGCAAGGCGCTGAACTACGCCGATCGTGCCCTCGTGATGCAGCGCGGGCGCGTGGTGCTGACTCTCAGCGGCGAGGAAGCACGTGCTCGAATCGGCGAGATCGAGGACTCCTACCTTTCGGGTGCCACCGGCGAGGATGCGGCGTAAGTCGCAGAATTCGCGGGTTAGACATCCGATGAAAAAATCAGGTAAATAGTTACAAAACAGACAAAAACGATCATGAATATAACAACTTGGTGTTAATGATCGTATTTCTCGTGACACCAGGTGAGTTTCCTCTCACCATTAGTCCACCCGTACCGGCGGCGCTAGGCCACTGGTCAACTCAGTAAAGGATTGCGCATGAGTCATGTTTCTCGCACACGCAGCCGGCTAGTCGCTCTCGCAGCGACCACCGCAGCGGCCGCGCTTCTGCTCGCCGGTTGCAGTTCCAGCGGTTCTACTTCCGCACCTGCAAGCGAGGCTGCTCCCGCAGCCTCCGAAGCGGCTGCCTCCACTGCAGCCCTTTCAGGTGATCCCGTTCTGACGATGACCATCACCGACATCAACTCAGCGGGTGCTGTGTACCCGAACATCCATTACACGGCGACAGCAGCCGAAGACTGGATCAACAGCAACGGCGGTGTGGCCGGTCGTCCGATCCAGGTCATCAACTGCGACAGCCAGGGCACCGCTGACGGCGCAGCCAACTGCGCACGCGAGGCCGTGAGCAAGGGTGTCACCGCAGTCGTCGGTAGCTTCAACTTCAGCCCCGACGCCATGATCGAGGTTCTCGAGCCGGCGAACATCCCCTACTTCGGTGAGTGCTGCGCACTCGGCGCCAAGGAGAACACGAGCAAGAACGCATTCCCGTTCGGCTCCATTCAGATGTACGGCGTGGGCGAGATCAAGAAGGCTGTCGAGGACGGCTGCATGAAGATCAAGGGTCTCGTCATCGAGGGCGCTGAGTCGTTCTGGCCACCCATGCTCGAGGCTGCCAAGCGTCTCGGCGCATCTGACAAGCTCGATCCGAACTTCGTTGTCCAGCCGGGCACCGTGCAGGATCAGTCCGCTCAGGTCGCGCAGCTTCTTGAAGGCGGCACTGACTGCGTCGTCTCCGTTACCTCTGAGACCCCCCTTACCGCCTTCATGGTGGCCTGGGATGCAGCAAAGCCGACTGCCAAGTTCTACGGCCCCCAGGGCAACCTGAACAAGGTCTCGGCGAAGGGCCACGAGGAGATCCTCGAGGGCGCAACCGTCGTGGGCATGTACCCGGATATCTCCTGCCCCGCATGGGATAGCTACCGCGCATCGCTGGAGAAGACCGGTGCCGATCCGGCACAGGACTACAACAGCCTCGGTGGTCTCGGCACCTGGGCGGCATACATGGGCTTCAAGCAGGTCGTTGACGCCATGGATCCCGCTTCGGTCAACGGACCGGCATTCAAGGAAGCTGCCAGCAAGTCCGTGATTGATCTGCCCGGCATGATCCCGACTCTGGATCTGACCAGCGAGTGGGTCGAGTACCCCGGCCTGCTGCGTAGCTTCAACCGCTCGGTTGTCTACTCGACCATCACCAATGGTGACGTTGCTCCCCTGGGCGACTGCACCACCTTCGATGATGTGTCAACGCTCGTTGAGGGCCAGTAAGTAATCGGCCCCATGGGCCAATGATGGAAGTGGCCTGGACCCCTCG
>JBIJBU010000219.1:0-2679 GCA_044345075.1 Candidatus Nanopelagicales bacterium | reverse complement strand
GGAAGAGCCATGAAGGTGAATCGACAGTGGCTGCTTGCGCGCCGCCCGCAGGGGCCATGCACGTCGGAGGATTTCGAGTATCGCGAGGCTGAACTCACGACGGAATCCCTGCCCCCCGGCCATATACGGGTGCATAACTCGGTATTCCTCTGCGCACCCACTATGCGAAATTGGATGGACGCCCCGGGCAACAGCCTGTATCCGTCAACGGACCTTGATGTGCCCGTGCTGGCCACCTGCGCGGGTCGGGTCATGGAGTCCACCGACGATCGATTCCCCGCCGGCTCGCGAGTCACGATGATCGGGCACTGGCAGGAGTATGACGTCGTGAACAGCGCCGTATGGCCGGTGCGCTCAGTACCGGAGGGGCAGGATCTCATCGAGGCCATGGGTCCGATGGGCATGAATGCGCTGACCGCGTATTTCGGTGTCACTGCGGTAGGTCGGCCGAAGCCCGGCGACACCATGCTGGTGTCGGGCGCCGCAGGCTCCACCGGTTCCGTTGCTGCACAGATCGGCCGCATTCTCGGCGCCCGAGTGATCGGCATCGCCGGTGGCGCGGAGAAGTGCGCCTGGCTTACCGATGAGCTCGGTCTCGATGCCGCGATCGACTACCGCAAGGGTGATCTTGTCGAGCAGGTGCGCGCGGCGTGCCCGGACGGCGTGGATGTCTTTTTCGACAATGTCGGTGGCGAGGTGCTGCAGGCAGCGGTGGAGAGCATGAACAAGTTCGGTCGCATAGTGCTCTGCGGGCAGATCGCCGGCTACAACGGGAGCCGACCGATTGCCGGACCGACGAACATGATGCGGCTCATCTACGGAAGTGTCACGATGCAGGGCTTTCTCCTGGGCGATTATGAGGACGAACTGCCTCGTGCACGGGCAGAGATGTCAACATGGATCTCCGAGGGCCGGCTTTCCCATCGCGAGGATGTGCGCTCGGGGTTCGAGAACATCCCGGCAGTCTTCAGTGAGATCTTCACGGGCGGCAACCAGGGCACTTTGCTCATCGTCACCGACGACGACGCATACGCCACCGGCTAGGGGCTAGGGCGCGCTAACGTTCGCGAGTGACTACTCGAAGGGCCGGCAGGCGCGCCGACATCTTGGCGGCGGCGTCGGCCATGTTCGCTGAGCGTGGCTTTCACGGAGTGTCGATTGATGATCTGGGAGCCGAGCTGGGGGTATCAGGGCCAGCCTTGTATCGATACTTCGAGAGCAAGGACGCAATTCTCTCGGAGATGCTCGTGGATATCAGTGAGCGGCTCCTCGCCGGGGCCAGGGAGTGCGCGTCATCGGGACTTTCTCCTCGCGGAACCCTGCAACGGCTGATCGAGTGCCACGTGGCCTTTGCCCTGACTGAGCCGAACCTCATCGCTGTCCAGTTTCGTGATTTGGGCAATGTGCCCGAGCCCGGTCAGCGCACCGTGCGCAGGCTTCAGCGCGAATACGTCGAAGTGTGGGTCGATGTCACCTTGGCGGTATATCCGGAGGTCAGTCGGGATCGGGCGGCTGCGTGTGCCCAGGCTGTATTCGGCCTCCTGAACTCCACGCCCCACAGCGCCATGGCCGGGGCCGGAGACATGGAGCGGCTCCTGCAAAAAATGGCGTCCGCAGCCCTTGCCCAAGGGTGCCGAGTCGAGTAAAGTGAACAATCGTTAACTATTGATGGGCAGGTGCCATGCCGATAATCGACTCATCTGTCGATCCGTCCTCCGAGGCCTTCCTCAGCAATGCGGCACGCATGAAGGGGCTCGTGGACGAGCTGAGGCGCCATCTTGCTTCGGCATCAGTCGGAGGTCCTGAGATCAGCCGCTCCAGGCACGTCGAGCGCGGGAAGCTCTTGACTCGCGACCGCATTGACACCCTGCTCGACCCGGGTTCGCCCTTCCTGGAGCTCTCGCCGTTGGCGGCATTCGGAATGTACGACGGTGATGCCCCGGCCGCCGGGATCATCACGGGCATTGGGCGAGTTCACGGGCGCGAGATCGTGATCGCTGCGAATGATCCGACGGTCAAGGGCGGCACCTACTACCCGCTCACGGTCAAGAAGCATCTGCGAGCCCAGGAAGTTGCCTTGCACAACAACTTGCCGTGCGTCTACCTCGTTGACTCGGGCGGAGCTTTCCTGCCAATGCAGGATGACGTCTTCCCTGATCGAGATCACTTCGGGCGCATTTTCTTCAATCAGGCCAATATGTCGGCGCGCGGGATACCGCAGATCGCAGCTGTCCTGGGCTCGTGCACGGCAGGTGGTGCCTACGTGCCCGCGATGAGCGATGAAGCCGTCATCGTGAAGAATCAGGGCACGATCTTTCTCGGTGGTCCGCCACTCGTGAAGGCCGCGACCGGAGAGATCGTCACGTCCGAGGATCTCGGCGGAGGTGACCTGCACTCACGTGTCTCCGGAGTCACCGATCACCTGGCAGACAACGATCAGCATGCGCTCCAGATCGTAAGGGGCATCGTCGATACTCTCGCGCCGACTGTTCCTGCCGAGTGGGAGGTTCGCGAGACTCGCGAGCCGCTCTACCCGATCTCCGACATATACGGCGTCGTGCCGGAAGACCCTCGAACTCCCTACGACGTGCACGAACTCATCGCTCGCATCGTCGATGGCAGCGAATTCGCGGAGTTCAAGGCTGAGTACGGACAGACACTGGTCACCGGATTCGCGCA
>JBIJBU010000039.1:0-13667 GCA_044345075.1 Candidatus Nanopelagicales bacterium | reverse complement strand
AAGTCGACGGCACCTCCGTCACCCTTCTTCAGGCCATGGCCTGCGGCACCCCGGTGATCGCCAGCGATACGCCGGGCAATCGTGGGTGGATCCATGAGGCAGAGACCGGCTTCTTGTTCCCCGTGGGCAATGTCGAGGCATTGGCCGACTGCCTCATCGAGGTCACCGCGCGGTATCCGCAGGAGATCGTCGACCGAGCGCGCCTCCTGGTTGAGGCCCAGGCCGACTGGCAGGCCAATCTCAGCCGGCTCGCCACCGCCCTCCGCACCCACTGACCGGTCAATTCAACGGCTGAAAGATGTCCGTTTCGTCCCTCAATGTTGTTACTGGTGCGTAAGTGACGATGTGGCCCATCCCACAGCACCCCCCAAGTCGCGTCCGCTATACGGAGAGTTAGCTCGCGGGCTAGGGATCACTTACGTAACGTCGACCAGGTTGTCGGCCACAGGACCGCATTCGCGGACCACCGTCAGCACGCTGAATCACCAGATCTGCCAAGGCTTTTTCGAAAGCCGCGATGGAGACGGTGTACCGGGGAACCATCCGGGCCGGAGCACCAAGCCGGCCCATGGGGCGAATCGGCGGCAGAACCCAGCAATGGGGATGTCGTCGTAGGGCAACCTTCAAGGCCCGAGTCCGTCAGCTCACCTGGGAAGCGGATCTCGAAGGGAACCGCGTGCGTACGGTTTTGCGCTCCACCGGTGTCCAATGGACAGCCGTAGTCCTGGCTCTCGTGGCCTTGATCCTTACGATCATGCTGCCGTCGAGCACCTCAAGCGCCTCGGCAGCAACGCCGGCCCAGGTGCACTCCACTGTCATGATCGCTCGCCTCGGCACTGTGCCTGCGGCGAAGCCGACCACTGCCCAGATTCGCAAGGCGCAGATCAAGAGCATGCGCATGAAGCTGGTCAAGGTTGCCAAAGCCCAGATCGGCGACCGCTACTCCGCCGGATCATCTGGCCCCAATGCCTTCGACTGCTCGGGCCTGACCCGTTATGTCTACAAGCAGGTCACCGGCAAGAACCTCCCACATCATTCGCGTTCGCAGTTCGGCGTTGTCAAGAAGATTCGCACGAAGGATGCCCAGCCTGGCGATCTCGTCTTCTTCTTCAAGCGCGGCGCTCACCACGTCGGCATCTACATCGGCGGCGGCAAGATGGTCGACGCTGCCGGTCGTGGCAAGGGTGTTCGTATCAGCCCGATCTCCGGCTCGTGGTGGGGACGCACATTCAGCGGCATCGGCCGCGTGCTTCCTGCGGTCTAGCTGACGAAGTCACGCAACGCGCATCACACGACTGCGAATTAGTCGGCAGCAGGGAAGGTGACTCGCACTTCGAGTCCGCCCAGTTGCGACTGTCCTGCTGTCGCATCGCCACCTGCAGCCCGTGCCGATTCCTGCACGAGCGCCAGGCCCAGACCTGAACCACCCGGAACTGCTGCACTGCCGCGCGTGAATCTCTGGAAAACCGATTCGCGCTCGTCGACTGCAAGACCTGGGCCATCGTCACCCACGGAAAGCAAGACGTCGCGGCCTTCCCGGTAACTCCTGGTTCAGGCGCAGCCATCTGCTCGCTTATGCCGCATGGCCCCTCGCCACCGCTCACTACATTCTCGCCGGCACCGATGCCCTTGCATCGTGGTCTCTCGCCTTCCTCATCGCGATGAGCGCGATCATCGTCTTCGCTCTCATCGCTCGCGGTTTCGTGCCGGCGCCCGCCCCGACACGACCAATTCGCGAGAAGCAGGCGCCAAGCGTGCCAGCATGACCCCGTGAGC
Organism: Candidatus Nanopelagicales bacterium; assembly: GCA_044345075.1. Classification (GTDB taxonomy): domain Bacteria; phylum Actinomycetota; class Actinomycetes; order S36-B12; family S36-B12; genus CAIKZY01. The sequence goes on along the minus strand of JBIJBU010000039.1, from coordinate 11,891 downwards.
ACGATTGGTCTCGACGGCGTCCTGAGCTGGGCTCAGGCACATCACGTCGCGGCCACCTGCTCGGGAGCATTGCCGAGCGTGAAGGCTCGCTTGGACGAAGCCGCGGGCGGGGTTCTCTCGCGAGCGCTCAGCACCCTTGCCGATGATCCGGCTCATGATGCCGCCGCATTCCACGGCTATGCGGTCTGCGGCGAAGGCCCGTGGTCACTCGTGCTCGACTCGACCGTCGGCCCTGGCGAAGCTGTCAGCGTGCGTGCCGGTGACGCGATTCCGCATCACACCGATGCCGTGCTCTCACTCTCTGATTCGGTATCGGAGACAAGTAGCAGTGGATCGGTGCACGTGTTCGCCTGCGATCCGCTCAGTGGTGTGCCCGATGAGCGCGCCCGACCGGATTTCGGCACCGGAATCATTCGTCAGGGAGACAACGGCCCCGCAGGGCGTGAACTTGTCGCCACCGGCTCCATCGTTACCCCCGGAGTTCTCGCACTCGCTGCCGCCACGGGCCACGACACGATCGACATCGTGAAGCCGCCGACAGTCGGCCTGATCGTCCTCGGTCGGTCACTGCTCTCGCACGGCATGCCGCGCGAGGGTCGCGTGCGCGATGCACTCGGCATGACGATTCCATCCTTCATCAGCGCCAACGGCGGCATTGGCAATCCGGCCAAGCGCGCTCCTGACACCGCCGAACTGCTACTCACGGAGATTGATGATGCGAATGTCGACGTCATCATCACTACGGGCTCAACCGAACCAGCACCAGGCAATCACGTGCGCCAGGTCATTGGTGACCTCAATGCACGATGGCTGATCGATGGAGTGAGCGTCACTCCCGGTGCGCAGATGCTGATGGCTCGTCTTCCCGATGGTCGAATCCTCGTCGGGCTCCCGGGCAATCCCGCTGCCGCGCTGGCCGGGCTTGTCACCCTCGTGGGCCCGTTGCTTCGTGCGATGAGCGGACGCGCGAACGTGATCGATCATCCGACCGGAGTGCTGCTCGACGATGCGCCGCCCGCTGATTACGCCGACGACACACGGCTAGCACCCGTGACCCGCGAGACTCGCGATGGCGCGACCTTGCTCCGCCCTCTTGTCGAGGACGGCCCGGCGGGGCTGACCGGCTGGGCCCGCGCTGACGCCGTGGCCATCTGCCCGCCCGGCGCCGGTTACCGCGGCGATGTTCTGCACTACATCCCCCTCCTCTGATTCAGGGGGCTCCCGGGAGATCGAAATCCGGATGTCCATCAGGGGACCATGCCCATGCAGAACTGATCGGCATGTCATAGTCATCACGTGCAAGAGCAGCGCAGGGACGGCGGACGATTCCGAATCCAGCCCGCAGACGGCCCCGGCAGCGGGCGTCTGCGCTTCTCGAGCAGTCGCCTCGGCCCAGTGGCCAACATCGTGTTGCGCCTCGGTGTTGCCGTGGGCGCTCTGCTCGTCACCGCGCTCATTGTCTACCTGGAGCGCGACTGCTACGCCGATCGCGGGCTCACCGGCACCCTCACTCCACTCGACGCCATCTACTACGCGACGGTCTCGCTCTCCACGACCGGCTATGGCGACATCGTGCCGATCTGTCAGTCATCCCGACTAGCGAACGTCCTGATCATCACCCCACTGCGGTTCCTCTTCCTCATCGTGCTCGTTGGCACGACAGTGGAGGTTCTCACCCGTCGCACGCGCGAGGAATTCCGCTCATCACGTTGGAGGAAGCACGTGCAAGATCACACGCTCATCATCGGCTTCGGCGTCAAGGGCCGCAGCGCAGCACGCACCATCGTCGACTCGGGTATCTACCCGAAGGACATCGTCATCGTCTCGGAGGATCGAGCTGCTATCGACGAGGCCACGCGACTGGGTTACGTCGGCGTGATCGGTGACGGCCGTCGCGAGGATGTTCTCAAGGACGCCGTAATCGAGCGTGCCTCGCGCATCATCATCGCGGTCGATGAGGACGACACGACCGTGCTGTGCACCCTCACCTGTCGGCGTCTCGCCCCCACCGCAACCATCGTCGTATCAGCTCGCGAATCAGTGAACGCCGAGATCCTGCGTCAGTCGGGTGCGAACACTGTGATTCCGACAGCTGAGTCAGCGGGCCATCTGATGGGCCTGTCGCTGGTGGCTCCGACAGCCGGTGAGCTGATGGAAGATCTCCTTGACTCCACTCATGGTCTCGATGTCGCCGAGCGCGACGTGCTGCCTTCTGAGATTGGTCGCGAGCCATCGGATCTCGACACTTCCGGCCAGCTCGTGCTGGCCATCATGCGTGGCACGACCGTGATGCGTTTCGATGAGGATGGCGCCGAGACTCTGCAAGCCGGTGACCGACTGGTGGTCATCCGCTCCTCGAACGGTCGAGGTAACGGCCACTAGCCTTCACTCGTGAAGATGAATGCAATTGAGGTCGACGGCGGCAAGGGTGGGCCGGAGGCGATGCACTGGGTCGAGGTCGCATCGCCTGAACTCAACGCCGGCGAAGTGCTGATCGACATCACCGCAACTGCCGTCAATCGCGCCGATCTCCTGCAGCGCCAGGGCTACTACGACCCGCCGCCCGGTGCCACACGCATTCTTGGTCTGGAGTGCTCCGGCACCATCGCGGCCGTTTCCCCCGGCATCATTCACCTCAAGGTTGGCGACCAAGTCACCGCTCTGCTCGCCGGTGGCGGTTATGCCGAGCAGGTCGCTGTGCCTGCCGGCCACGTGATGAGCGTTCCCGCTGGAGTTGATCTCGTCACCGCAGGCGGTCTACCCGAGGTCGCATGCACGGTGTGGAGCAACCTCGTGATGACTGCTCATCTCGCCGAAGGAGAATGGGTGCTCATTCACGGCGGAGGTTCAGGCATCGGCACGTTCGCGATTCAGGTCGCACGCGCCCTCGGCGCTCGCGTTGCCGTCACTGCCGGCAGCCAGGCCAAGCTCGATGCGTGCGCCGCTCTTGGCGCCGAAGTTCTCATCAACTACAACGAGCAGGATTTCGTCGAGGTCATGAAGGCTGAAACGGGTGGCCGCGGTGTCGACGTGATTCTCGACAACATGGGAGCAAAGTATCTCGAGCGCAATGTCGATGCCCTTGCCCGCAACGGACGTCTCGTCGTGATCGGCCTGCAGGGCGGAGTCAAGGCCGAGCTCAACATCGGCACGATGCTGCGCAAGAACGTGAGCGTTACTGCCACTGGCCTTCGTGGCCGCCCGGATTCAGAGAAGGCCGCGATCTGCGATGCGGTCGAGCGCCATGTGTGGCCGTGGATCGCCGCGGGAATCGTGAAGCCGGTTGTCGACCGGGTAATGCCCATCGACGAAGCAGGCGATGCGCATTCGCTCATTGAGGTCGGGGCAATAACCGGCAAGCTCGTCTTGCTCGTTCGCGCTTGAGCTAGCTGCAATCAGCCTTCGGGCAACGACACCGTGCCGGTGCCGATGATGTGAACATCGCCTGACACGACGATGCCGTCGGATGTATCAACGCGCAGTCGACTCGGTTCACCCATGTCTACACCCTGCGAGATCCTGACTTGGGTGAGACCGATGCGCTCGCGCAGGTATGCGCCAAACGGCCCCGCAGCAGAACCCGTGGCCGGATCCTCTCCCCCGACAACATCGAGACTGAAACTGCGCGCTGACCATTCGCCTGCCGATTCCTCGGCGACCACGTAGCAATTCAGCGACATGGCGCTGCCCGACTCGATTGACTCGAGAGCCTGACCGAGCGCGACTCGATCCATTCGCGCGGAGTGCAACGGCTCGGGTGAGGTGAGCGGGATGACGATCATCGGCAGGCCGGTCGACAGCATCTGCACCGGCAGGGTCGGATGCGCAGCATCCTCGGGCAGGCCGAGGGCTCGCAGAAGTGAACTCGCGTCGAACTCCTCGCCGAATTCGCATGCGCTCTGCGCCATGGAGATCGTGCCTGAGTTGCCGTCGAGCTTCACCCTCACGCGATGCACCCCGTGCATGGTCTGCTGCATCAGCTCGCGGATCGGTGTTCCGGCCTGATGACACAGCGCTGCAGCTGCGCCCAGGGTCGGATGCGCAGCATCCTCGGGCAGGCCGAGGGCTCGCAGAAGTGAACTCGCGTCGAACTCCTCGCCGAATTCGCATGCGCTCTGCGCCATGGAGACCGTGCCTGAGTTGCCGTCGAGCTTCACCCTCACGCGATGCACCCCGTGCATGGTCTGCTGCATCAGCTCGCGGATCGGTGTTCCGGCCTGATGACACAGCGCTGCAGCTGCGCCCAGGGTCGGATGCCCGGCGAAGGGGATCTCGGATTCGACAGTGAAGATTCGATTTCGATAGTCGGCATCGCCGACGGAGGGCGACTGGAGAAACGAGGTTTCCGACTGCCGAGTGCGTCGTGCGAAGGCCGCCATCGTCGAGGTCGACAACTGATCTGCGGAATGCACGACTGGGAGATGATTGCCCTCATGCGGACGCGCCGCGAAGACATCGACGTAAGTAATGGGCAGCCGAACCATGCTTAGACTCTAGAGGTGAACTCCATTGGCGCGCTTCGCACTTCCGTGGCCGCCATCGGCATAGGTGTTGTCACCGCCCTACTGCTTCAGGGTTGCTCGAGCGCTTCGGCGAGCGCAGCACCCAACACCGAGCCGAGCCCTGAGGTCTCCCTCATCGCCCGCAGCGCCAATGTGCAGACCTGCGCGGCCAAGCCTGCGCTGTTCTCCGCTTACGACCGTGGCGGGCTGTTCGCACTGGCGGGTGAAAAGCTCGACGGCGCTGCCGACTTCAATCCGCGCAAGTACCCGATCGGGGCACTGACCGACCAGTCGACCTACGACCGCACCAGGGCGAAGGCCTGGACATCAGGCTTCTTCCCGTCTTCTCTCTGGCTGATGTACCAGCGCACGGGTGACAGGGAGTGGCTGAAGAAGGCGCGCACCTGGACAAAGGCTTTGGTGCCGCTGGCCGAGTGGGAAGGCACCCACGACCTCGGGTTCATGGTCGGCATTCCGATGGAACTGGGCATGCGACTCGACCCGAGCGCGAAGAAGCGAGCCGAGTACCGCACCTCCTTCCTCGATGCCGCACGATCCTTGTCGACGCGCTGGAATCCGAACGTGAAGGCGATTCAGTCCGGCACCTACGACGGGCAGTGGGGCCTGATCGTCGACTCGGCGATGAATGCACCCCTGCTGATCGAGGCAGGCATGATCCTCGGCGGCGCTGAAGGAGCAGAACTGCGCTCACGTGGCGAGCAGCATCTGATGACCCTCATCAACACCTTCATCCGCGATGACGGCTCCACCTTCCATCGGATGACCTTCGATCCGACCACTGGCGCTCTGATCGGTCCGGTGGCCGGCCAGGGCATGGGCGACAACAGCACGTGGTCACGCGGTCAGGCTTGGGCGATCTTCGGCTTCGCCCGCGCGTATCAACTGACACGCACTCAGGCATTCCTCGATGCCGCCGAGACCACGGCGCGCTTTTGGATGACCCATGTCGACGCGCAGTGCGTGCCGGCATGGGATTTCGATGCCGCGCCCGGTTCACCGCGTGATTCATCTGCTTCGGCGATCGCGGCCAATGGATTCATCCTGCTCGGCCAATTTGCCAAGCAGCAGCAACTTCGCACCGCGGCCTACGAGCCGTATGCGCGCACGATGCTTCACACGATCTCGACGCTGCCGGTTCTCGCGAAGGACTCCGCGAATCCGGGCGTCATGCTGCAGCAGACATCGAATGTGAACAAGACCGCGAAGGAAGGCTCGTATGTCTGGGGCGACACCTTCGTGCTGATGGCAGGAATCAACGCCCTGTATTCAGGCTCAAATGCGACAACCGACTACACCAGCTCGGTGACGTCAGGCCTGACGATCGGTTAGACAGTCGGCAGTGAGGCGATGCGCTTCATGAGGTACGGCGAGAAGTAGCCCATGTACTTCGCCTGCACGACAGGATCACGCCAGTCTGCGCCGGTCACGATGCCGCGGCATGCCGCACTTCCGCACAGGCAGGTGAACTCGTCGTAGTCAGATGCATCGCACATCGCGTAATCGAAGGTGAGCTCCTCGCCGACCTCGATATCGCGCATGGCGATCAGCAGCTGGGAACCCGAGAGACCGCAGTTGGGGTCGCAGGAGTGGTTGAGCATGTCACCGGGCTCGCGCACATCGGATGACACGAGGTAGAGGTCTTCGTCGACCTGAATCGATCTGGCCTGACGATCAGCTGAAAGGGTCGAGAGGAAATCCCGAGGGACCATCCATCCCCCGAAACCGGCGACTGTCTCGCCGACACTGATTCGCTCCGTCACGAAGGAGCCCCATCCCTTGTCCCCGGCGGGCTGTGCAAGTGCCTTCGGGGTCAGCCAGTTGTAGTCCACTCGACTCGCATACCTCTCCGCTAGAGCCCACCGTGTGCGGGCAAAGCCCGAAAAGTGTGACATATGAAGATGAACGGTCAAAACGCCCTCAGATCACCCCTGGAATTGGGGCGATCGCCTGGAGCCCGCCTCGTGAGGCAGCCCTCACGCCACGGGCGCGATCGCGCCTCACGGTTCCCCGTAGGCTGTGGCCGTGATCGATCCCCAGATTCTGCGCACCGACCCCGATCGGATCCGCGAGTCCCAGCGCCGCCGTGGCGAAGACATCACGGTTGTCGACCGCCTCATTGAGGCCGATGTCGCCAAGAGGGCGGCTCAGGCCCACTTCGATGAGCTGCGCAACAGCCAAAAGCTCATTGGCAAGGAGATCGGCCCGCTCCAGGGCGCCCTGAAGAAGGCATCCGATGATGCCGCGAAGGCAGCCGCCCAGGCCGAGCTCGATGCCCTGATGGCCAAGGCCACTGATCTTGCCGAGCGCACCAAGGCTGCCGAAGCCGCAGCGAATGAGCAGGCCGAGGCCACCGATGCTCTGTGGTTGCAGCTGTCGAACCTGGTGAACCTCGACTCCCCTGTCGGTGGCGAGGAGGATTTCGTCGTCCTCGAGCATGTCGGCACCCCGCGAGATTTCGCGGCCGACGGCTTCGAGCCGCGCGATCACCTCGAGATCGGCGAGATGCTCGGCGCGATCGACACCGTACGCGGCGCGAAGGTCTCCGGCTCGCGCTTCTTCTACTTGCGCGGCGTCGGTGCCCAACTTGAGTTCGCGTTGCTGAACATGGCGATGGCTCAGGCCACGGCGAACGGCTTCATCCCGATGATCACGCCGAGCCTGGTTCTTCCGAGTGCGATGGACGGCACCGGCTTCCTTGGCCAAGCTGCCGAGAACGTGTACCGCGTCGAGGCCGACGACCTTTATCTGGTCGGTACATCTGAGGTTCCTCTTGCCGCGTACCACGCAGACGAGATCATCGATGCGAAGGAACTTCCAATTCGCTACGCGGGTTGGTCGTCATGCTTCCGTCGCGAGGCCGGCACCTACGGCAAGGACACCCGCGGCATCATTCGCGTTCATCAGTTCGACAAGGTTGAGATGTTCGTCTACTGCGATCCTGCCGATGCCGAGAACGAGCATCAGCGGCTGCTGCAGTGGGAAAAGGATTTCATCGACGCGCTTGAGATTCCGTATCGCGTGATCGATGTCGCTACTGGCGACCTCGGCAGTAGCGCGGCACGAAAGTTCGACATTGAGGCCTGGATTCCGACTCAGGGCACCTATCGCGAGGTCACCTCGACTTCTAACACCACGGAGTTCCAGGCTCGACGCCTGAAGATCCGGATGCGTGACGGTGACAAGTCGTCGCCGCTCGCCACCTTGAACGGCACGCTCGTGGCCATGCCGCGAATCATCGTTGCCATTCTCGAGAACCACCAGCAGGCCGACGGCTCTGTTGTTATCCCGCAGGCCCTTCGCCCGTTCCTTGGCGGAATCTCTGCGTTCACCCCGAAGGGCTAGCGTCGTATCGTGCTGAAGGATTTTCCCCGGGACTTCGAGCCCGAGCTCATTGCCATTGATTTCGACGACACTCTTGTCGAGCACGGTGACGTCGTGCACGAGCGTGTGCGCGACTCGATTCTGCGCGTGATGGCAGCCGGCGCCATGGTGATCCCGTGCACCGGGCGTTCCCTGAGCCTCACGGGTGGCGTCGCTCGAGCTGCCGGCATGAATAGCTGGGCCATCTGCTCGAACGGTGCCGTTCTTGCCACCGTTGACCCTGAATCTGTCATCGAGGCAATGACATTTGATCCGTCAGAGCTGCTCAGCATGATCGCTCCGATCCTCCCCGACGCCGTGTATGCGGTCGAGGACATCGACGGCACTTTGCGCACCACGAGCCTGATCGGCACCGACTACATCTCCAAGCAGGTTCTCGAAGTTCCCTTCGAGCACCTGACCAGCCGCCCGGTCACCCGCGTGGTTATTCGCAGCGATGCTCACGTCAATCAGGGCTTCGGTGATATCGCTCGCTCACTCGGCCTTCACTCGGTTGTCTTCGGCGTCAGTGATGTGGCCTGGATGGATCTCGGCCCGCAGAACGTCAACAAGGCCACCGGTCTTGCATCCCTGTGCACGCGCCTCGACATCAACCCGGCAAAGACCCTGATGTTCGGCGACTCTTTCAACGACCGCGAGGCACTTAAGTGGGCTCGCATCGGCGTGGCCATGGGTGATGCTGATCGCGACACCGCAGCATGCGCTGACTTCATCACTGGCGATGTCGCCGGTGAGTCCGTGGCTGACGTGCTGGATCTTCTCTTCCGCTAGCCTGCTCGAGCACCAAGCGAGAGGAGAAAGCCGTGACGCAGCATTCCGTCGCACTCCTCGCCGGCTTCGCCGCCGCCTTCTTCACGATCATCATGGTGATCCCGCAGACACTGAAGGTGTGGCGCGATCGATCCGGGGTTGGTGTCTCACTGCTCACCTGGGTGATGTTCCTGTGCACCTACGCGATGTGGTTCGGCTACTCGATTCGCACCGGCAACGTTGCCTCGACCACATCGAATATCTTCACGAACTCCCTGCTCATCATCTTGGTGCTCGGCCTGTTGCGCGCCGACAACCGGCAAGGAGCAGTACGCCTCGGAGCCGGGATTTACAGCCTCGCGGTGCTCTTCTTCGTCATCGGCATCCTCTTCCCGATGCCGCTCGTGCTCATCTTGATGCTCGCAGCGACCATTATCCGAATTCCGCAGGTGACGAAATCCTTCCGGACAATGCGTGATGCGAGCCCATCAGAGGTGTCGATCCTGACCTGGTGGATCGGCATCTGCGCGTCGATCGCGTGGGTGATCCACGGGCTCCTACTGCCCGACAGCCTCTTCGTGATCACCTCGGCGGTCGCCTTCGTACTGGCCATCGGCGTGATCGTGCCTGAGTACATCGCGCGGGCGCGTCGCGCGCACCTCGCCGTTTAGTCGCCCTCGAACTCGCAGATCGCGAACACCGGAACGCCGTCGTCTTCGAGCTTCTCGTGGCCCTTGAGGTCAGGCAGATCGACGATGAACGCAGCTTCGACAATGAAGCCCTCGCAATGCCTGACGAGTCGCGCGGCTGCGCGAGCAGTGCCGCCGGTGGCGAGCAGATCGTCAATGATGAGCACGCGCTCGCCCGGCTTGATGGCATCAACGTGAATGTGTAGCTCATCGGTGCCGTATTCGAGCTCGTAGGTCTCCGAGTGCGTAGCCGCGGGCAACTTGCCCGGCTTACGCATCGGGATGAACGCACAACCGAGCGCCAAGGCAAGAGGGGCGCCAACAATGAAGCCGCGCGACTCCACACCGACCACCGCATCGATCTCCTGGTCGGCATAACGCTCACGCAGGATCTCGATCACCGTGCGGAAGCCTTCCGGGTCCTGGAACAGCGTGGTGACATCGCGAAACATGATGCCCGGCTTCGGGAAGTCGGGGATCGTGCGAATGAGCTTCTTGATCGGCATGCGAGTCTCCGGCTGTAGTGGCTGGGCGTGATGAGACTAGACGGTCAGGCCGTCGGCGAAGGCCGCGGTGAGCGCCTCGCGCCAGTCGCGCATCTCGGGGATTCCCGCTGCGCCCCAGGCATCGTGCCCGAGCACTGAGTACGCCGGTCGCGGCGCGGGGCGCACGAAGGCGGCTGAGTCAGTCGGTAGAACGCGGGCCGGATCAGCGCCGATCTCGGTGAAGATCGCCTGGGTGAACTCGAACCATGAGCACTGACCGCTGTTGGTCGCATGGAAGATCCCGGCAGGCGGGCGGGCATCGAGCAGCGCGATGATCTGCGCCGCAAGATCACCGGCGTAGGTCGGCTGGCCGATCTGATCGGTGACGACCGAGACCGTCTCGCGTTCCTTCTCGAACTTGAGCATGGTCTTGACGAAGTTGGTGCCCTGCAGCCCATACAGCCACGCGGTGCGGACGATGTACGAGCGCGAGGGCAACTCGGAAAGGACGGCCACTTCGCCCGCGAGCTTGGTGCGTCCATAGGCCGAGCGAGGGTCGCCGGGGGCTGACTCGGCATACGGTGAGGTGGCGTCACCGGCGAATACGTAGTCGGTCGAGATCTGCACGAGCCAGGCATCTGACACCACGCACTGGGCGGCAAGCACCCGCGGCCCTTCTGCATTCACGCGCAGCGCGAGTTCTTCCTTGGTCTCGGCATCGTCGACAGCTGTCCAGGCAGCGCAGTTGATGACGACATCGGGTGCAAAGGAATCGAACACCGCGGCGACCGAGACAGGGTCAGTGATGTCGACCTCAGGAAGGTCAACGCCCAGAACAGAGTCAGCGGGGCGGGCCGACAGCAGTGCAACGAGAGCACTGCCTAACTGACCGTTGGCCCCGGTGACGATGACGCGCATTGCTAGAGAGCAGCCTTCGCCTTGAGCGGGCGCCACCAGGCTTCGTTGTTCTTGTACCAAGCGACTGTCTCGGCGAGACCGTCGTCGAAGGTGTGCTGCGGTGCGTAGCCCATGGCGCGCAGACGCGAATCATCAACCGAGTAGCGGCGATCGTGACCCTTGCGATCCTCGACCTGCTTCACCGATGACCAGTCAGCGCCCATCGCGTCGAGAACTCGCTCGGTGATCTCACGGTTGTTCAGCTCGAGACCGCCGCCGATGTTGTACGACTGACCGGGTTCGCCCTTCGCGCATACGATCGCGATACCGCGGCAGTGGTCATCGACATGCAGCCAGTCGCGCACGTTCAGGCCATCGCCGTAAAGCGGCACCTGAAGGCCATCGATCAAGTTGGTCACGAAGAGGGGGATGACCTTCTCCGGGAATTGGTACGGCCCGTAGTTGTTCGAGCAGCGAGTCGAGCTGATGTTCAGGCCATAGGTGACGTTGTAGGCACGCACGAGCATCTCGGCTGCTGCCTTCGCTGCCGAGTACGGCGAGTTCGGGATCAGCGGCTCTGCTTCTGTCCACGAACCTTCATCGATCGAGCCGTAGACCTCATCGGTGCCGATGTGCACGGTACGCGGGATTCCGTGCTTCAGGCATGCATCGAAAAGTGTCTGCGCACCAACGACATTGGTGATCAAGAAGGCCTGCGGACCGGAGATCGAGCGGTCGACGTGGGTTTCGGCCGCGAAGTTCACCACGACGTCGTGGCCCGGAAGCACCTGATCGAGCAGTGCGCCGTCGCAGATATCGCCCTGCACGAAGGTGTAGCGCGGATCATCGGAAACTGACTCCAGGTTCGCGAGGTTGCCCGCGTAGGTGAGCTTGTCGTACACCGTGACGCCGGTGACCTCACCAGGCAGGATCTCGCTGTAGCCGCCGGCGAGCAGGGTGCGCACGAAGTGCGAGCCGATGAAGCCGGCCGCGCCGGTCACGAAGTAACGCATCAGATCTCACCCTTCAACTGTCGAAGCCACTGATGGGCTTCCGAGAAATCGCCGTCGGTTACACCCTCGCGCAGCACCGGTGTACGGCCGTCGTGCCGCGGATACGAGCCCATGAAGCGAACATCGAGGCACACGCGATGCAGGCCCATCAAC
>JBIJBU010000165.1:0-3959 GCA_044345075.1 Candidatus Nanopelagicales bacterium | reverse complement strand
GGTGCGAGGCAGTTAGTGGTGCACGAGGCATTCGAGATGATGTTGTCAGTCGCGGGGTTGTACTTGTCGTCGTTGACGCCCATGACGATCGTGATGTCCTCGCCCTTTGCGGGTGCGGAGATGATGACCTTCTTGGCGCCCGCGGTCAGGTGCTTGCCGGCCGACTCGGCATCGGTGAAGAAGCCCGTGGACTCGATGACGATGTCCGCGCCAACCTTGCCCCAGGGCAGGGCGCCGGGATCGCGCTCGGCGAAGATCGGGATGACCTTTCCGCCCACGGTGATCTGGCCGTCACCCGCAATGACCTCGCGGTCGAGGCGGCCGAGAATGCTGTCGTACTTGAGCAGATGCGCAAGGGTCTTGGTGTCAGTGAGATCGTTGATTCCCACGATCTCGACATTCGCGCCGCTTGCCAGCAAGGCGCGGAAGAAATTACGACCGATTCGTCCAAAACCGTTAATGCCGACCTTGATAGTCACCTATGACTCCTCTTACATCGCCGACGTTGATCGGCTCCCGGGATCCAGTCTTTACCAGGCAAGCAAACGTTTGCATTGGCCACCACCGCGTGAGCGAATGGGCCCGGCAGGATCCTGCCAATCGTAGCGAACGTGTGTCACCCATCACCCAGCGGGACGGGCAGCGCGTTCGGCTGATCACCTTGTGAGCGGACGCTCAGGCGTCATCGCCCTCGAGCATGTCGAGGCCGAGAACGGATTCGGTGTCCGGAATCCCGAGATCCTGTGCCCGCTTATCGGCCAGGGCCAGCAAGCGGCGGATACGACCGGCGATGGCGTCCTTGGTCATCGGCGGGTCGGCGAGGGCACCCAACTCCTCCAGACTGGCTTGCTGATGCTCCAGGCGCAATCGCCCGGCCACAACCAGGTGATCGGGAACCTCGTCAGCGAGGATCTCGAGGGCTCGCTGTACCCGTGCCCCCGCCGCTACCGCTGCTCGGGCCGAACGTCGCAAATTGGCATCGTCGAAGTTGGCGAGGCGATTCGCGGTTGCCCGCACCTCGCGGCGCATCCGGCGCTCCTCCCAGGCCATGACTGACTCGTGAGCTCCGAGTCGAGTGAGCATGGCGCTGATGGCATCTCCGTCGCGAATCACCACGCGATCCACGCCCCGAACCTCACGGGACTTGGCGGCGATCCCCATGCGCCGAGCGGCCCCCACAAGAGCAAGGGCCGCCTCGGGACCGGGGCAGGTGACTTCGAGGGATGAGGAGCGGCCAGGCTCGGTGAGGGAACCGTGGGCCAAGAACGCGCCACGCCAGGCGGCCTCGCAGTCGCACAGGCCGCCGGCCACGATCGCCGGGGGCAACCCACGCACGGGACGTCCGCTGGCGTCAACTATGCCGGTCTGGCGAGCCAAGGCCTCACCGCCGTCGACCACGCGCACCAAGTACCTGGTTCCCTTGCGGATACCGCTTGGCTGGACCATCGTGACGTCGCTGTCGTGCCCGTAGATATCGAAGAGGTCCCTGCGGAGGCGACGGGCAGTCGCACCCGCATCCAGATCAGCCTCGATAACGATGTGGCCCGAGATGATGTGGAGTCCGCTGGCGAACCGCAGGATCGTAGACACCTCTGCCTTGCGGCAGCAGACCTTGGTGATCTCGACGCGACTGAGTTCGTCCTTCACTGCTGAGGTCATGGCCATAGGCGCATCCTGCCATGACACGCGGTCGGGCGTGTCGCGCACAAGCCCATTTAGCCGATTGATTCGAAAACCGTGCCAAAAGCAACGGCCAGGCGATCGGGATCGTGAGTTCCGGCTCGGCTGGGATGGGTGTGGCCGACTCCAGCCAGGATCAACGAGGCGGTCAAGCAGCCTTCGCGGAGCTCATCGGTATCGCCGATATGGCGCGGATCGGCGATCACGGCATCGAGCACGAGACGCGGTTCAAGGTCACGAAGCATGTCCAACTGAGCTCTGGCCGGCACTCCGGCGGTCTCCTGATCGCGATGAGGGTCAAGGTTCATTACCAGGATCTTCTGCGCCGGGCTCGACACGATCGCATCAGCCAGTTCGGGGATTAACAAGTGCGGAAGCACCGACGTGAACCAAGAGCCCGGGCCAAGAATCACGACATCGGCCGCCAGCACCGCAGCGACCGCTTCCGGGCATGCCGGCGGGTTCCCGGGCTCAAGGCTGATGCGCTCGACGGTGCCCTCCGTGGTGGCCACGGCAACCTGGCCGCGTACTACGGCAATGTGTTCGGGTGCCTGTACATCGAGGCCACTGACATCAGCGACGATCTCCAGCGGAACCGTGCTGCACGGCAGCACCCGACCCTGGGCTTCAAGAAGCGCTCCTAGCCAGTCGAGCCCGATCACGATGTCATGGGTCTCTTCCCACAAGGCCGTGATGAGCATGTTTCCGACCGAATGACCGCCGAGATCACCATCGCCGTTGAACCGGTGCTGAATGACGTCGCTCCAGGTGCGGCCCCAGGTGTCGTCTCCGCACAAGGCAGCAAGCGCCATGCGGAGATCACCAGGGGGAAGAACGCCGAACTCTGCGCGCAAACGACCGCTTGAACCGCCGTCATCGGCCACGCCTACGACAGCAGTGATCTGGTCGGTGACGCGCCGAAGCGCTCGAAGAGTTGCCGCGAGCCCATGCCCGCCGCCTAGAGCTACGACATTCGGTCCGGCCGCACGTCGTGTGATTGTGGTGCGACGGCTCATTCGCGTCCTAGGTCTCGATGCATCACCAGAGTCTGGATGCCAGCGTCGCGAAGGCGAATCGCAAGTGCCTCCGACATGGCTACCGAACGATGCTTGCCGCCCGTGCAGCCGATACCGATAGTGACGTAGCGCTTACCCTCGATTACGTAGCCTTCGCTGACCACGTTGATCACCCTCGTGTAGGCATCCAGGAATTCACTCGCCGCCGCCTGCGACAGCACGGCCGACGACACTGCTGAATCAAGGCCGGTCAACTCGCGCAAGACGGGATCCCAGAAGGGATTGGGCAGAAAGCGCACATCGGCGATCAAGTCAGCATCGACGGGAATTCCGTACTTAAACCCAAAAGACAGCACTGTCGCATGAAGCTCTAGCGGCTCTTGATCCGCGAAGGCGGCCTCAACCTTGCGCCTTAGACCATGCACATTGATGCTCGTGGTGTCGATGACGACGTCAGCATTGGCTCGGATGTCACCCAACAGCTCACGCTCACGCTGGAGCCCGTCCATGATGCGCTGCTCACCTTGAAGGGGATGGGGTCTGCGAGAGGACTCGAAACGACGTACAAGTGATTCATCTGAAGCTTCCAGGAAAAGCGTGCGCATGTAGACACGATCTCGCGGAAGAGCGTCGAGTGCTTCGCTGAGCTGACGGAAGAACGAGCCACCCCGAACGTCGACCACGACGGCGACCTTGGCGATATCCGGGCTCTTGCGCGCCAATTCAATAGCCTGCGGCAGCAGAGTTGGCGGCAGGTTATCGATCACGAACCAGCCGAGGTCTTCCATCGCTCGAGCTGCCGTGGATCGGCCAGCACCCGACATGCCGGTCACCAGAGCGACCTGGAAGTCAGTGCCCTCCTGATGCGTCATCGCCTGGCCCCTCGTCGCTCACATGTAGATGGTCGTAGATGGCACCCGCCAAAGTTGAACCGATGCCGTTCACCTCCTGCAATTGTGCCGCTGAAGAGGCCCTGATTGCGCGTACCGTGCCGAAATGAGCCAGAAGTGCCTTACGCTTCGAATCTCCAAGGCCAGGGATGCCATCAAGGGCACTCGCGGTCGATCGCTTGCCGCGTCTCTTGCGGTGGAAGCCGATAGCCACTCGGTGTGCCTCGTCACGAACCCGCTGCAGCAGATATAGACCCTCGCTTGTTCGGGGCAAGATGACCGGGTCAGACTCCCCCGGTAACCAAACCTCTTCCAGCCGCTTGGCGAGGCCGATCACCGGCACGTCATTGATGCCCGCTGCCATCAGCGCATC
>JBIJBU010000164.1:0-4004 GCA_044345075.1 Candidatus Nanopelagicales bacterium | reverse complement strand
GCGAAGTCCGCCTCCCGCAGCACAGCACTTCGCACCCTGGTCTCCGAGGGTGAGATCACCCAGGCTCAGGCAGACGCCGTCGCCGCAACTGAGCGCGGAGGCATGCGTGCCCTTGTCCAGGCAGGCACCATCACCAAGGCGCAGGCCGAGGCGATCAAGGCCGAGTTCGAGGAGTACGCCCCGAGCAAGACCGACGGCCGCAGTGCCTCGCTCGCCAAGCTCGTCAGCAATGGCACCATCACGGCGTCGCAGTCCGAGGCCATCGCCGCGGCTCTCCCGGCACCGGGCAGCAAGCCCAAGCACGAGGACGGCGAGAAGAAGTCGGGCCAGGGCATGAAGGGCTCACGCAGCCCGGCAGCACCCAGCACCACTCCCGCCGCGTAGTTCCCCGCGTAGGGCGGTTGGCCTGATCAGTCAGGTCAACCGCCCTACAGTTCTCTCACGCCTAGAGGAGGCACAGTGAGCGCAGTCGTACTCGTCGTCGATGACGAACCTGCCGTCAATGACCTCATTTGCGATGCCCTCCGACTCTCGGGCTTTAGCACGCACAGCGCGCCCGACGGTCTCGCTGCTCTTCAGTTTCTGCGCACGACCTCGGTAGACCTAGTCGTGCTCGACATCAACATGCCCAAGGTCGACGGTTTCGAAACCCTCACACGCATGCGCGATGCGGGTGACACCACTCCCGTCATCGTGCTGACCGCCCGTCAGGAACGCGATGACACGCGCGCCGGCTTCGAACGAGGCGCTGATGATTTCGTCCATAAGCCCTTCAGCATCGAGGAACTCATCTGGCGCGTGAAAGCCGTCCTCCGTCGCAGTGCGGCAGACTCTCCCGATTCGGTGCTCACCCTCGGCGAGATCCGACTCGACCCTGATCGACATCTCGTGACAGTCAGCGAGGAAGAAGTCGCGCTCTCGGGAACTGAATTCCGCCTGCTCGAGATCTTGATGGAGAACGCCGGGCGAGTGCTCAGCAAGGATCAGCTGCTCAGCAGGGTCTGGGGCCTAGGCCCGGGCGTGGAGAGCAGCGTGGTCGAGACCTACATCTCTTACCTGCGCAAGAAGCTCGGCGACGCCGTCAGCATTCGCACGGTTCGTGGCGTGGGATACCAACTCCAGGACCCTAAGTCATGACTCTGCGCACCAAGATCACGGCGTTAACGGCGCTCCTGATCTTCATCGCGACTGCCCTGCTCGGCGTGATCGCGTTCTGGACGACTCGAACAATTCAGTACGACTCCCTTGATCGCGGACTCATCGCTGCGGCACGCGATGCGCGGACGAAGTCATTGCAGGTCAACCCACGGCCGCTGCCCACTGATGTCTACCTGCCGTATGCGATCAGTCTGATCAGGCCGGGATACACGGAGACCGAACTGCTCAGGCCGGCCGGCTACGGAAGTGACCCGCTCCCCTTCCCGGTGCTCACGCGCGAGCAAGCGCTTTCTTTGCTGGACACTCCCACCAGTGTTGCGTTCACGCCCGAGTATCGACTCGTCACCGTGGTCTCAGGGCCCAATCGAGCACTTGTGGTCGCCGGCACTCCCATCGACGAGCTCAAGCAAGGGCTCACGCGATTGACGATCCTGCTCGGCATCGGGGTGCTGATCGTGACCGTACTTGGCTCGCTGATTGCCTGGCTGTTCGTGCGGCGTCTCTTCCGCCCTGTTGACGAGATGGTCGTCGCCGCCGAGGAGATCGCGCAGGGCAATACGCATCTGCGCGTTCCTGAAGCCCCCGAGGGCACCGAGCTTGGCGTGCTCTCCGATGCCCTCAACACCATGATCGAGTCGCTGACAGCGTCCCTCACGGCTGTCGAGGCATCGGAACTACGCCTGCGGGGTTTTGTCTCTGATGCCTCGCACGAGATTCGTACTCCGCTCACGGTGATTCGCGGCTATGTCGAACTGCTGCAGGCCCAGCGCGATCAGGCATCCGAACTGGAGATCCGCGCCCTCGATCGCATCGAGTCAGAGAGCCGGCGCCTGGAGAACCTGGTGACTCAGCTCCTGCTTCTTGAGCGCATCGATTCGGGCTCTCAGGCTGCCCGGGAGGAATTCGATCTCTCCGCACTCATCCGCGAGTACTTCGGGGATCTCACCGATCTCGGCGAGGGACGGCCCGTCACCATGAACCTGGCAACGGCTCAGTTAGACGGTTCCGCTGATCAATGGCGCCAGGTTCTGGCGAATATCGTGCAGAACATCACGCGCTACACCCCCGAGGGCTCCACCGTGCACGTCGACCTCACCGCAACGCCATCGCAACTGACACTCACCATTGACGACTCCGGCCCGGGTATTCCGGCTGACAAGCGCGGCAGCGTGACGGAGCGCTTCACCAGACTTGATGAGTCTCGCTCATCGACTACTGGTGGCTTCGGGCTCGGGATGAGCATCATTGCAGCAGTTGTCGACACCCATCACGGTGTCATGACACTCGCCGAGAGCCCAACCGGCGGCCTGCGTATCGTGATCACCGTGCCGATTACAGCCAGCACAAGCGGCTAGAGGCCCGAGAGACGGTCTAGGAGATCCGCTGAGCCCTTCTTGGCCGACTTCCGCATGACAACGCTGTAGATGCCCTCACGCAGCCGCAGAGCACCCTCATCGTGCAGCTCGGTGAGTGCAGCAGTGATCGCCGCTTCGCCGAGATCCGGCAACCGCTCGCAAACTTCCTGTGCAGTGGCCGAGCCATCTCGCAGCAGACAGGTGACAACGCGACGCTGTGTCGGAGACCGATCGAGTAGGCCGGCCATGCCGGCGGAGAGAGCCTCGCGACTCAGTGATCGGATGATGCAGGTGTCCATGGCGTAGGCGCTCTCGGCGCGCCGCTCACCAGGCGTAAGCCGCAGGTCGCCGCAGTGGTTCCCTTGGCCGATGACGGCGACGCGGCGGCGATCAGCGCCGTCGGTCTCAGTCATAATCTCCACGCGCCCGGACATGATGAAGACGATGCGATCCGCAGGCTCCCCCTGGCGATAGATGGCGTCACCGGCCTCGAACCTCTCGGTGACAAGGCGTGCGGCAAGAGCTGACTCACTCACTCCATCGAGTTCAAGGAAGCTGAGATCGACGTCACCAGCGTTCAGACGCTTCTCCCAGAGCCTTGAATATTCCGAGTTCACCAGGAGCAATTCTTCATGGTTGCCGTAGATGAGTTCGGTGTCGGTCACGAACAGAATGGAGTCCATCTGGACCGCGAGCTCTGGGTTTCGCACCGAGACAATCGATGTGGTCTTCGGATGTCGCCGCAACGTAGCGAGAAGCGGCATCGCCGTATCGACATCAGCCAACGGGATCAAAGGGCCGACCAGCAAGGTCTCCGGGGCCGCCGCCAGGGCGCAGGCGATGGCCAAGCGCTGCCGCTCATTGGAATTGAGCACTGCACCAGTCGGACCAAGCGGCTTATCCAGCCCAAAGCGTGAGTCCTTCAAATGCGAAAGACCCACGTCGTCCATCAGTGCTGAGACATCGTCCAGAGAGAGCAGCGGTGCCATGGCGTTGAGATGCGCGAAAATCGACTCGTTAAAGGCAACGTTCTCGGCGGCTACATGCACGATGTGCCGATTAACCCCCGGACGACGAATCGACATGCCCTCGAGGGTGACTCGGTAGGCATCTGCATCGCTATCGGCCGAGAGCGCGACGAGAATCGAATCTGGATCCATCGACGGGCTTGTCACGAGCCCAATGAGCTGGCCACTGGCGCCTTCGAGACGATCGAGGGATACATGGATGCCCGAGTCCGAAACGCTTCCGAGCAAGAGCGAAGGCTGCGGGTCGAGAACCTGGTTGATGCGTCGGCGACTCACGACGCCAATTTGAAGGGACTGAATCCAGCGCGGCAGTACTTCCAGCCCGCGAATGACTCCCTCGACATACAAGATCGCTACAGCAATTGTCGCGAGGTCGCTGCCACCCAGTACGACTCCGAAGAGCACAACGGCAACCAGACCGGCGAGACCTGCAGCCTGCGCCCCTACATACAGCTGCGACACC
>JBIJBU010000038.1:0-13903 GCA_044345075.1 Candidatus Nanopelagicales bacterium | reverse complement strand
TCCAGACACCGGGCATTCCTGCAGTCAGGTGAAGGTGACTTGTAAGACTCCCGAGCAGTTCTTCAGCACTGAGAGTCACGTCGAGCACCTCACTCACGCCGAGACTGTCGAGTGCCGCCCGATCGCCGGAATGAACCGCGATGCCGATGATCGGTGAACCAGAGGCACGAAGTCGACTGACCGCCTCCGCACTCAGGCGCGGCAGCCCCACGGTGATCACAGCAACAAGGCCCGATGCGCCGAGACAGGCACCCAGGAGATCGGCTGCATCCACACACCGACGGCGTACATCGATTCCGGCAGATGTGGCACCCGCGAGAAGCTGAGGTTCGAAAGGCAATCCGGGCGCAGCAAGCGCGATTTGAACGCTCATGTCTGTGCCTCAATCGGCACGGCGACGAGATCGATCACGCCACCGCGCACCGCAGCAATGATCGCCTCGGCACGAGCCTGTGGAATCGATAGAGCCACGCCGATCTCACCCCCGACACCGATGGAGTCGGCCGCAATCGCTGATACGAGGGCAGAGGACTCGACCAATCGCGATGGGCCAGGCATTGAGGATTGATCCGGGGTGAACCAAACATCAACTCGATCGCCAGCGATCAAACCCACGGGCGCATGCAGGGGCTCGACCGGCAATGTGATGACTCGCATGGGTTCACTGCCGGCAACGCCTAGGGCCGCTGCAGGCAGCAACTCACCCGCTGCAACCGGATACACCAGTACTCCTCGTGGATCCACCGTGGTGCGCACGTACTGCGTAGTCGAATCGCCCAGGGACACAGCTACCGGTTCGAGGTCGACGGGAGTCGATCCGATCGAGAGGTCATGAGTCGCACGCCAGACGGTGACACGATCATCAGAGTGCGAGATCAGGCGAGAGCCCACCACCATCGACACGATGATCAGTGCAACCCCCAACCACAGCCGGCCATCACGCCAGCGCACTCGAACCAGTGTGCGGGCGGTCTGGTGCTCCATGCGTATTCCTTCCGTCGAGTCGAGACAGGTCGAGTCGAGTCAGCATCGGTGACCGCACGACATTCGCGAAACGGTTATCCACAGATGCGACTGACCACTGTCGCGAGCACGCCCGTCATACCGACAATGGCGCGTGCGCTTCTTGACCCTCGCCGACGTGGCGGAAACCTTGAATATCTCGGCAGCCCAGGCCTATGCACTAGTGCGTAACGGGGATCTACCGGCCATCAAGGTCGGCGGGCGTGGGCAGTGGCGCATCGAGGCCGCTGAACTCGAGAGCTACATCTCCCGGATGTACGCGCAGACGCGTGACTTCGTCTCCGCTCACCCTTTTGGCCGCGATGAGGTATTCATCGATTGATCGCGGCCTTGCGGATAGCGCTGAATATCACCGTCTGAACCGTGCCTTCGCTGTCACGAAGATCGAGATGATCGCCTCCGACGGAGTCGACCCAGGCGCGCACACAGCGTCCATCACTGAGCTCAAGTCGAATGAGCGCTGATTCAGCCCACTCGCGAAACACCGATGACCAAGTGAATCGCACCCGCGGCGCCTGCTCCTGCTCGAACCTGAGGGCCCGCGGGAGCCCTTCGATGCTGACAATGGATCCCACTGCCACAGCCGTGAGCACACCGGGACTCTCGATCACCACGACCTCCGCACCCACGGCCTGCACGGAGCCCGACAGGCGCTCACCGGGCAGATGAACGCACACAGGCAGGCCAACTGCAGCCTCGAGACGATCGAGAAGTCGCGAGCGCTGCAACTCCGCCTCGGAGATTGCCAGCGCTTCGAGCAGCACATCGCTATCCCGGAGGGACTGGAGCCGGCTGGCCTCCAGCGCCACGACATTGCCCATCGCCTCGACTGGGTCGATTGTCATCGCACGCCTTCCCATGAATCCGCATGCACACCAACGAATTTCATCGATGTGATCAGTACGCAGGAAGAGTCTTGAGCCGATATCTGCAGGAGCAAAGTCGTTGTCCACAGGTCGCTTTCCCATGATTGCGAAGCGCACCAAGCATCGACTAAACAAGGCAAACACAGGTAAACACCACTAACTCGATCCGCGACCCCCGACGCGGTCGTCCTCCGAAGGAGAACGTCCGTGAGCACGATGACCGCTGCAGCACCCATTCCTGCCCGCACCCGACACCTGTCCGTCGTCCGAAGCGAGCAACTGGCCCTTCCTCTGACCTGGGATATCAGCCCGGGGGTACCTGCCGTGCCCGGCATCCCCCGCCACCTACGCGTAGTCGGCGACCCTGGCACCTATGACACCGGCGGCCTCGAGAAACTCGAAGTGGCCTGGGTTGCGCGAATGGCCCGCGCTATCGGCGAGGTTGCCGCCGGCGTTCGCCCGGCCACTCAGCTGAGCCGTTGGGTCGAAAGGCACCAGCTCGAGCGGCTGGCCGATCGAGGTGCCGCAATGCGCCGGCATCCAAGTTCACGCAGCGAGCATCAGTGGCGCACCGTGCGCTCGGTACGCCTGTGCCCTGTTGCCGATGGAATCGTCGAGACCTCAGCGGTACTCGTCGGCGAGAGCAGATCCCGCGCGATCGCGATTCGATTCGAGGCAGTTGCCGGCCGCTGGCTGGTCACCGCAGCCGCGTTGGTCTAGGCCGAAGCCGTCGGCAGGGCCGCGTACAAACCGAGAGGTATATATTAGTTGTCATTTGTATATACTCCAGGGATGAAGCACCTCATCGACCTCGACGAACAGGCTCTCGCAGCCGCCCGTGCGGCGTTGGGAACCTCGACCATCAAGGCCACCGTCAATGAAGCATTGCGACGAGCCGCCATGGATTCGGATCGAGAGACCCGAATACGTTCGAGCCTCGACACCCTCGCGTCAATGCCTGCCTTCGATCGCGCGGATGCATGGCGATGAGCGTCCTGCTCGACACGAGCGTTCTCACGCGGCTTCGAGAACCGCGTGTTCGCGCCCGGGTTGAATCGCTCACCTTGGCGCGAGAGGCTCACGTATGCGCCATCACGTCACTCGAGATCGGGTCCAGTGCGCGCAACGCTCAGGAGTTCGATGTGCTCATTGCACAATTGCGTGAATTCGAGCAAGCCACGATCACCCCTGGTGACTTCGACAGCGCACTGCTCACTCAACGTTCACTCGCCGATCGAGGGCACCGTGGTCGAAAGATCCCTGATCTCCTTATCGCCGCAATTGCGCAGCGCCAAGGACTCACGGTGTTGCACTACGACCGTGACTTCGACTTTATCGCGGAGTGCACGGGTCAGCCGACGGAATGGGTCGTCCGGCGAGGCGAGATCGACTAGCTGCGCTTGCGGTTCTCGCGCTCAAGGCGACGACGCTCTGCGCGGCTGGCGTTGGGATCAATCTCGATGAAACCACCGTCGACTGACTCCATCTCACCGTGCTCGACTCCGCCATCCTCGCTGGGAGCTGAGTACTCCATGTGCTGCGGACGAGAGGGAGCAAGGCCCTTCGCAGAAATCTCCGGCACGGCCTGGGGTGCTGCATCGAGCTGCACCTCATCAGCCTCGGGCTGATTGACCTGAACCTCGACGTTGAACAGGTAGCCGACAGTTTCTTCCTTGATGGAATCCATCATCGCGGTGAAGAGGTCGTAGCCCTCGCGCTGGTACTCGATGAGCGGATCGCGCTGGGCCATGGCACGCAGGCCAATGCCATCGCGGAGGTAATCCATCTCGTACAGGTGCTCACGCCACTTGCGATCGAGCACCGAGAGGATCACGCGACGCTCGAGTTCGCGGGTGACTTCGTCGCCGAGGGCCTCCTCGCGCATGTCGTACGCGTACTGAGCGTCTTCCTTAAGCTCGGCAACGAGGTAATCGGCACTGAGTCCGGCGCGACTTCCGCCTGCGGCTTCTTCCAGCTCGGCGATCGTGACGGTGACGGGATACAGCTGCTTGAGCGCAGCCCACAGGCCATCGAGATCCCAGCCCTCGGGGTAGCCCTCAGACGTGGCGGCACGCACGTAGCTGATCACCGTGTCGTTGATGAACTCGCGTACCTGCTCCTCGATGTCTTCGCCCTGGAGCACGCGGCGGCGCTCGTCGTAGATCACCAAGCGCTGGCGATTGAGAACGTCGTCGTACTTCAGGACGTCCTTGCGAATCTCGAAGTTCTGGGATTCGACCTGCGACTGAGCGGAGCGGATGGCGTTGGACACCATCTTCGCTTCGATCGGCACATCGTCGGGAACGTTGAAGCGACGCAGGAAGGCATCGACCATGTCGGCCTTGAACAGGCGCATAAGGTCGTCTTCGAGTGAGAGGTAGAACTGGGTCTCGCCCGGGTCGCCCTGTCGGCCGGATCGGCCGCGCAGCTGATTGTCGATTCGACGTGACTCGTGACGCTCGGTTGCCAGAACATAAAGCCCGCCGAGACCGACGACCTCCTCGTGCTCCGCCGCCACTGCCGCCTTGGCCTTCTCCAGTGCTGCGGGCCAGGCCGCCTCATAGCCCTCGGGATCCTCGACAGGCGAGAGACCCTGCTGCGCGAGTGCTGCTGCTGCCATTGCTTCGGGATTGCCGCCGAGCATGATGTCGGTGCCACGACCGGCCATGTTGGTGGCCACGGTGACGGCAGCCTTGCGACCTGCTTGCGCGACGATCGCGGCCTCGCGGTCATTGGCCTTGGCGTTCAGCACCTCGTGCGGAACTCCGCTCTGACGAAGCAGCTTCGATAGGTGCTCGGACTTCTCGACGCTGGTGGTGCCGACCAGGACGGGCTGGCCCTTGGCATGACGCTCGACAATGTCGTCGATGACGGCCTTGTACTTGGCCTCTTCGATTCGGTAGATGAGATCGGACTGGTCGATGCGCTGCATCGGTCGGTTAGTCGGGATGGGCACGACACCGAGGTCATAGATCTGGTTGAACTCCGCGGCCTCGGTCATGGCCGTACCGGTCATGCCCGAGAGCTTGGAGTAGAGGCGGAAGAAGTTCTGCAGGGTAATGGTAGCGAGAGTCTGATTCTCGGCCTTGATCTCGACGCCTTCCTTGGCTTCGATCGCCTGATGCAGGCCTTCGTTGTACCGACGGCCAGCGAGGATACGACCGGTGTGCTCGTCGACGATCAGGATCTCGCCGTCGATGATGACGTAGTCACGATCCTTCTTGAAGAGCTCCTTCGCGCGAATCGCGCTATTCAGGAATCCGACAAGCGGGGTGTTGACGGTGTCGTACAGATTGTCGATGCCGAGTTGGTCTTCGACCTTGTCGATGGCGGCCTCGAGAACGCCGACAGTCTTCTTCTTCTCGTCGACCTCGTAATCCTCATCGCGCTTCAGGGTTGCCACGATGCGGGCGAATTCGGCGTACCAGTCATTGGCCTGGTCGGCGGGGCCGCTGATGATGAGCGGGGTACGTGCTTCGTCGATCAGGATTGAGTCGACCTCATCGACGACGGCGAAATTGTGACCGCGCTGCACGAGTTCTTCGCGGCTCCAGGCCATGTTGTCGCGCAGGTAGTCGAAGCCGAACTCATTGTTCGTGCCGTAGGTGATGTCAGCCTCATACGCGACGCGGCGCTCGGCCGGGGTCATGCTCGAGAGGATCACGCCGACCGACAGGCCGAGGAAGCGGTGAACGCGGCCCATCCACTCGGAGTCGCGCTCGGCGAGGTAGTCGTTGACGGTGACGACGTGAACGCCCTTGCCGGAGATTGCGTTCAAGTAGGAGGGCAGGGTTGCGACGAGGGTCTTGCCCTCGCCGGTGCGCATCTCGGCGATGTTGCCGAGATGAAGTGCGGCACCGCCCATGATCTGGACGTCGTAGTGGCGCTGGCCCAGGGTGCGACGCGATGCCTCGCGCACTGTGGCGAATGCCTCGGGCATGAGGTCGTCGAGCGACTCGCCACCCTCGTAGCGCTTCTTGTACTCGTCGGTCAGGGCACGCAACTCTTCGTCAGTCAGGCTCGTGTACTCCGACTCCAGGGAGTTGACGGCGTTCTTGATGGCCTCGAGCTTGCGCAGGGTCTTGCCCTCGCCCGCGCGGAGGATCTTGTCGAACATGCCCACGGTGTTGAGCCCTTTCAGGTGGCGTACCCGGCGAAGTGACTCACGACACGTGCGGGCCGGGCCCCACTCGGCCCTGCCCCATCGTAGTTGGTCATGCCAGACTGCCCGCGTGCCGCCTGAGACCCCGCCCATCCTCAGCGACGGCCGCCTGATCCTGCGGCCGCCAACCTCCGCCGATGCCCCGGACATCGTCCTGGGCTGCCTGGATCCCGAGATCATCCGCTGGACCGCCGTGCCCAGCCCCTATGAGATCTCCGACGCCCGCACCTACCTCAATGATCGGCTGACTCCGGCCCAGTGGTGGCGAAACCCGACCTGGGCCATCACCGAGGCCGATAACCGCTGGGGAGGCACCGTTGACCTGCGCCCCGACGGCGAAGGGGCAGCGGAAATCGGTTACCTGATCGCCCCGTGGCTGCGCGGCCGTGGCGTCGGAACGGCAGCCATTCGGCTGGTCTGCGCCTGGGCCCTGAACCAGTGGGGCCTGGAGGTCATCACCTGGAAGGCCGCCGTGGGCAACACCACCTCCAGATCGCTCGCCGAGCGAGTGGGCTTTCGCGTCAGCCCCGACACCGCCCGACTGGGCCTGGCTCAACGCGGAGTGCGCGTCGATGCCTGGCGAGGCGAGCTGCTTCTCTCCGACCTGACTTCCGTGTCGACTTCACAATCGATGACGAGGCCGACTTCGGCGAAGGCAGCTCGAGCGAAGGCACCAGCGGTCGCGCTCACCCGACGCGAGCAGCAAGTTCTCGACCTACTAGCCGCCGGCGAACCGAATCGAGCGATTGCCCAAGCACTCGGCATCAGCGAGAACACGGTGAAGAACCACGTACGCGCACTTCTCGAGAAGCTGCACGCGCGCTCGCGCACCGATGCGGTTGTGCGTGGGGTCGGTCTCGGCCTGACCCGACTTCCCGGCTGATATCCCCAGGTCGCCCATTCATCCACCGATCTACGCACGCTCGGCCGCCCTGACTCTGCGCGTTCCAGACTCGACCAATGCTCGACTGGCGCTCACTGCACACTGATCTCGCCGACTTGGTACTCGCTCGCACCTGCGCGGGCTGCGAGAGCCCCGGCACGCTTCTCTGCGAGATCTGCTGGGCCCATCTCACCCGCGGGGTGATCGAGCATGACCTGCCTGACGGAGCAACCGCACTCGCGAGCACGCCCTATCTCGGCGTCGGCCGGGGCGTGATCATCGCGCACAAGGAGCACGGCTGTCACGCGCTCACACCGATGCTCGGAATCTTGCTCGCACGTGCCGTGACCTCTTTGACCGCTGAGCCCGTGACGCTCGTGCCTATTCCCCCGCATGCGCATTCACTCGCCGTTCGCGGGACAGACCCACTTGCCGACATCGTCGGCGCCACGGTGCGCTGCCTGCGCTCGATCGGGCAGGCGGCTGCACGCGAATCACTTCTGGCACGTGCCCGCGAGGGCGGTTCGGTGAAGAAACTCGATCGTGCAGCGCGTCGAGAGTCGATCGAATCCTCTTTCGCCGTCGTAAGCCGACGACCGCAACACGGAGGACATCTCATCGTGGTGGATGACGTCATCACGACAGGAACCACCATCACCGAGGCTCGACGCGCCCTCGAGAGAGGCGGCCTTGCCGTTCTCGGTGCGGCAGCGGTGGCGAGTACCCCACTGCTTATCGCGAAGCGCTAACCAGGATAGGTCGGCGAAACTCCGCTGGTAAGCGGTAGCCAGGCGCCGCCGAGAACGTCGTAGATCTTGCCCTCAGAACTGCCCACCAGGTTGGGCTTGCCAGGTGCCGCTGCAACGCTGACAGCACCGAGCACTCCGCCCTCACTGTCAATCGAGCCATCAGCCAGGCTGACGTTGTAGGCCAACAACTCGGAGCCGCCCGTGTTTCCGAGCACGAGCAACTCATCTGAATCCGCCCAGGCGACGTCAACGACCTCAGTGAGCTGGTTCTCCACGCGGATCGGCTCAGAGATAGTCAGTTCAGCGCCCGATGTCGGCCCACCGCTGGTGATGCGAGCAAGCAACAGTCGCGTGCGCGCGCCGGTGCGCACGATCAGTGCGGCTCGGGTGCCATCGCGCGAGGGAATGGCAGCCAACACGAATGACTTCCTCGGAAGCCCGGTCACCGTGATCGGCGTGACGACGCCGCGTTCGTCCACCGACATCAGCCCCTTGCCGGCGGCGATAGCCCAGAGCGAACCGCTTGGACCAAACGCCGGCGAACTCGCTGCACCGCCGAGATCGATGCGCTGCTTCGCGGCCCGCGACGTCATCGACATGCGAATGAGGTTCCCCCTCGTGTCGATTCCGGCCAAAGCCGTGCTGTCACCCGATACGGCGATATCCAGGAAGTCGGTCGTGCCGGCGGGGCCGGTTACCGGCGTGGTGCCCTCATCCGTCAACGCCACAACGCCACCTGTTTGAGCAACAAAACCGGTCGAACCACTCGGCAGTGCATCAGGGTTCACCTCGGGCCACGCATCACGCGGCTGGGGCGAGGAGACACCGGGAACGAGGAACGGATCCCCCGCCGCGGTGATATTCACTGACTCGACATCGGACAACTGAGCCAAGGTCCATACCAACTGCTCCGAGAGTGAGACGCGGGCTTCATCACTAGCAAGCCGCGCACTGCGACCCAGATCAACCTGGGCCACGCCATTGACCACCGGCACTGACTCGATGTTCAGCCTCACCCCGTCAGGAAAACCGGTGCGCACTGCAGGTTGTAGCCACTCGCTCGGACCCGCGAGCAAGTACCGCGTCAAGGTCGTGGCCTGCGCCGGACCATAAACCGGTATCAAGCGAGGATCCGGCACCAACTGCGTGAAGGAAGGATTGAAGAAGTAGATCGAGAGCGAACGGAAGGTGCGCTCCGCATCGGGCTGTGACAGCACCAGACCAGAGGGCAGTCCGCTGATGCGCCACTCGCCATCAACTTCGAGCAAGTCGTAGCCCGCGAGCAAGGTCGCGCCTGCCTCAGCGACCCGATAAGTGCCGTTTGCGCTGACTGTGGCGGCCTGCGAGGCCGAGAAGGTCACGAGGCGTCCGGTCTCGGTCAGGGTTCCGCTGCCCTCAAACACGCGCACGATCGAGGAGGGATCCCACGTGTCGCTGGCCTGCTTGGTCAGGTACTGGCGCGCGACAAAGTGGTCGCCCTCGAACGAGGCAGATGCATCGAGAAAGCCCTGAATGAGCTGCGACGGGGTCATGCCCGCTGAAGGCGGACGAGCGATCACGCGAATGAACTGGTCATTGGTTCCGCCTGAGACTTTCTCACCCTGCTGAATGGGGCCGGAGGTCGGAACCTGCGCGGTGAGGGATGTCGGAAGATTCCCGCAACCGGCAAGCAGCAGGGCGCATCCGGTCGCGAGCGCAACGGTCAGGCTCCGTCTCATGACTTCCTCGCACTGTTGATGATGTAGCCACGTTCGGACGGGTCAACGTCTCGACCCACGAGACGGGTCTTGCTCGAATCCTCGCTCACGTGAACCTCGGTCTCCTCCGGATCGAGTGGCAGCGGTGACTCGATGATTGAGACGCGTCCGGAGCGCGGCAAGGTCAAACGGAAACAAGCACCCTGGCCGGGCTCACCCCAGGCTTCGAGCCAGCCACGATGCAAACGAGCGTCCTCGAAGGCGATCGACAGACCAAGGCCTGTGCCGCCCGTGGTGCGGGCACGTGCCGGATCGGCACGCCAGAAACGGTTGAAGACCAGTGCGGCTTCGCCCGGACGAAGTCCGACGCCGTAATCACGAACTGTCACGGCGACCGCATTCTCATTCACGTCGATGACGACGTCGACACCCTTGCGATCACTGTGCTCAATCGCGTTGTCGAGGAGATTGCGAAGGATGCGCTCAATTCGACGGGCGTCGGCCTCGATGCGGTAGTCATGGGTACCGCCGAACATTCGCACTGACGTGCCGAGCTTGTCGGCCAGCGGAATCGATGCTTCGACGACTCGGCGCACGACGCCGCGGAAGTCGACGGAGTCCAGCTCAAGCTGCGCAGCACCCGCATCGAATCGCGAGATCTCGAGCAGATCACTGAGAAGCAGTTCGAAGCGGTCGATTTGGGTCTGCAGGAGCTCAGCGGCACGCGCGGTCGGCGGATCAAATGCGCTGCGCTCCTCAAACATGAGGTCTGATGCCATGCGAATTGTCGTCAACGGAGTGCGCAACTCATGTGAGACGTCAGAGACGAAGCGCTGCTGCACGCGAGAAAGGTTTTCGAGCTGGCTGATCTGCTCGCCGATGCTTGCGGCCATCTCGTTAAACGATGCGGCGAGCTGAGCGAGGTCGTCGGCGCCCTTGACCTGCATACGCTCACTGAAAACACCCTCGGAGAATCGGCGGGCGGTAGCCGCGGCCGCACGCACCGGGTTCACGACCTGTCGCGTCACCAGCCAGGCAACGAACGCCAGTAGGCCAACGAGCAGCAGGCCGGTACCGAGCACCGCACCCCTGACGAGATCAAGGGTCTGCTGCTCCTGGTCGAGCGGAAACAGGTAGTACAGCTCGTAGGGTCCTACCCCGGAGATCGTGATCGGTGCGCCCACCACGAGACCTGGCTCAGCACGCCCATCGAGATAGTCGATCGAGGTGTATGTCCACGACTCTCGCTGAGTCTGGGTCACTGCCACTCGGAGATCGAGCGGGACCGAGGCGACGGAGACGAGATTCGTGCCGCGTTCCGGTGCGCTGACGCCGGGGCTAGAGGACAGCAGCAGGACTTCGTAGTTGCCCGGAGCTCCCGCTCGAGAGGCAAGTGCCGTCACGACCGTGTCGACGAGCCGTGCAGGAGTAGGCGCCGCAGCACCTGTGGAAGCTGCATCGAGTAAGCGCTGCGCATCGGCCAGACCTGCGCTGGCCTCGGCGACTGACACGGATTCCTTCGCATTGAGCAAGCCCGTGGTCACGCGAGAGAGAAGGGAGAAGCCCAGCACGCCCATCGCCAGCATCGACAGCACGAGGGTGGTGGTCGTGATGCGAACGAGGAGTGAGCCTGTCCAGACCCGGTGAATCCAGCGGGGCCCCGCCAGGAGCAGGTCGAAGAAACGCATGGGCCGGCTAGACCGCCGGGCCGGCCTTGTAGCCGACGCCTCGTACGGTCAGCACGACCTCAGGCTGATCGGGGTCATCCTCGATCTTGGCGCGAAGACGCTGCACGTGAACATTGACCAGGCGCGTATCGGCGGCATGCCGATAACCCCAGACCTCCTGGAGTAATACCTCGCGCGTGAACACCTGACCGGGCTTCTTGGCGAGACAGACGAGTAGGTCGAACTCCAGCGGAGTGAGCGCGAGAGGCAGCCCCGCGCGGGTAACGGTGTGCGCGTTGACGTCGATGATCAGATCACCAATAGCCAGATTCGCGGTCGAGGAATCTTCGTGGCGACGCACTCGTGCCCGAATGCGAGCGACGAGCTCCTTGGGCTTGAACGGCTTGACGATGTAATCGTCGGCCCCGGCCTCGAGACCCACCACGACATCAACAGTGTCGCCGCGGGCCGTGAGCATGACAATGGGCACGCCGGAGTCTTGGCGAATAGCGCGGCAGATGTCGATGCCGTCCATGCCAGGGAGCATGAGATCCAGGAGGACGATGTCGGGGCGCGAGTCTCGGAAGGCCTGAACAGCCTGGGCACCGTCGGCGCAGAAGACAGGCTCGAAGCCCTCGCCGCGCAGAACGATGCCGAGCATCTCGGACAGAGCTGCGTCATCGTCAACGACGAGAACTCTCCCCCGACCTGATCCGCTCATGCTCCTATGGTGTCATCCCGCGAGCCCCGCTGCGACAAGTACCGCAGCAGGGAGGTTATTGACGCCGTGAGCCACGATGGCGGCCCCTAGGGAGCCGGTTCGCCAGCGCAGGAAGCCCAGCACCAGCCCGACTCCTGCAAGTACCAGGATTCGACTTGGCTCGAGATGAAAGAGGGCGAAGATCAGGGCCGAGAGCACAATCGTGACGACCGGCCTGAATCCGTGCTTGCGCAGCCCGGCGAAGACCAGCCCGCGAAAGGCAATCTCCTCCACCACAGGAGCCCCGAACACCAGCATGAAGGCGAAGAGGACGACAACCGGGCGACCCGTAGTTTCGGTGAGCTCGGCTGCTACATCTCCCGCTGATGAGGTGAAGTCGCCGAAGATCAGTGTCGACAGTCCGGCCAGCACCGTGGCCACTGCCAGCGATACGACTCCACCGACCACACCGATGCCGACATCGCGCCAGGTGATTCGAAGACCCAGATCGATGACAGGGCCATTGCCCCTCAGGCGAGTCGCGAATACCGGCCAGCCGGCGAGCATCACCCACGGAGCGAGCATGCCGAGAATGATCGTCACGGCCATCGGGGCATTGGTCAGGTGCAAGGTGACCGTGGCGATCGCCGCAAGAATCACTGCCCCTGCGAGCATCAGCCAGGAGTCCCACAGGCTCCAGCGCGGCGAGCGAAGCTGAACCCCGGACTCCTCCGCGATCGCCACGGTGATCGGGCAACCCGGGTAGTCAGCGGGAGTCGTGGACTTCACATTCCGACGCTATCGCTTGATTCGCTCGCGCCAACGGGCTGTGTCCGCTTCTCTCACATAAAGTGAGGGAGTGCCGAAGCCCATGCATCCCACGCGCGAGCGCCTCCTGCTGACGACCGTCGAGCTCATGGATACCGAGAATCCTGAGAAGGTCGGTGTCGAGATGGTGCTGGAGAAGTCGGGCATCTCCAAGGGCTCGCTCTACCACCACTTCGAGGATTTCCCTTCCCTCCTCGAGGCAGCGCTGGTCTACCGCTTCCATCGCGTGGTTGACGACTCGATCGCCCTCATCGCGAACACGGTTGCCACCGCGACCACCCGCGAGGAATTCTTCGCCGACATGGAGAAGGTCACGGCGATCACGCATTCACGCGAGATGACCGCGATTCGTTTCGAGCGCGCTCGCGCCCTCGGCCATGCCGGCTCCTCCCCTCGCTTCAAGGAAGCACTGGGCGTAGAGCAGCAGCGACTTACCCTCGCCTTCGCCGATCTCGTGCGCGAGGCCCAGAACCAGGGCTGGGTTACCACGGACATTGACCCAATGGCCACGGCCGTGTTCATCCAGGCCTACACGATCGGCAAGCTCATCGACGAGGTCACCGCGGAGCCCGTCGACGAGCAGGAATGGCTGAAGCTCATTCACCGCATGGTCGAGCGCACCTTCACTCCGTGATCACCCATGCTTGAGTTCACGTCGTAATCGACGCACGACTTGCTCAAGGTCGGCGATGGTGGACGACACTGAATCACCGGTTTCGTGAATGTAGCCGTCAACAATCCAGGTGCGTAGCAGCGAAGACACGGGAACAGCGCGCTCCCGTGCAAGCCGAGTGATTGCGTCTGCCTCGCTCTTCACCATTCGCACCGCCAAAGTCGTGGTCTCATGGAACGGCTTCATCTCTGGAAAGCCATCTGCGGGCTGAGCGGCCAGCGTCTCGGAGTTCTTTTGGTAGTACTCGATTTCGTCGAGTACCTCCTTCGAAAGCTTCTTCGGCTTGCTCATCGCTTTCCCTCCCGATATCTGCGCGCGAATGTTGAATTGGCCTTCCACGCTGTGACGGCAATCAACGCATCAGTCGTGCGCACCACAATCACCACGAGGATCGCACCTGCTTTTGGCGAGTAACCGACGATTCGCATACCTCGGCCGCTTCGGCTGGCGGGATCTGGATCAACAACCAAAGCGGCCGTATCCGCGACCGCTTCCTTCGCCCACTCCACGAGGACGCGGTGTCGCACCCAAAGGTGCATCTCACAGTGAGACCAATCAACGGAACTCTCCATCCGGGATGTTTACATTTGCAAACACTACGGTTTCAAGACCGCCGTGTCCAGATGTGGATGAGTAATCACCTTGGGGACAAGAG
>JBIJBU010000162.1:0-4049 GCA_044345075.1 Candidatus Nanopelagicales bacterium | reverse complement strand
GCTCATCGTTGGGCTCGAACACGCACCACTGGGTGCCCTGGAGGATGGACTCCTCGAGGTAGTTGAAGTAGCGACGAACGTTGACGTAGCGCCACTCGGCATCACTCGACAGGGTGCGGGCACCCCATACGCGAATACCGCGGCCCGGGAACGACTTGATGGAGTTGACACCCATCGGGTTCAACATGTCCATCTCGCCACGGGTCACCGCGTATTCAACGCCCACCGCACCGAGCACGATCTCGTTCGCCGGAGCCTTGAACACACCGCGGGTGTCATCGTTGCGGCTCCAGATGCCGGCCATGTGGCCGCTCGGCGGGAACGCGATGTTCTTGCCAACGGTGGAGTCGAAGACATTGATCCACGGCCAGTAGTCGACGGCGAACTTGGAGTCGAAGTTGGTGACGTTCATGCGCCAGTCGGAAGCCTCCTGGGCGTTTAGGCCTGCGGGGAGATCGAGGATCGCCATGCGATTGCCCATGAGCTCACAGTGAGTGATCATCCCGGTCTGGATTGCCTTGACGTCTTCGGCGGAGATCAAGCCCTTGGCGTGAGCAACCACGACATCAGGGGCGAGGATCATCGTGATCTCTTCGAGGGTCTCGAAGCCCGAGAAGCCAGTGCGCTTGGCGGAATCGCCGATGAGCGCGGCGGCCTCGACGTTGACCGGCAGGTTCGCCGGGGTGGCAAGGACGACGGTGCCCTCATTGAGTCCGGATGCAACCAGCTCGGCGGGGGCGTCAATCGCCTCGATCTTGACCAGCTTGGACTTGGTGTTGACCTGGGTGGCGAGGTTGTTCTTGCCCTTGCCCACAGTGCCGGTGAAGGTCTCGGTCTCATCGCCCGCCTTGATGGTGACGGTGTAGTTGGGCTCTGCGCCCTCCTCGCCGCCAGGGGCGGCCTGGACCTGGACGCTGACATTGGGTCCGCCGGCCTCGAGTGCCTTCACACGCAGTGCGGGGATCTTCTTGTCTGCCTTGGTGCCGAGCTCGGCGACCGGGGATTCAGTGGCGTCGGCGCCGGTGGAAATGCGCACGACATAAGCGCGACCGCCACCGTTGTTGAAGAAGCCGTAGATCGACTTGGCGAGTGCGTAATCCTCGACCATGTCTCCGAAGGTCGAGGTGAACTGCTGCCAGTTGGTCACCAGCACAGGCTGATTGAAGGGACCCTGGGGAGCGAAACCGACGAAGCCCGCAACCGCGGTGCCGACACCGGCGATGGGCCGCGTAGCCGCGGGGACCTCCTCGACATATACGCCAGGAGACAGGTACGTAGGCATAAGGATCCCTTCACGAATTATGAGTGGCCTTACCCTAGTAAACGAGGTTTACGCTCGGGAAGGCCCCTTGGTTGAGAACTCGAACTTCTCAGGCCTCAAAGTAAGGGAATCCTCCCCGCGATGTCCTGGCTTTGGTGACAATGTCATCCACGCGTAACCTGCACCAGCGCGACGATGAACGGAGAATCCCATGGCTAAGGCAGTCACCACAGGAGCCCTGCTCAAGTGCAGTTACGGGGTTGCCCCGACTCCGTTGATGGTTCTTCCGATCAGCAGGGTCCTGGCCAAGTCAATGCCGATGGCCAACATCATGGACAACAAGCCGTTCGTGAATATCCTCCCGTTCGTCCTGTGCAATTCCTCGACGAATCCGGCCGTGATCGCCGCCCGAGCCGCTGCCTTCGGGGCAACCGTGCCCGGCCCGTGCGTGCCGGCGATTGTCGCCCCCTGGTCGGGCGGAAACTCAAAGGTGCTTGTCGGCGGCAAGCCGGCCGTCACGAATGAGTCCAAGTGCCGGTGCACGTGGAATGGCTCCATCACCGTCGTGAATACCCCCGCCAGCTCAATTACGCTATAAAAGCCATATTTCGGACATTGTCCGTCGGTTGCCCTCCCCTCTAGGCTTCCCCCACTCTCGATGCCGCTCGAGACCCGCTGAGAAAGGACGCATCACCGATGATCGCTGACGTAGATGCGGCCATGCGGGCCCTGATCGGAACCCAGACTTATCCGGGGGAACGCATCCAGGTCGATCTCGATCCGCCGACCAAGGACTGGGCGGCTCGGCGATCGGGCCCCGTCCTGAATCTCTTCCTCAATGACGTTCGGGAGGACACCGGTCGGCGTACGGCGAACTATCTCGACATTCGCAATGACGAAGGCATCATCATCTCCCGTCGGCCTTCTGAGCGAACCTTCATGTTTACTTACGCACTCTCCGCCTGGACCTCTCGTCCCGAGGACGATCACGATCTCCTCGGAGCAGCGCTGATCAACCTGCTCCAGTACGAGCACATCCCGCAGGAATACACCTCCGGGATGCTGCACGAAATCACATGTCGCCATCACCCCGCGATCTTGCGCGTCGGTGGCCTCATGTTCTCCGAGCGGCTGTCGACCGAACTGTGGTCCGCCATCGGCGGCGAGTACCGACCCACCATCGCAGTCACCGTGTCGGTCGAGATCCCCACCGGCCTCGCCGTCATCGCGGGCCCACGTCAAACAGAGCCCCCGCGCTTCGTCTTCAACGACACTGTCAGCGGTTCGTCGAGCACACTCGCAGGGCCAAGCCCCACGGCTCCGCTGGATGCCGACGGCAATCCCGTACGCGAGAGGCGACGCGGGTCGCTGGCTGAGGAAAGCAAGCCTGCAGCACCCGCGCGAAAGAAGAAGTAGTCACAGATGACAACCACGCCATCGAAGTCGACCCCTCGTGCTGCGGCGAAGAAGTCAGCAGCGGCGCCCGCGCCCGTAGTCGAGGTCACTGAAGCCGAAAGATGGTCGTACGCACTCGGCGCGCTGGCGAATCGCATCGCCATGCTCATTGATGGTGAGCGTGCGGAGGGTGACCTTCCGGATCACCGTCGCGGAAAGACCTTCCCGACTGCGCTGCTGGTGCGTGATGCACAACGCGGAGCACCGGAGCCTGCGCTTGGAATGATCCCCTGGGAGTACGTTCCGCAGTCACTCACCGAACTGGCCGAGGTACTCCCCCTCGAAGAGGTCGACCTTGCACTCCTGCTCATTGCCTCGGCAATCTCGATGGATCCTCGATTCGAGCACTTCTTCATAGTGCTCAATAACGACGTTGATGCTCGCGGCCCCATGGTGAGCACGGCCCTGCGCCTCGCGGGTGCCTCGCCTCTCGATGCTGATGCGCGCAATCGCCTGCGAGCCGATGCACCCCTCGCTTCCTTGGGCCTGATCGACGTCGGTCCGAGCACTCGCCCGCTGCTCTCACGTGTGATCACCGTTCCCGAGCGCGTGATCGCCCATCTGCTCGGTGATTCAATTCCAGATTCCTCCATCATTCGCGCGATAGTCGTCGAGGAATCACTTCTGCCTGCTGAGCAGCTTCCCGAACTTCCCGAACTACCAGCGCTTCCGGTGATCCTTCGCGCACGCGCCGGAACTGCCGGGCGCGATCAGGCGCGCAAGATCGCCGAACTCGAATCCGGCGGACAGCCGATCATTCTCGACATGCGTCTTCTCGAGGGCGGACCAGCCGAGCTCCTGTCGCACGTGCGCGCCGCAATTCGAGAGGCTGCGCTCAACGGTTGCTTCCTGGTTCTGGATTTTCGAGGTGCCGACGCCGATGCCCCCATCAACGAAGTGCTGGGCGAGCTGACTGCAATCGGAGTGCCCGCGATCTTGCTGGTTGACGGTCGCCGATCGCTCGGGCCATGGGAGAAGCGCGCCCTCACTCTGCCGATTCCGACTGTGGCACAACGCCGCGAATGGTGGAAGACCCTTGCTCCCGGCTCCGACGATCTCCTTGCCGAGACAGCGACACATCTTGATCCCGAAGACATCGCACTCACTGCCGGCGGTGACGAATCCGCGGCCATCCTTCGCGTCGCCGGCCAGCAACGGCGATCAAGGGTGCAGACCGTGAAGCCGGCCGTCACGCTCGCAGACGTCATTCTTGATGAGCGGCCCCGCAACCAGATGCGTGCCTTGCGCGACCGCGTGCGGCATCGATCAACGGTGCTTGACGAATGGGGTATGCGACCTGGTGGGGCTCGCGGACGTGGAGTGACAGCGTTGT
>JBIJBU010000037.1:0-14077 GCA_044345075.1 Candidatus Nanopelagicales bacterium | reverse complement strand
AGGTTGCAGCTGGAGTTGTCAAGGCTCATGTACTCCGAGCAGGGATTGGACGCGTTGATGCGACCGGTCTCGGGGTTAGTGTGCCAGTCGTTGATGGTGTCGTCGTACTGGATGCCCGGATCAGCGCATGCCCATGCTGCCTCGGTCATCTTCGCGAAGAGCTCCTTGGCATCAACGGTCTCGACCACGCGACCATCGGTGCGTGCGGTCAGGCCGAAGGGATCGCCGTTCTCCACAGCACGCATGAACAGGTCGGAGACGCGCACCGAGTTGTTGGCGTTCTGGTACTGCACGGACGTGATGTCCTTGCCACCGAGATCCATGTCGAAGCCGGCATCCTTGAGGACGCGAATCTTCTCTTCTTCGCGGACCTTGGTCTCGATGAACTCCTCGATGTCGGGGTGATCGACATCAAGCACGACCATCTTCGCCGCGCGACGCGTGGCGCCACCGCTCTTGATGGTGCCGGCTGATGCGTCAGCACCGCGCATGAAGGACACCGGGCCGGAGGCGGTGCCACCGGAGGACTTCAGGAGCTCCTTGCTGGAGCGGATGCGCGAGAGGTTCAGGCCTGCACCCGAGCCACCCTTGAAGATGAAGCCCTCTTCCTTGTACCAGTTGAGGATGGAATCCATCGTGTCATCAACCGAAAGGATGAAGCAGGCGCTGACCTGCTGCGGGGCAGTGGTGCCGACGTTGAACCACACCGGTGAGTTGAAGCTGAACACCTGGTGCAGCAGCATGTAGGTGAGCTCGTGCTCGAAGATCTCGGCGTCAGCATCGGTACGGAAGTAGCCGTGCTCCTTGCCGGCCTTCGTATAGGTAAGCACGACGCGGTCGATGAGCTGCTTGAGGCCCCACTCGCGTGCCTCAGTGCCCACGGCGCCGCGGAAGTACTTGGTGGTGACGATAGTCGAGGCGTTAACGCTCCAGAAGTCGGGGAACTCGACACCACGCTGCTCGAAGACGACATCGCCGGTCTTCCAGTTGGTCTGGACGACGTCGCGACGCTCCCAGTTCACGCCGTCATAGGGATGCTGTCCGGGAGTCGTGTAGAGCCGCTCCATGGTGAGCCCCGGCTTGCCAAGGGTGTTGTGAACGAACGCAGCCGGTGCACTTGTGGTTACTGACATGGGTGGTGCCTTTCTTCCTCAGGAGCGGTTACTGGAATGGGAAGTCGCGGAGGGCTCGAGCTTTGTTGGCTCTTGCCCAGTGGGTTCGCCCTCTGCACGCAGCAGGGCGATCTCGGCCTCGAAGTCATCGAGGGTGTCGAATGACCGATAGACGGAGGCGAAGCGCAGGTAGGCCACTTCATCGAGTTCGCGAAGTGGGCCGAGGATGGCCAGGCCAACCTCCATCGCCGGGATCTCGGCGGTGCCTGTGGCACGAAGGGCGTCTTCGACCTTCTGGGCCAGCAGGGCGAGGTCGTCATCGCTGACCGGTCGACCCTGGCACGCCTTATGGACACCGGAGACGACCTTGGCGCGACTGAAGGGCTCAAGAACGCCCGAGCGCTTGGCAATCAGCATCGAGGCGGTTTCGGCGGTGGTGAAGCGGCGGCCGCAGGCGGCACACTCACGACGACGACGAATGGCAGCGCCATCATCGACCGTGCGCGAATCCACGACTCGTGAGTCGTCTTCGCGGCAGAACGGGCATCGCATCTTGTGTACCTCCCTTCCCTCAACTTCACTTCTGTCACATCTGTGGGGCCACTCCAGACTTCCTGTGGGTGAATCTGGGGATTCCCTGTGGAAAGCCTGTGACCCAATAACCACAACCTGTGGACGAATCACATGGCTGCAACTACTACATCTAGGGGTAGGAACGTACTGCTAATACCAGGGGAACGCAACACCCATCTTTCGGCGAGTCGCGCAGAATTCGCGGCTCCTTAGCCGCCGATCGGGACGATCAGCTGCTGCCCGGCGACGAGCTCGCCCCCGTTGAGGCTGTTCAGTTCCACCAGGGTCTGCATCATCGATCGCGGATCACCGTTGGGCTGCAACGACTTTGCGATGGCCCACAGGGAATCCCCTGCCTGGACGACAACACTCGCGGTCGCCGGGCCACCGGCAGAATCCGAGGCGTCGGCCGAGGTTCCTCCAACGGCAATCATCACGAGCAACAAGGTCACCACGGACAACAGGAAGAACACGGCGGCGCGGCCGCGAGCGGTCAGGCGAACGGGCTGGCGGGCACCTGCCGAGCGGGTCGAACGCGTTGACTGAGCAGCACGAACCGGGCGAGCAGTGCGGGGAAGGGTGGTTGCGAGGGCCATCTCAGTTCCTTTCGGGGAAGTTTCGAACGTGTGTTCGATCGAACGCATGTGCGATTTGTAGCACGGTTTGTGCGACACGTCTAGCCGACATTCGAACATGTGTTTGATTTTTTGAATTGAGCCAACTAACGTTCTGGTCATGGCCGCAGGCTGCCAGCGGGGTCTGACATCGGTTCGGGGCACATTCCGAACCAGGTGGATCTCCGACAGCCAGGCGTAATACCGAGTGAAAGGCAGCCCCATGGCACCGAAGAAGAAGGCCGACGGCACTCCCCTAGCCAGCGTCAGCGAGTTCCCCGACGGCCCCGCTGATGCCAGCGGCCTGACCACCCGCCAGCGAGCCATCCTCGAGATGATCCGAGCCACCGTCGACGAGCGTGGCTATCCGCCGAGCGTCCGCGAGATTGGCGAGGGCGTGGGTCTGACCTCCTCCAGCAGCGTTGCCCACCAGCTGGTGACCCTCGAGCGCATGGGCTACCTGCGCCGCGACCCCAACCGCCCTCGGGCGCTCGTCGTGGCCGATGGCCCCGAAATCACCCCATCTGTCGTCAAGCCC
This sequence comes from Candidatus Nanopelagicales bacterium, assembly GCA_044345075.1. Classification (GTDB taxonomy): domain Bacteria; phylum Actinomycetota; class Actinomycetes; order S36-B12; family S36-B12; genus CAIKZY01. Next base: position 11,240 of record JBIJBU010000037.1, on the reverse strand, counting down.
CCCGGCGAGGTTCGCGAGATCCACACGGCTGGCACGTCAGTCAATGTCCCGTTGGTCGGCCGCATCGCCGCCGGTGGCCCGATCCTCGCCGAGGAAATGATCGAAGACGTCTTCGCCCTGCCGCGTGATCTCGTGGGCACCGGTGAGCTCTTCATGCTCAAGGTCGTCGGCGATTCCATGGTCGATGCGGCAATCTGCGATGGCGACTGGGTGGTCGTGCGTCAGCAGAATTCTTGCGACAACGGCGATATCGTCGCCGCCCTGCTCGATAACGAAGCGACGGTCAAGACCTTCAAGCGGCGCGATGGGCACGTATGGCTTATGCCGCACAACCCGGCTTACGCGCCGATCCTCGGCGACGACGCCACCATCATGGGCAAGGTCGTCACCGTTCTGCGCAAGCTTTAATCCGCAGCATCCAGTTCGTCGCGAAGGCGTGTCAAAGCGCTGACCACCGTCGGGCGATCAGTCGTGTACCAAAACGGCGGCAGGCTCGCGCGCAATGCGCGACCGTAGGCGGCGGTGGCCAGACGTGAGTCGAGAATCGCCACGACTCCCCTGTCCTCGGGCCCGCGAATAAGGCGTCCTGCGCCCTGCGCGAGCAGCAGCCCGGCCTTGGGCACTGCGATCGATCGAAAACCGGAGCCACCGGCTTCATCGACCGCGCGCTGACGAGCGCTCAGCAGTGGGTCATCGGGGCGTGGGAACGGAATCCGGTCGATTACGACCTGGATACACGATTCACCCGGCACATCAACGCCCTGCCACAGCGAAACAGTGCCGAGCAGGGTGCTGGCCTGATCAGCGGCAAACTTGTCGACGAGATTGCCTACAGAATCACCCTTGCGCTGCACGAGTACCGGGAACTTCTTCGCATCAAGCCTGACGCGCAAGTACTCGGCAGCGCGCTCGACGCCGCGCCAGCTGGAGAACAGCGCAAGTGTGCGACCGCCTGCGGCTTCGATCAACTCGGCTAGCTCATCCAGTGCTTCCATCGCAATGCCCTCACGACCAGGGGCGGGTAGATCCTTGGCGACGTAAAGAATTCCCTGCTTCGCATGATCGAAGGGCGAGCCGACATCCATCGTGACGACAGTGGACTCGGTGAGGCCCAGTGAGCCCACGAGTGAATCGAATCCCCCACCAACGGTCAGCGTCGCACTCGTCAGCACAACCGGTGTCTTGTTGAACAGGGCCTCACGCAACAGACCAGAGACAGACAAGGGCGCCAGCTTCAAGGTCGGCGCACGGTTCTCGCCCGGGTCAAGCCACACGACGTCATGCTCGCCAGCGATGAGCAGTGACCCTGCGACGTCGTGAACATCCTCAAGGGCACCACGGGCCTGCTGACGCGCAGCCATGGCCGACGGCTCCTTGTCGCGATCTGCGGAAAGCTCGCTCATCGCGTTATTGCACGCATCGCGCACCATGGTCAGAGCAAGCAGCACGTTCTTCGGCAATGAGGTCAGCTGAGTCGGGCCGCCGAGAGCGAGCGCCTCTTCGCGCATCGCGTCATCGAGAGTCTCGGAGGCCACCTCGAGCCGTTCAACTGCCTCGGCATCAATCTGCTTGCGCACTCGGCTGATTGCCTTCTCCACCATCGACACGGTGAGCTCCGATGTGATGGCCGCGGTCGCGCGATCCACCAACTCGTGGCCCTCGTCGATGATGACCGCATCATGTTCGGGGAGAACGGGAATGCCCTCAATCGCATCAATGGCGAGCATCGCGTGATTGGTGATCACGATGTCGGCCTCTTGCGCTTGCAGGCGACGCTTGACGGTAAAGCACTCTTCGCCATAAGCGCACTTGCTCTCGCCGACGCACTCGCGACGTCCGACCGACAGACTTCGCCACACGCGCGGATCGATCTCGTCGGGGTATTCATCGCGATCCCCTGTCTCGGTACTTTCGGCCCACGCACGCACCGCAACAACTTGATCGCCCAGTTCACTGCGCTTGGTGCTGAAGAGCGCCTCGGATTCGTCGTCCGGCACTGTGCCATTGAGTTTCTCCAGGCACACGTAGTTGTTACGACCCTTGAGCACGGCAAAGGTCACCGGACGCGACATGACGGGTTCGAGAGCCTCGGCAAGACGTGGGAGATCGCGTTCGACCAGCTGCCGTTGCAGCGCGAGGGTTGCGGTGGCCACCACGACCGTGTTGTTAGTGGTCGCCGCATGCACGGCCGCCGGAACCAGGTAGCCGAACGACTTACCAGTACCGGTACCTGCCTGCACGATCACGTGCGAGCCCTCGCTGATGGCAGTGGCAACTGCATTGGCCATCTCATGCTGGCCCTCACGTCGCTGGCCGCCCAGGGCCTCGACTACGGCATCAAGGGCATTATCGACATCGCTCATTCGCAGGCCGTGCGCAATTCGTTGGCCAGCATCTCGGGAACGCGAGCATGGAGTCGCGAACCGGTCTCGCCATGCTCGACGCTGATGACATCGCCTGTCGCATGGGCACGCGAGATCAGGTCACCTCGTGCGTAGGGCACGACTAGATCGATCTCCTGCATCAGGCTCGGCAGGTCTGCCTCAATAGCAAGCAGAAGCTCGTCGATGCCCTCACCGGTCTTCGCCGAGATCACGACGGAGTGAGGCTCGCGGCGCAAGAGGTTGGTCACGACTTCGGGATCGGCGATATCCGCCTTGTTCAGCACGATGAGCTCGGGCACATGGCCAGCATCGACATCGTTGAGCACGAGACGCACCGCATTGATCTGACCCTCGGGATCCTCGTCCGAGGCATCGACTACGTGCACGATCAGGTCGGCGTCCTTGACCTCTTCTAGGGTCGAACGGAAGGCCTCGACCAGCTGATGCGGGAGGTGGCGGACGAAACCAACGGTGTCGGCGAGGGTGAAGTCTCGTCCGCTTGGGCTCTTCGCCTTGCGGATTGTGGGATCCAGGGTGGCGAACAGCGAGTTTTCGACCAGCACGCCCGCGCCCGTCAGCCGGTTGAGCAGGCTCGACTTTCCGGCATTGGTGTAACCGGCGATCGCGACGGACGGAATACCAGCACGGTGTCGCGAAGCACGCTGAGTAACACGTGACTTCTCCATCTCCTTCAGCTCGCGCCGAAGCTTGGTCATCTGGGCACGAATGCGACGACGATCGGTTTCGATCTTGGTCTCACCAGGGCCACGGGTACCTACGCCGCCACTGGCACTACCACCCGCGCCGCCACCCTGCCGGGAGAGCGACTCACCCCAGCCGCGTAGTCGAGGCAACAGGTACTGCATCTGGGCCAGGCTGACTTGGGCCTTTCCTTCGCGGCTGCGAGCATGCTGAGCGAAGATGTCGAGAATCAGCCACGTGCGGTCGACCACCTTGACCTTCAGGATGGATTCGAGCTGGCGCAGTTGGCCCGGAGTCAGCTCGCCATCGCAGATCACGGTGTCAGCACCGGTGGCCTTGACGATCTCGTACAGCTCAAGCACCTTGCCCGACCCGAGGTAGGTGGCGGGATCCGGATTGTCACGGCGTTGGATCACACCGTCGACTACCTCGGAGCCGGCGGTCTCGGCTAGCAGCGCGAGCTCGCGCAAAGAGCGCTCAGCATCAAGAACCGTGCCGGAAGTCCAGACACCCGCGAGCACGACCCGCTCGAGCCGAATCTGGCGGTATTCAACCTCGGTGACATCTTCAAGCTCAGTCGACAAGCCCGAGACTCGGCGGAGGCCGGCGCGAGCTTCAAGCTCGTAATCACCCGTGCTCTGCTGATCGTCGTCGAACTCGTCGCTACTCATGTGTCACGTTCATGCGCTCACGGCAGCAGCACGGTGCCGCGGGCTACGAGATCAGCCGGCCCGCGCATGAGCAATTGGCCGGACTCGGTCTCGATGATTGTCAAGGTGCCACCTGTGACATCGACACGAACCTGGCTACCGACAGGAGCATCTATGCGACGCAGGTAGGCGAAGGCCGCAGCACAAGCCCCAGTGCCGCAGCTGAGAGTCTCTCCGACCCCGCGTTCGAAGACGCGCATCGCGATGTGGTTCTCGCCGCGCACGACCACGAACTCGACGTTTGCACCCTCGTTGAAGATGGAGGCCGGAGCGATACCCGGCGAGACCCGGAGGTCACCGGCGTCATCGAGGGATTCAACGAACGAGACCGCATGCGGGTTCGGGATCATCACGCCCACCGCCGGCAGCTGCCGACTTCCCACAGTGACCACGGCAGTTCCGGGGGGCGTGGTAGGGATGCCCATGTCGACGGTGATGGTGAGGTCGGACTCCATGCTCACCGTGCGTATGCCGCCACGCGTGGCGATCTGCAACTCGGCATCGGTGATCAGGCCGGTGGCATCGAGATAACGGGCGAAGACCCGTGAGCCGTTACCGCACATCTCAGAGAGGCTGCCGTCGGCATTGCGGTAATCCATGAACCACTCAGCGGAGTCGGCCATCGAGGCAACCTCGGGGACTCGTGCCGTGCGCACCACCCGAATCACGCCATCAGCACCGAGACCGAAGTGACGATCGCAGAGATAGCGCACCTGCTCAGGAGTGATCTCGATCTCGCCCTCGAGGTCGGGGATGAGGATGAAGTCATTGCCGGTTCCGTGACCCTTCACGAACCGCAATTCCGGATTCCTCGCCATGCCCTAGAGCCTAGTCGCAGCTCAGCCCCTGATCGTCGATGCGACCTCGTACCCGTGGATAACCTCACGCAGCACATTCGGCCACGAGCCCATGGGCTCCTGCGTGCGGTTGTGCTCGGCGATCCGCTCGCGCAGAACAGGGTCATAGGCCAGCTGCGCAATCGCACCCGCCATCGCCCAGTCGTCGGCGCCAACGAGACCCTCGATGCCGTCGGTGACAAATTGAGTCGTGCCCGCATCAGCGTGGATCACCAGCGGAAGACCTGCACACCTGGCTTCGAGTGCCGCGAGGCCGAACGACTCCTTGATCGAGGGTTGCACATAGATGTCGGTGCGGCTGAAAACATCGAGGATGCCAGCGCGATCGAGACGTCCGGCGAATTTGACGGCGAGACCATGACGCCGCGCGAACTTCTCTGCGCGACCGCGTTCGGGCCCATCGCCGATGATCGTCAGTTCGAGACGAGCCGCCGCACCAACCATACGTTGCGCTGACTGCAGCATCTTCAGCAACGGAATCACTCGCTTGCGCGGAGCTATTCGCATCACACTGGCAATACGCACGACGTCATCGACTCGAGGTTCCGGGTTAATCGCCCAGTCACTCGGGTTGATGCCATTCGGCAGGACGAGCACCGGCGCGCTCGCCGGCGCAGCATTCTCGACGTGCGCCGCCGCGATGCCGCTCACCGCTGAAAGTTGAATCCCCCACTTACTCCAGCCCAGTGCCTTGTCGCTCAGTGCGAAGGCGCGCTCGGCCACCGGCCCCCAGATGCAGTGCACCGTGACGAGAGTCGGCAGCCCTGCATCGCGTGCCGCGCGAATGGCGCCCCAGGCAAAGGGAGAGATGACGCCGGCATGCACGTGTACGACGTCGACCGGGTCCGCGGCCAGAACCCCGCTGACCTCTCGGTATGTACGAGGATGAATCGGCAGGCCCGCGGGGATGTGTGCGGCTACCCGATGCACGGTGATCCCGTCGATGATCTCGGTTCCCGCAAAGACATCACCGGAACCCCCGGTGGCGGTGATGATCCGCACGTCATGACCCGCTGCCACCTGCTGGAGGGCAAGGGCACGCACCTGTGTCTCGATGCCGCCCGTACGGGGCAGGTAGCAGTCACTGACGTGGGCGATCCTCACTCGGGTGACCGTACGCCACAATGGGTGCACCATGACATCTCGACCCGCCTCAGACGACCTCGGCAGCGCCCGCTCGCGCACCCTGGTCTTTGTCCACGCTCATCCCGACGATGAAGCTTTGCTGACCGCGGGAACCATGGCCCGCGCGGTGGCCGAGGGCAACCGAGTCGTGCTGATCGTGGCCACCGACGGAGCTGCCGGCCTCACTGACGCCGAGCATGCCGAGGATCTCGCGGCCCACCGCCAGGAGGAACTCAGCCGGTCGGCTCACATCCTCGGCGTTGATCGCCTGATCAACCTCGGCTACGCAGACTCGGGTCTGCATGGCGAGGTCGCCGACGGTTTTGCACATCAGCCCAAATTCGCCATTGCCAAGCTCATTGCCGCAATCCTCGACGACGAGGACTGCGACATCCTGATCGGGTACGACCCTTCCGGCGGCTACGGACACCCCGACCACGTGCAGGTGCACAACGTGGTGCGGGCGGCCTACGTGCTCGCGAAGAAGGCACCGCGACTTTATGAGGCGACGTTGCCGCGCGAACCGATCGCCCGCGCCGTACGGATGGCCTCGACCTTGCACCTCACACCGTCGGATTTCGACGCGAGCGAATTCGACAATGCCTGGACCCCCAAGAACCGCATCACGCACCGAGTCAACGTACGCGAATACATGTCACAGAAGAAGGACGCCCTTCGCGCCCACGCCTCACAGGCCAGCGCCGACGGCACTATTCGCACCCTCGCCGTGCTCACCCGCCTACCGGGCCCGATCGCAAATCCGATCCTGGGCACCGAGTACTACGTCGAGGTCTCCCAGAGCGAGAGAGCCTCGTCGACGGCTGTCGCCGAGTCATAGTCAATCCACCGAATTCGGGTATCGCGACGGAACCAGCGCTGCTGGCGGCGTGCGAACCTGCGCGTGGAGAAGATGATCTCTTCGCGGGCCTGCTCCTCGGTGACCTCGCCATCGAGCATCGCCAGCACCTGCGAATAGCCCAGCGCCCGTGATGCCGTGCGGGCATCGCGTAAGCCAAGTACATCAAGCGCGCGCACCTCGTCGACGAAACCTGCGGAGAACATCGCATCGACCCGTTGAGCAATGCGCTCATCGAGTACGTCACGCGGAATCTCCAGTCCAACACGGACCGTGGGATACACGCCCACCGGATCGGGCAACTCCGCGATAAACGGCTCACCGGTCAGCTCAATGACCTCGAGGGCTCGCACGATGCGGCGGCCATTCGAGGGCAGGATCGCCGCAGCAGCAGCGGGATCAACCTCTGCGAGGCGCTTATGCAGCGCAGCGGGACCGAGAGCCTCGAGCTCTGCCTCCCAGCGCGAGCGCACCTGCTCATCAGTGCCAGGGAAATTCAGGTCATCGAGCACTGCCGAGACGAAGAGCCCCGATCCGCCCACGACCACGGGTACGCGATCGCGCGAGAACACGTCATCGATAGCAGCGCGCGCATCGGCCTGGAATTCCGAAACCGTGACCAGATGCTCCATCGGCCAGACATCCATCAGATGATGCCGGACTCCCCCGCGCTCCTCCATCGTCGGTGTCGCAGTGCCGATATCCATGCCGCGATACACCTGCATCGAGTCGGTGCTGATGATCTCACCACTGATGCACTGCGCCACAGCGACAGCCAATGCCGACTTGCCCGAGGCAGTGGGCCCGACGATCGCGAGGACGCGACTCATTCGCCGACGCGAATGGTGGGCAGGCCCAGCATCACGCCGGGGGTAATGACCTCGATCGGCTGATCGGCAAGATCGCCGGCACGCGTGCGACGCACGGAGACCATCCGATCGGCATTCAGGTGATGCGGGGCAGCGTGCGTGATCTCGGCCGTGACCATGTCACCAGGACGAGGTGCAGGCAAAGCAGCATCGAGGGCCACGTGCACGAGTCGATTGTCAGGTGCGCGACCGGAGATGCGCGCGGTGGCGGCATCCTTCTTGCCCTCGCCCACCGAGATCAGCACTTCGACCTCGCGGCCCACCTGTGCCTGATTCTCCGCCAGCGTGACCTCATTCACTGTGTCGAGCAGACGGTTGTACCGCTCAGTGACCACGGCCTGCGGAATCTGGTCGGGCATATCGGCAGCCGGGGTGCCCGGGCGCTTGGAGTACTGGAACGTGAAGGCCGCAGCGAAGCGCGCCTCACGCACCACGTGCAGGGTCTGCTCGAAATCAGCCTCAGTCTCGCCCGGGAAACCCACGATGATGTCGGTGGTAATCGCTGCATCGGGCATCGCGGCCCGAACCTTCTCGATGATTCCGAGGTAGCGATCCTGCCGATATGACCGGCGCATGCGCTGCAGCACCTCATCGGAGCCTGACTGCAACGGCATGTGCAACTGGGGCATCACGTTGGCAGTCTCAGCCATCGCGGCGATGACGTCGTCGGTGAAGTCACGCGGATGCGGGCTCGTAAAGCGCACGCGCTCAAGGCCGTCGATCTCCCCGCACGCGCGCAGCAGCTTGCTGAAGGCCTCGCGATCGCCGAACTCAGAGCCATAGGCATTTACGTTCTGCCCGAGCAAGGTGACCTCGAGAACTCCTTGATCAACCAATACCTGGATCTCGTTCAGGATGTCACCGGGGCGACGATCCTTCTCCTTGCCGCGCAGCGCAGGCACGATGCAGAACGTGCACGTGTTGTTGCAGCCGACACTGACCGACACCCACGCCGAGAAGGCGGAGTCGCGCTTGGAAGGCAGCGCCGACGGAAAGGTCTCGAGTGATTCGAGGATCTCGACCTGCGCTTCATCGAGAGCACGAGCTCGCTCGAGCAGGATCGGCAGCGAGCCAATGTTGTGGGTGCCGAACACGACATCAACATTCGGGGCCTTCGCCAGGATCGTGCCTTGATCCTTCTGAGCCAGGCAGCCACCAACAGCGATCTGCATGCCCGGGTTTTCAGCCTTCACTGGTACTAGGTGGCTGAGATTTCCATAGAGCTTGTTGTCGGCGTTCTCGCGCACCGCGCAGGTATTGAAGACGACCACGTCGGCCACGACCCCCTCCGCCACCGGCACGTAGCCAGCATCTTCGAGCAACCCCGACAGACGCTCAGAGTCGTGCACGTTCATCTGACAGCCATAGGTGCGCACCTGATAGGTACGCCCGGCGCTGTTCAGGGCAGAGGTGGAGGGCACAGGCTCAGTCTACGATCGCGCGAGTGGTGCCCCTGAACCACGGAACGCCAGGAAGAACCACAAGCGCAAGCAGCGGAATGATCGCCGCGAAGCACAGCACCGAATAGGAACTCGCGACCACGATCAGGCCGGCCAGGATTCCGCCGAGGGCACCCGCCACGTTCATCACGAGATCCGACAGCCCCTGCACCGAGGGTCGATTCTCCGCCGCGATCGCGTCGGTCACCATGGTCGAGCCCGAGATCAGCGTGAAAGACCAGCCCAGACCGAGCAGGAACAGTCCAAGTCCGAGCTGAATCGTGCCGTGCGGGCCGGCGGTTCCGGCGATGACACAGGAGCCGATCAGAATGGCCGTGCCTGTCAGTGCCATCGGAAGTCGACCGAAGCGATCGACGAGAATTCCGACCACCGGCGCAAAGGCATACATGCCAAGAATGTGGATGCTGATCACCAGGCCGATGATCTGCAATGTTGCATGCCCTACATCCATGTGCACCGGAGTCATGACCATCACCATCACCATCACCAGATGGCCAATGGCAATCACGACAATTCCCAACACCGCCTGTGGCGCCGCGCGCAGATGGGCAATGCCGTCACGCACTCGCGGCCTAGCCCGGGCGATACCGGTTGTAGCCCGGCGATGAACCGCTACGAGGTAGGGATCCGGGCGCAAGAACACCATGAGGATCACAACAGCGAGTGCCAAGGTAACTGTGGTGATCACATAGGGGCCGGCTAGTGGTTCGAGGCCAAGGAATGAGCCCAGTTCTCCCGAGACATCGAGCAGATTCGGGCCGAGCACCGCGCCGATGGTTCCGGCCCACACCACCCATGACAGGGCACGTGCTCGCTGATCATCCTCGGCAAGATCTGTCGCTGCGTATCTCGATTGGAAGGTGGCCGCCGAGGCCACTCCTACGAGGAGGCAACCAGCGAGAAGCAGCCATAGCGAGTGCGCAATCGAAGCAGCGATAACGACGAGTCCGCCCAAGGCCCCGATGCCAAAGCCCATAGACAACGCAGCACGGCGTCCGCGGCTCATGGCCACTCGCGCCAGCGGCAGTGACAGCAGCGCTGCGCCCAACACTCCTGCGGTCTGTGCGAGCCCGGCAGCGCCCTCAGAATCAGCCAGGCGAGCGGCCAGCAGCCCGCCGGCGGCAATAGATCCAGCCACGGCTACGCCGCTCAGTGCCGACGCACCTGACAGCACGCGCAGACTGCGCCGTTGAATCCGCGCTATGTCGACCTGCGTGTCATTCACCATCGCAGGCTACTCGCGCGCGACGCGGGAGTCTCAGCCGGCGCTGCAACAGATGAATACCCCTTCTGCACAAGGCAGAAGGGGCATTCAGGCGTACTACCTATAACTATTGACCGGCCTTGACCGGCAGCACATCGTCGACCTCGTCGTCTTCGGACTCTGACTCCACGTGCACCACCGGCAGAATCTTGCCCAGCCAGCGCGGCAGCCACCAGTTCGGGCGACCGATGATCGTCATCAACGAGGGCACGAAGATCAGCCTGATGATGAACGCGTCGATGAGCACTGCGCTGGCAAGTGAGATGCCGAACAGCTTGATGGTGCTGTCAGGCGTCGGAATGAACGCCATGAACACGCTGGCCATGATCAGTGCGGCGATGACGACCACGCGGCCGGAGCCGGCCAGACCGCGACGAATCGCTGCCCGGTTGTCATCGGTCCGCTCCCACTCCTCGCGCATGCGCGAGACGAGGAATACCTGGTAATCCATCGAGAGACCGAACAAGATGGCAAACACCATGATCGGCAGGAAGGGCATGATCGGTCCGGTGCCGCTGATTCCGAGCAGGCTGTTGAACCAGCCCCACTGGAATACAGCAACGGTGATGCCCATTGATGCGGCGAAACTCAGCAAACTGGTGATAGCAGCCGTGGCAGGAACAATGATGCTGCGGAACAGCAACACCAGTGCCAAGAACCCAAGGCCGATCACCACGAGCAGGAAGATCGGCAGGGCGTCCTTCAGCACCGTCGTGAAGTCGCTGGTGATGGCCTGCGTGCCGCCCACGTAGAGCTTGGCACCGGTCGCCGCCTCGATCTTCGGGTCAACCGTTTCACGAAGCTCGTTCAGCAGATCTGTGGTCGCTTGATCCTGCGGAGCACTGTTCGGCACAACACCGATAACTGCGACGTCGCCTGTCAGGCCGAACTCCTGCGGGAACACGTCAACGAGCGGGAGCATCGCCACGCTCGGGTTCGTGCCTGCCACGCCAGGTGCTGCGGCCAGTTCGTTGACGATGGCCTTGTACGCCTCGGTATCGCCCGCCGACGGC
>JBIJBU010000161.1:0-4081 GCA_044345075.1 Candidatus Nanopelagicales bacterium | reverse complement strand
TCATGGAGCCAGCCGATGAGCTCAGCTTCATCATTGGTCTGACGCACATCCGCTGTCATGCCGTGATCAGCAGCCGTGCGCTCGCACAGGGTCACCAGATCGGCAAATGTGGAAGCGCCGTAGATCTCAGGCTCACGCGTGCCGAGCCGGTTGAGATTCGGCCCATTGAGGACGAGGACGGCGTTCATCGCCCCAGGCTAGCGTCAGGAGACCGAAATCCGGTCATAGGCGGCGCGCAAGGCCTCCAGAGGAGGGCCCTGAAGGGCACTTGGGGTGCCGATGGAGTCCAGGATGACGAAGCGAAGCAGGGATCCACGGGCCTTCTTGTCGACTGACATCGCCGACAGGAGTGAATCCCAATGACCAGCGGCATAGGTGGTCGGAAGCCCGATGAGCTCGAGGATCTCACGGTGCTCCGCAACACCCGCGACAGACAAGTGGCCTGTGAGGTGCGAAAGCTCCGCCACGTAGACCATGCCCACGGCGACCGCGTCACCATGCCGCCACCGGTAACCCTCATTGCGCTCGATTGCATGCCCGAAGGTATGACCGTAGTTCAGGACCTCACGACCAAGCTTTCGGTCAGCACTCGTCGCTGAGGTCTCACGAAAATCATCGGACACCACATCAGCCTTGACCTGGACCGCTCGCCGAATGAGATCGGGCAGCAATTGACCTGAGGGGTCAAGCGCTAGAGCCGGTGAACTGCGGACGTCTTCGAGAATGCTGACATCGCGCGCGAACCCGACCTTGACTACCTCGGCCATTCCGGCGACGAGGTCGACGTGAGGCAGGCTCGAAAGGCTTGCGATGTCGCACAGGACACCAACTGGGCTGTGAAAACTGCCGACGAGATTTTTGCCTGCCTTGGTATTGATTCCCGTTTTGCCTCCGACTGCAGCATCGACCATGCCGAGCAGGGTTGTCGGCACATGTACGACACGGATGCCGCGCAACCAGGTGGCAGCGACGAAACCAGCAAGGTCGGTAGTGGCACCTCCGCCAACACTGATGATGGCGTCGCTGCGCGTGAAACCCGCATCGCCGAGGAGGCCCCAGCACATCTCCGCCACGCTCGATGATTTGGCGTCCTCGGCATCTGGTAACTCGATCTCGAGAACTTGCCGACCTAAGTCTCGCTGAACTTGAGCAATGTTGCCGGACAGCGTGCGCTGCGTCGGAGCGTGGATCACGGCGATTCGATCTGCACCAGGCAGTATCTCGCCCAGGTTGCCGAGCAGATTGCGCCCGATAACGACGTCGTAATCGACCTCGGCAAAGACGTGCACAGTCGTATTCGTCATGCTGCTACCGCCGCGAGCACGCTTGAAGTTACCTCACGAACTGCGCGCCCATCAGTCTCGATGGTGATGCTGGCAACACTTTCGTACAGCGGAGTGCGCTCATTGAGTAGTTGGGTCAATCGCCCGCGGACATTGCCCAGCAGCAGTGGGCGAGCTTGATTCATGCCCACACGACTGGCCGCATCGGACACATTGACACGCAACCACACGACGGTGTGTTCGGCGAGCAACTGCCGAGTTGATTCAGACAGGATTGCGCCCCCTCCGAGTGCCACTACCCCAGTCTGCTCAGACAAGGCGCGACGTACCGCCTCTTCCTCTCGCACCCTGAACTCAGGCTCCCCGAGTTCCACGAACATGTCGGACACCGACATCCCAGATTCTTCCTCGATGAGTGCATCGGTATCCACGAATGGCACCTTGAGCCGCTCGGCCACCCTTCGGCCAATCGTGCTCTTGCCGGCGCCGGGAGCCCCGATCAGCACGGCAATCGGCTTGCTCATCGAACCGAGAGGTTCTGGAGATACGAGTCGAGATTTCGCTTGGTCTCGGCCACGCTGTCGCCGCCGAACTTCTCGAGCAACGCATCGGCAAGCACGAGCAGAACCATCGCCTCCGCGACAACGCCGGCTGCAGGAACAGCGCACACATCAGAACGCTGATTGATGGCCGGAGCTACCTCACCGGTGACGACGTCCACGGTACGAAGCGCACGCGGAATCGTCGAGATCGGCTTCATCGCAGCACGCACGCGCAGGGTCTCACCGGTGGACATGCCACCTTCAGTGCCACCGGACTTGCCGGACGTGCGCACCAGGCCTGTATCACCGGGGACGATCTCGTCCTGCGCGAGGGAACCTCGAATCTCGGCGAGCCTGAATCCAGCGCCGAATTCGACACCCTTAATGGCTTGAATGCCCATCAGGGCTGCAGCCAGCTTTGAATCAAGTCGGCGATCCCAATGAACGTGGGAGCCGAGTCCTGCAGGTAGCCCGTGAGCCACGACTTCGACCACGCCGCCAAGGGTGTCTCCATCGCGGTGAGCGGCCGAGATCTCCTCTTCCATGGCAGCGGCAGCAGCAGCGTCGATGCACCGAACAGGACTCTCGTCGATCATGTCGAGGTCGGACGGCAAGGGCAGAATCTCGCTGTCGCTGGCCGCCCCACCAATACGCACCACGTGACTGAGCACCTCGATGCCGGCTACCTGTCGGCAAAAGGCTCGAGCGACGGCACCCAGTGCAACGCGAGCTGCGGTCTCACGAGCACTCGCGCGCTCGAGGATCGGTCGGGCATCAGTGAATCCGTACTTTTGCATGCCCGTGAGGTCGGCATGACCTGGACGCGGACGACTGAGGGGAGCATTTCGCGCCAAGGCGTCGAGCTCGGACTGATCGACCGGATCAGGTGACATGACCTGTTCCCACTTGGGCCATTCGCTATTGCCGACCTCGATCGCCACCGGACCACCAAGGGTGAGACCGTGGCGAACGCCGCCGAGGATCCGAACCTCGTCGCGCTCGAACTTCATGCGTGCCCCTCGACCTGCACCGAGACGACGTCGAACCAGATCGAGCCCGATCTCCGAGGTGGTGATCTCGATGCCGGCAGGAAGCCCTTCGGCGATCGTCACCAGGGCAGGACCATGTGACTCGCCTGCAGTCAGCCAACGCACCATGTCTCCATCCTTCCAGGTCACGGCGGAAAGGCGCGCCACCCCCGCCTGGTCGGCTCAGATACCTGCGATTGCGGCCCGCATTGCGTCCACCGGCGCCGGGAGCCCGGTCATTAAGGTCACTTGGCGGGTCGCCTGCCACAGCAGCATGTCTCGACCGCTCGCTACCTGCCCGTTGGGCCATGCAGCCGCGAGCGCTGAAGGCCAGGGGTGATAGCTGGCATCCAGAAGTGTCGCCTCAGACGAGATTGAACTTGCGGCCCACGGAGTGGCTGCGTCGCCGGGGAGCACACTGATCAGGAGATCCTCACGGACCGGCACCGGCTCGAGGTCAGAGACGTCCGCCTCAATTCCAAGGGACTTCGCCAGCTCAGCGATCTCCTGCGCCTGTGTGGCTCTTCGCGCGCAAATGACCAAAGACCCGACTCCGAGATCGCACATCGCTACAACCGCACTACGCGCCGTGGCGCCGGCACCGAGGAGTCGGGCTGTGCGCGGTTCGTTTGTCAATGCCTCACGAAGCGACGTGGAGATACCGAAGACATCGGTGTTTGATCCTGCCCAGCCCGAGTCACGTCGATAGACGGTGTTGACCGAAGAAGTCTGCAGAGCCACGTCGTCGATTTCGGTGAGCAAAGGCTGTACTGATTCCTTGAGCGGCATGGTGAGCGAGAGCCCGATCCAGGTGTCATCAAGTGAAGCCAAGAACGCGGGCATACCCTCCGGCGTCATCTCGATGGCGTCGTACGTGCAATCAAGACCAAGCGCTCCATAGGCCGCGCGATGCAGGGCGGGCGACAGTGAATGCGCGATCGGCGAACCGAGCACGGCAGCGCGATGTCGCACTCCTAGTTCCCCTTCGATTCGAGGTAGTCCAGATACTCACGCTTGAGGACGAGGAACTTCTCGTACGACCTGGCGAACTTGGTCTCCTTGGTATCCGGATTCACCGTCACGAAATACAGCCACTTGCCCATTGCCGGATTCAGCGCTGCTTCGATGGCCGCATCACCCGGGGAATTGATCGGCGTCGGCGGAAGTCCCTTGACGACGTAGGTGTTGAAGGGAGTTGCAGATTCAAGCTGGGCCTTCGAAAGATTCA
>JBIJBU010000160.1:0-4116 GCA_044345075.1 Candidatus Nanopelagicales bacterium | reverse complement strand
GCCGGGCAACCCGACCATCACCGTCGAGTTCGAAGGCGGCCTGCGTTCCCAGGCAATGAGTCTGCAACTGGTCATCGTCCTGGTCTTCTTCGTGCTCGCGCTGCCCTCCCGACGTGTCAGCGATCCCGACCCCGATGATCTCGACAGCCCGCTCGCAGATCCAATGCATGAGCCAGGGGGTGCCGCATGAACCGTGTGATGAATGCGCTGCGCGCCCAGCGCTGGATGTGGATCGCGATCGCTGTCGTGGCGATACTCGTTCTGGTGGGCACTCTGCTCGACAAGCGCGGCTCCGAGTCGATCCCGGATGCGAGTGCAATCGAACCAGTCGGCTCGGCTGTGCTGCTGTGCCCCGAGCCCGGTGCGGGATCTGATCTCGGCGTGCGCATCACTGCCGCTGTGGTTCCGGGCCAAGATGGTCAGGTCGATCGACCCGGCAGGGCTGGCTTGGAGACATTGCCCGGCAAGGAATCCGCGAAGTCGTCTATCGAGACTCCTGGCGGCCAGGCGCAGATCAATGCATTCGGCGAGCGGCTGCCCGCGATTCGCGCGTACGGCGTTGGCTCGCTAGCCCCCGGACTCATCGCTAATCAGTGGGGACGCGATCCGCGCGGCAAGGGTCGAGGAATGGCCAGTACGGCCTGCGCAAGTGCCGGCTCCGATTTCTGGTTCGTCGGCGGCGGCGCTATCGCCGGCCGTCAAACCCGCGTCGTGCTCGTCAACCCTGACGACTCCCCGGCCGTTGTCGATGTCATCGTGCATGGCACCAGCGGCCTGATCGATGCACCTGCAGGCAAGGGTCTCGTTATCAAGGGTCTTGATCGTGCCGTGGTGCGACTTGATGTGCTGGCCCCGGGGATCAAGGCCACGGCCGTTCACGTGATCGCACGCGCCGGTCGCGTGGGAGCCTCGGTTGCCGATGAGCAGATGTCAGGCCTTAATGCGGTCGGAACTGACTGGATCCCGCAGTCGACAGCGCCGTCAACGAAGCTCTATGTCCCCGGGGTAATGCCGGGCAAGGGTGCGCGAGTGCTGTCGATCGTCACGCCGGGTATTGATGACGCGACTGTGCGCCTTCGCGTGATCTCGCCGAACGGAACCTTCGCACCGGCCGACCGGGAACAGATCGATGTGCCCGCTGAATCAGTGGTGAGTTTCGACATGTCCGACGTCATCGGGCGAGATCCTGCGACTATCGAAGTGACATCTGATGTTCCCGTGGTTGCTGGCATGCGCCAATTCTTCGGTGGCAAGGGCGTGCAGGACGAAACGGCCTTCAGCTCGAGCGCGCAGCCGATGACCACCAGTTCTGCAGTCAGCGGACTTCCGGTCCGCGCGAGCACCGATGTTCGTGTGGCGATCACTGCGCCTGGCCCTGAGGTAAAGGTCGACATCGTGCTGTTGCCGTTCAAGGGCGGCAAGGAAGCCGCGAAGCCCACTGATCCGATCCGAGTGACCGTGGGCGCCGGGCAGGTGCGCTTCGTGCTGCTGCCTGAACCACAAGCTGAGTGGTTCACTGCCGTGATCACTCCGGTCGAGGGCTCAGGCCCGTACCTGGCCTCGCATCGTGTGCGCGAGCAGTCGAGGTTCGGCGACTTGGTCACGGGTTACCCGTGGTCACCATTGCGCACGCAGGTGAGGGTGCCGACCGCACAGGTCGACCCGGGTCTGACGGTTCAGTAGCTTCGCCGACGAGCGCGCCCCCATCGGCGCGCCGCAAGCCCGATGCCGTCACCCCTTCGGCGCGCCGCAAACGCGCTCACGCTCGTTCGCACTACCGTTCAGGTCGTGAGTCGTCGCCGTTGTTCAAAGCCGTCAT
Organism: Candidatus Nanopelagicales bacterium; assembly: GCA_044345075.1. GTDB lineage: Bacteria > Actinomycetota > Actinomycetes > S36-B12 > S36-B12 > CAIKZY01. The sequence goes on along the minus strand of JBIJBU010000160.1, from coordinate 2,297 downwards.
GCAGCGGGTCTGCAGTGTCGACTCTGACCTATGTCTACGCCGACTCCACCGCAGTGCTCGGGCCGCTGGCCACCTACGCCGAGCCGCACTGCTACGACCTCTGCCAGATGCACAGCGAGCGCCTGACTGCGCCGCGTGGCTGGGAGATCGTGCGCATCACCCCTGATCCCGATGCGCTGAAGCCAACCGGCGATGACCTCGAGGCCCTGGCCAATGCAGTGCGCGAGGCGGCTCGCCCGCGTTACACACCCGACGCCGACCCTCATCCGGCAGTGCCGAACGGCTCAGTTGAGGTGGCACGCCGCGGTCATCTCCGGATGCTCACCAGCGTTGACGACCTGCCCGCTGAAGTGCCGGCCGAGGCCGCTCCTGCCTCCCGCCAGGGCGAGTTCTTTGAGGATTTCGACGGAATTGACTTCGACGACGACCAGGATTTCGATCCTCGATAGCCTTGGGCTGTGCGCTCACTCGATCAGATCATCAAGGCCTATGACGTCCGGGGCGTCTACCCCGATCAGCTGGATTCCGATCTCGCTCACGCCGTAGGCGCTGCCTTCGTCCGTGTTCTGAAGATCGCAGCGCGCGATGGTGGCCCAGGTGTGGTGGTGATCGGGCACGACATGCGTCCGTCCGGCCCCGAGCTCGTCGCCGCGTTCGCTGACGGTGTTCGCGAGCAGGGCTGCGATGTCATCCTCATCGGCTTGGCCTCGACCGACGGCCTCTACTTCGCCTCCGGTCACTTGAACATCCCCGGTGCGATGTTCACCGCGAGTCACAACCCGGCTCAGTACAACGGCATCAAGTTGTGTCGCGCAGGCGCTGCACCTGTTGGTCAGGACTCCGGACTCCGCGAGATCCGCGAGATGATCGAGAACGACGCCATTCCCGCATATGACGGCCCGATGGGCGAAATCAGCGAGCGCGACATGCTCACCGAATACGCCAAGTACCTTCGCCAGCTGGTCGACCTCTCGGGTATCCGCCCGCTGAAGGTTGTCGTCGACGCTGGCAACGGAATGGGTGGCTTTACCGTGCCCGCCGTTCTGGGCACTGGCTGCGGCCTGCCGGCGCTGCCCCTCGACATCGATGCCCTCTACTTCGAGCTCGATGGCACCTTCCCGAACCACGAGGCGAATCCGATTGAGCCGTCGAACCTTGTCGACCTGCAGAAGCGTGTTCTCGAGGTCGGCGCTGACATCGGCCTGGCCTTTGACGGCGACGCCGATCGTTGTTTCCTGGTCGACGAGCGCGGCGAGCTCATCAGCCCGTCGACCTTGACCGCCCTGATCGCGTCTCGCGAACTGAAGAAAGCGCCGGGCTCGACCATCATCCACAACGTGATCACGTCGAAGGCCGTGCCCGAGGTCATTCTCGAGAACGGCGGCACGCCGGTTCGCACGCGAGTGGGCCACTCCTTCATCAAGGCAACCATGGCCGAGACGAACGCGGTGTTCGGTGGTGAGCACTCCGGTCACTTCTACTTCCGTGATTTCTGGCGCGCTGACTCCGGCATGCTCGCGGCGCTGCATGCACTTGCCGCTCTCGGCGAGACTCCTGCAGGTACGACGATCTCGAGCTTGATGCGCGAGTTCGATCGCTATAGCAACTCCGGTGAGATCAACACCGAGGTGAAGGATCAAAAGGCCATGACCGAGAAGATTCGTCTCGCCTACGCCGAAGGCACCACCACCGACGAGATGGACGGCCTGACTATTGATGGCGGGGAATGGTGGTTCAACGTGCGCCCGAGCAACACCGAGCCGTTGCTTCGTTTGAACGTCGAGGCGCGTGACGATGCGCAGATGGCTGAACTGCGCGATGCAGTCCTGTCGATCATGAGGAGCGAGGCATGAGCTCGAGCAAGGGTGGCGCCCTGGGTCTTGACCCGCGCCTCTGGGAGATCCTGGCCTGTCCGTGCGAGGCGCACGGCGCACTCGTGGCCGACGAGGCCGCGAACCAGATCGTGTGCACGGTGTGCAAGGCACGCTTCGATATCGAGAACGGCATCCCGGTGATGCTCATGCGCGAGGCCTAAGAAAGTGGTTCTCGTCGTTCGCGGAGCGGTCAAGGACTACGACTGGGGCATCGTCGATGGCCTGGCCGCATGGTCCGATGAGGCCACGGGTGGACCGCAGGCCGAGCTCTGGTTCGGCGTGCATCCCGGCGGACCTTCACCGCTGATTGATCCGGTCGGCGACGACACGGGCGAGCACCTTGGTCATCACTTCGATGTCGAAGAGATTCCCCTGCTCGTGAAGCTGCTCGCGGCGGCTCGTCCGCTGTCTGTGCAGGTCCAT
>JBIJBU010000003.1:0-43503 GCA_044345075.1 Candidatus Nanopelagicales bacterium | reverse complement strand
GCAGATGCCTGGCACTTCCTGGCTGATCGCGGCCATCGCGTGATTCGCACGATCTCCTCAACCGAGGCATTGCTCGCCCTAGCCGATGGCCCGGGCCCTGTTCGCGTGATTCTCGAAGGTCGCACGTCAATGCAGCGCTTCGGCTTTACGCACGACGAGCTTCTCGCGGCACTCGCTGACTCGCGCGTGCGCGCGGCACTCGTCGAAGGCCGCATCCTGCTTCGCGGTCTTACCTTGCACCTTCCCATTGCGCAACCCGCTGATGAGATCAGCCCGCGAGGCGTCGAGTCGGGCACGGCTCGCGTGCGCGAGGTACTGCGCTGGGCCGGTAGCTGGGCCGCGGAGCTCGAGCACATCGGCGGCTCCGAAGCTGCATGCCTGTGGGTCTCGCATCTCGATGACTCAGAGCTCGGTGCTGTCGTTCGCTCATGCAGCACATTGACCGTTCGCCCTCGCATCGGCACACGACTGTGGCTCGACCGCACTTCTCTTAAGGCACGCGGCACGGTACTCGCGGTGCACCCACTGCCCAACGGAACGCATGTGGGCTATCGCCAGCGCAGCGGCCCACGTGATGGCACCTTGGTCGTGGTCTCCGGCGGCACCTCGCACGGCATCGGCCTCAGTGCGCCCTCACCGGCTTCGTCAGTGCGCCAGCGGGTTGTCACGGCGGGTACCGGCGCACTCGATGCCGCTGGCCGTGCAATGTCACCCTTCACGTGTGACGGTAAGCAGCGCTGGTTTGCTGAGGCACCGCACGCTCAGGTTTCGATGATCTGGCTGCCGCGCGGCGCGGTGATTCCCACCGTCGGTGATCAACTCACCGCTGATGTGCGGTTCACGACCTCGCACTTCGATGCGATTATCGGCCTGAGCTAGAGCCGCGCAGCACGAATGCATCGGGCGCTTTGTCGTACACGCCGCCCGCAGGATCATCCATATCCTCGGCGAATCCATCTGTGCGGATCGGATCATGCTCGGGTTTCACGATGTCGCGGATCACCATGATCGCGAAGTAGATCGTGGCCGCGATGTGAATGAACACCGCTGTCGCGTAAAGCTGAGGGGTCAAGCCCTTGGTGTCCTCGACTCCGTAGCCAACCAAGAACCACCAGATTGCGGCAAAGTAGATGAGCTCGCCTACCTGCCAGATCAAGAAGTCCCGCCACTTCGGCCGAGCGAGAACCGCTAGTGGAATCAGCCAGAGAACGTACTGCGGCGAGTACACCTTGTTGGTGAGCACGAACGCTGCAATGAGCAGGAAGAGCACCTGAGGCAGGCGCGGACGACGCTTCGCCGCGAGCACGAGAACTGCCACCGCCGCAGCAAGAACAACGAATGCACCTGTTGCAACGTTGTTCAGCGAGTCAGCCGGGATGCCTGGGATGCCCCATTGGGTTATCGCGAACCACGGGGAGCCGAAGTCCTCGCCTCGGGTCTTGCTGAAGGTATAGAAGTACGACCAGCCGTCGAAGTTGCCGATGATGAAGGGAACGTTCACCACGAGCCACGCGATGACGCTGCCCACCAGCAGCTTCCCGAACGCTGTCCACTTGCCCGTGCGAATCGTCAGCAGCAGGAATCCCGCGAGGAAGATCAGTGGATAGAACTTCGCGGCGATCGCGAGGCCGAGCAGTAGGCCAGCAGAAAACTCATGCTTGCGCGACCAGAGCACGAAGGCAACGCCGGTGAAGGCAAGCGGAAGAAGATCCCAGTTGATCGTCGCGGCGAGGATCATGGTCGGTGCTGCAGCCACCATGAGTGCATCCCACGGACGCCGACGTACCGTCATCGATGTTGCGATGACGGTGATCACCAACGGGATGAAAAGCAGCAACACGTTGACATCGAAGAACGTGCGAGCGGTGTCGAGAGATGTCGCAACATTGGTGATGATGTTGGTAATCACCGCAGAAATCTGCATGAAGATGCCGGTGAGTACCGGATACTCGAGCGGCTGACCGCCCGGTGGAGTCTGCAGATACGGCAGATAGCCGTCGGCAAAGCCGCGCAGCGAGTAGAGCGGCGGGATGTCGGAGTAGCACAGGTGCTCGTAACGCTCAGGTGCTGCCCAGCCAGTGGCCCGGCACGAATAGTCGAGCAGATAGCCGAGTGCGTAGGTGATCGCGGTGATGACGATCAAAACCCGAACAGGTAGCCACCAACCGACGTTGCGTGCGAATCGGCCGATTGGTCCGCCCAGCGCCTCGGATCCACCGATGGCAACCGGATCTTCATCACTGGGATGCACGATCGGGGAGACGGAACTGCTCACGTGCTCATCATGGTCGATGGGGCGTGGTCAATGCCGCTTGCCAACGGTCATCGTTGCGCCGGAGCCCCGTCGATTCCCGGTGGAGTGGGAGAAGGCGTCGGGGTTGGTGTGGGGACGGGAACGGGTGTCGCTGCTGGATCGCCCGGCACCGCTGGTGCGCTGTCGACCGGGAACGGATCACTCGAGGCAATGTCCGAGGGGATTGCAGACGGCTCGAATTCAATTGCCGCCGGTGTCGGGCAGCCCACCGGGATATCGGAACCGTCGAGTGGCATGACCTCGGGACAGATCTGGGCGACCTCTACGCCCTCAGGGGGTGCGGGGAACTCGGCAACGGGCATGCCCTCGAGGGCTGCCTTCATGAAGGCTGTCCAGATAGCCGCCGGGAAGGAGCCGCCGGTAACCGTGCCCAGACCGCCAGTTCCCGAGAGCGAGACGGGAACTCCGTCGATCTCCTTGGCCATCAGCACGGCCGTGGAGAGCTGAGGGGTGTAGCCCGCGAACCAGGCGCTCTTGTTTCCGTCGGTCGTTCCGGTCTTTGCCGCCGCCGGACGATCGAGTGCCATGGCCGCGAAAGCCGTTCCGTTCGTGACTACCTTCGCCAGCGCGTAGGAAACAGTGTTGGCGGTGTCCGCAGTGAACTGCGAAGTGAGATCAGGGGAGTACTCGTAGAGAACGCCGCCATTGCTACCCACGACCTTCTTCACGACAGTGGGTGTCGCGCGGATGCCGCTAGCGGCGAATGTCGCGTAGGCATTCGCTACGTCTAGACCCGAGGGAGATGCGGTGCCGAGAACAAAGGTGAGATCAAGATTGTCGAGGTTCAGACCAGGGGTATCTTCCGGAATGCCTGCGCGAAGTGCAGCGTCGGCAACCGAGTCAACGCCGATCTGATCTTCAAGATTGACGTACGCGGTGTTGACGCTGTTCTCGGTGGCGGTAAGCAAGTTGATGTAGCCATATGACTTGTCGCCGTAGTTCGTCAGCGTGTAGCCCTTGATCGTCTGCGGCGAAGATCCGTCGTAGGTCGACGCAAGGGAAACCTGCTGATCTGCTGCGGCTGCCAAGGCGAAGGGCTTGAAGGTTGAGCCGGCCTGCGCAAACTGTTGAGTCGCGTTATTGATCTGATCCTCGATGTAGTCGCGACCGCCGTACATAGCGATGACCTCACCGGTACCGGGCTGCACTGCTGCGAGACCGATGCGCAGACCTTCAGTCTCTGATTGCGGGCCGGCCTTGCGCACAGCCTTGATCGCTGCCCGCTCGGCTACCTGGCTGAATGTCGAGGTAATGCGAAGTCCACCGCTTTGGATCTCAGCGTCGGAGAAGCCGATCGTGCGCAGTTCATCGGTAACGGCGTTCAGCAAGAAACCGGTCTGTCCACCGAGACGGTTGGTGGCCTTGACCTCGATGATCTCCGGGAACACGACGCTGCTCGCCTCTGCCTCCGTGATCCAGCCCTGTTCCACCATTCCGTCGAGCACGTACGTCCATCTGGCCTTCAGACCCGAGAGGTTGTCCTCAGGAGCCAAGCCGCCAGGCGATTTAATGATCGCCGCGAGCGTGGCACTTTGCGCCAGCGTCAGTTGTGATGCGGGCACATTGAAATAGGCGCGAGCGGCTGCATCGATGCCGTACGCACCGCGACCGAAGTAGATGGTGTTGAGGTAATCCTCAAGAATCTTGTCCTTCGACACGACAGTCTCGAGCTTGAAGGCGAGCACGGCCTCCTTGACCTTGCGCGAGATTGCGCGCTCTTGCGTGAGGAAGGCGTTCTTCGCGTACTGCTGGGTGATTGTTGATCCGCCCTGCGTTGATCCACCCGTGAGGTTGTTGAACACTGCGCGGCCGATGCCCAGCGGTGAGATTCCGCCATGCTCGTAGAACGTGCGGTCCTCGGCGGCGAGCACCGCCTTCTGAGTCATGTCAGGGATATCGCTGAGCGGGACACTGCGTCGTGTCGAGTCGCCGAGGCGTCCGAGTTCTGTCGTTCCGTCGTTCCAGTACACGATCGTGGCCTGGCTCGTCGAAAGTTCATTCGGGGTGGGCACCGGTGTCAGGAGAACGACGCCGATAAATGCGAGGACTCCTAGAACGATCACGCCGCCCAAGGCCAGGATCGTGTTGCGGATCCAGTGACGCTTGCGCGCGGGGCGCGAGCTCGCTTTCTTCTTCGCCGGCTTCTGCTGGCTCACGGGCATCCTCTGTATTTCTGGCAATGGGGAAGTGGCTGACTAGATCAGCTAGTCAAGGAGATCACGCGGCGTGGGCAGCGCCTTGCGCGGCACGCCGTCACCTAGGACGTAAGTGGTGATCAGGAAGTTCCACGAGCAACGTCCGCAGACCTCGACGACGTACACATTGAAGGATCCGAACTTCGTCGCCATCGGCGCGAGTTCGTCGGTTGCCCGGATGCGTCCGGAGTACGGGCCGAGCTCGTCGCCATAGACATAGGTGACGTGGACGAAGTCAGGGCTCTTGCAGACCGGGCATGGGCCTGGGGCCAGTTCACCGTGATTCTTGGCCGCCTTGAGCAGGTACGGGTCAGCGTCACAGAACTCCGAGCTCAAGGCACCCCCGTTGAACAGGGAATACAGGGCCCGCTGGCGAGCCAGAACGTGGTCGACCACCCGCCGTGGGGCGGCAGGGTCACGGACGACCTCGGGCTCGGCGAGCTCCGGCCGCGGTTTTGCGGAACCCCGCGCTCCCTTGGGAATGGAGCCCCGCAGTGCGGTGCGTCCCCGTGGCTCGGCCATGAAATCAGCCTACGTCGCCACTCGGAGCGCCGCGAACTTTGTATTTATGCTTTTTCGATATATCGTTTTGCTGAGTTATTGAGACCTAAAGGGGTATCCATGGCACGCCGGGCAGATGTCCTCGAGTTCGCCGTCCTCGGCATGCTCGTTGATGGGCCCCTCCACGGCTACGAACTCCGCAAGCGACTGACTGCCGTCCTCGGCACCTTCCGCGCCCTCTCCTTCGGCTCCCTCTACCCGGCCTTGCGCCGCCTCGAGGAGCGCGGGCTCATCGAGAACGTCGACACCACCCCGGCACTCGGGTCAGCAGCGCCGCCTCTGGCCGCCAAGCGAGCCCGCGTTGTCTATGCCCTGACTTCGGCCGGCCGCGCGGCATTCGGCGAGTGGGTCGCCCAGCCCGGCCCCGAGGCCTGGGAGGACGAAGGCTTCGCGGCCCATCTGGCCTTCTTTGCCAAGACAGAGGCACGCGTGCGTCTACGAATTCTCGAAGGCCGTCGCTCACGGCTCGAAGAGCGCATGCAGTCGATGCGCGATGCGATCCGACTCGGTCGAGAACGCATGGACACCTACACCCTGCAACTTCAACAGCATGGCCTCGACGGCACCGAGCGCGAGGTCGCCTGGCTCACCGAACTCATCCACCTCGAACAGAGCGGTGACAAACAAGAACTTCCCACTGCCGGCCAACTGGTCGGTAGCGAGTAATCAGCACCACTCACGCGCGTCCGCGCATCACACATCCCCATATGAAAGGCATTCCCCCATGGCTTCAGTTCGCGTAGCGATTGTCGGCGTAGGCAACTGCGCTTCCTCGCTCGTCCAAGGTGTCGAGTACTACAAGGACGCTGATCCGTCAGCAGCAGTCCCCGGTCTCATGCACGTGCAGTTCGGCGAATACCACGTCCGCGACGTGAAGTTCGTCGCCGCATTCGATGTCGATGTGAAGAAAGTCGGTCTCGATCTCGCCGACGCCATCAACGCTTCCGAGAACAACACCATCAAGATCTGCGATGTACCCAGGACCGGCATCACCGTGCAGCGCGGCGTGACCCTCGACGGTCTCGGCAAGTACTACCGCGAGACCATCACTGAATCCGATGCGCCCGCCGTCGATGTCGTTGCCGCGCTTAAGGAAGCAAAGGTCGACATCGTCGTGTGCTACCTGCCCGTCGGCTCGGAGGATGCCGCCAAGTTCTACGCCCAGTGCGCCATTGACGCAGGCTGCGGCTTCGTCAACGCACTGCCCGTCTTCATCGCCGGTACGCCTGAGTGGGCGAAGAAGTTCGAGGACGCCGGCCTGCCGATCGTGGGAGACGACATCAAGAGCCAGGTCGGTGCCACCATCACTCACCGCGTACTCGCCAAGCTCTTCGAGGACCGTGGCGTGATCCTCGATCGCACGTACCAACTCAATGTCGGCGGCAACATGGACTTCAAGAACATGCTTGAGCGCGATCGTCTTGAGTCGAAGAAGATCTCCAAGACCCAGTCGGTCACCTCGCAGCTGTCACATGATCTTGGTGAGCGCAATGTGCACATCGGCCCGTCGGACTACATTGCGTGGCTCGACGATCGCAAGTGGGCATTCGTGCGTCTCGAAGGTCGTGCATTCGGAGACGTACCGCTGAGCCTTGAGTACAAGCTTGAGGTGTGGGATTCGCCCAACAGCGCAGGCGTGATCATCGACGCCGTACGTGCCGCCAAGATCGCCAAGGATCGCGGCATCGGCGGTCCGATCCTGTCGGCTTCCAGCTACTTCATGAAGTCACCGCCTGTGCAGTACAACGACAGCCAGGCGAAGCAGGCAGTCGAGGACTTCATCGCAGGAACGATTGAGCGCTAATTCTTCCCTTCGGAAACGGCCTTCACCCTCATGGTGGAGGCCGTTTCTGTCCTCAAAGCCAGGGTGAAGTTCTTCGGGTCGTGGAATTCAAGGGGAGTGGGGCCTTAGGCTCGCCCCGATAGACATCGATACGGGCGGATGGGAATCCAATGGGTACAGCAGTGGCCACCAAGCAGCGGAAGATCGGCGTGCGCTCAGTCGCCGCTCTGCTCATCTTCATCATCGCGCTGCTCCTGACTCCGGTCGCCCTGCTCGGACACTGGGGCCATCGCACCGTGATCGACACCTCGCGCTACCTGGAGACCGTCGGCCCATTGGCCGCGGACCCGGCGGTTCAGGAGTCCGTCTCCGAAGCCGTGACGAACGCCATCACCTCGCAAATCAACACCGAAGAGCTCGTCGGCGGCCTTCTCGGAAACATCGTTGAGAACCCCGCCATCCAGGACAAGCTCAGCGGCCCCATCGCCGCCGGCATCAACGGCCTCATCGGCCAGGCCGTCTCATCATTCGTAGCCTCCGATGCATTCGAGAAGATCTGGATCACGGTGAATACCGCCGTGCAGAAGAGCGCACTGCTCATCCTTGAAGGCAAGGAGGGCGGGCCGGTCTCGCTGCAGGGCGAGGATGTCGTTCTCGACATCTCGCCACTGATTTCGGCGGTTCAGCAGAGTCTCGTCGACAGCGGCGTCAGCATCGCCGCAAACCTCCCTGTTCCCGAGATCGACAAGCAGATCGTGCTCTTCCAATCACCAGCCCTCGCCCAGTTGCGGACGATCTACTCACTCTCGTCGCCCATGCTCGCCTGGTTCCCACTTCTGCTCGCAGCACTCTTCGCCCTTGCTGTCTGGCTCGCCCGTCATAAGGGCCGCATGGTGCTCGCCATTGGTGTCGCGCTCGTTGCAATGACAGGTGTCACGAAGTTCCTGCTCGACTATGCGCAGACGATCTTCGACGATCAGCTCTCGGGCACGATCTTCGCGCCAGCTTCACAGGCATTCTGGGACACCTTCTTCAAGTACCTGATTCTCGGTATCCGTTCGATGATCGTGCTGGGCATCATCATCGCCATCGCCGGCTGGCTCGGCTCGCGAATTTCGACTGCGGCCAAGGTTCGCGGCTGGCTCAAGGCCGGGCTCGAGGGCTTCGGCGCCGACCTCGGGAGCACCGGTTTCGCACGAGCAATTGCCGCTCGTGCCGATCTCTGGCGCGCACTCGCCGCGGCGATCGGCGTGATCATCCTGGTCACCGGCGATGTGCTCTCTACCTGGCACGTCATCTGGACAGTCCTGCTCACCGCAGGTCTCTTCGCGGGCATTCAGGTGCTCATCGGCTCAACCAAGGAGTCAGTCGAGGTTGATGAGATCGTGGTGATCGTCGACTAGTTGTCGATGTTCTGACGACTCTCGATGATGTGGTCACCGCTGATGATCGCCTCACCGCTCACCACACGGCCGTCGGCAATCGCTGACGTGTACTCAGCGAAGTCACTGTCGACCTGTTCTGCGTAAGCGCGGGAGAAAGTGCTGATCGCATCGTCGAACTTGGTGCCTTGACCGAGATAGGCCGCGATAGCGACCGGGTCGCCTGACCGTGCATGCCCATGAGCGAGCGTGCGACCACAGAGAGATGCATAGGCCGACAGCTGTGCCACCGGAAGTTTCGCGATGTCAGGCGACCACTTCATGTCGCGCAACTGGCGCACATAGAACTGTCGGCCATTCGGTGCCTGCACCCAGCCCAAGAATGCATCAGAAGCCGCCTGCATGAGCCGCTGACCCTCAACGACGCGCTCGCCTTGGTGTTCGTACACACATGACTGCGTGTAGGGCTCAAGCACGCTCTGCACGGCCTCCTTCGCTTGAAGCACCAGCAGGTCATTCTCGTCACGGCCTTGCAGCAGGAGTACGAATGCGCGCAGACCGACACTGCCGACGCCCACTACCTTGTGGCCGAAGTCAACCACTCGATAACGGCGGATAAGTTCACGACGATCGTTCTGCAGCGCTAGGCGATATCTGTCCACCAGCATGTCGAGCCAGGGGTGCAGGTCATCCCCATCGGTGATGCGCACGAGAACAGGTGGCTGATCAAGGAACTGACGGTTTCCGTCGACAACCTCCGTCATCTTCGCAATCGCTGACCACCCGTCGCGCAACTGGGCCTTGCCGATTGCCTTATTGAGTTGCTTCGTTCCTCTCTCGCCGCCGACTTGATTGGCCCACTGCTCAAGGCTTTCGGTGCTGATGCGGTCGTACCAGATCTCTAGGTCCGACATGCCCGCGTACTCCGCCATCGCCGTGCGATACGACGATGCCGCAAGTCGAGCGATGTCATCGGCTTCACGATCAGTAAAGGAGTTGTCCTGCGCGGCAAGCATGAAACTTGCCGCCAAGCGCATGACATCCCATTCGAACGGACCCGGATTCGTCTCGTCGAAATCGTTGACGTCGAAGACAACGGAACGATCCTGTCCGGCGAAGAGACCGAAGTTCGACAGATGAGCATCACCGCACAACTGCACGACCAGGCCGGTGTTCGGCATAGATCCGAGATCAGAGGCCATGACGGCGGCCGAGCCGCGATAGAAGGTAAACGGGCTGACAGACATGCGTTCGTGACGCAAGGGGAGCAATGCCTGGATACGAGTGCCCTCCTGATCAGCGAGCTGATCAATCGGGTCGCGCCTGCCCTCAGGAGTAGTCCAGGTGGTTAACGAGGTACGCGGCCTCACACTGCGCGCAGCAATTCCGACGGCCTGCCGTTCAGCAAGAGTGGCGCGACGAACATCAGTGGGCAGTGCGAGCGATTCCATGGTTCGAACTTACTGCGCCGGCCTTGCCGCCCACCATGCAAGAAGTGCCTCTGTCGCCGTTTCCTCGCTCATCGGCCCACGATCAAGCCGAAGATTCAGCAAGAAGTCGTATGCCTCGCCGACCACGCGACCCGGCGGGATGTCGAGAATGCGCATGATCGCTGCGCCATCGAGATCAGGACGAATCGCGGCGAGCTCCTCATCCGCCGCGAGTGCCGCAATTCGAACCTCGAGCGAGTCGTAAGCACGCTGCAGGGCATCGGCGCGACGCTTATTGCGCGTAGTCGAGTCAGCACGAGTGAGCTTATGTAGTCGAGTGAGCTGCGGCCCCGCATCGCGCACATAACGTCTCACTGCGCTGTCGGTCCACTCGCCCGTGCCGTACCCGTGGAAGCGCAGATGAAGTTCGACGAGGGTCGAGACATCGTCAATCATGTCGTTGGAGAAGCGCATGTCCTTCATTCGCTTCTTTGTCATGCGTCCGCCGACTACTTCGTGGTGGTGAAAAGAGACGCGACCATCATCTTCGAACTTGCGCGTGCGCGGCTTACCGATGTCGTGCAGCAATGCAGCAAGGCGCAGAACCGGATCAGGCCCGGACTTTGGCTCATGAGAAGTCTCCAGATCAATCGCCTGCTCGAGCACGATCAGCGTGTGCTCGTAGACATCCTTGTGACGGTGATGCTCGTCCTCTTCCAGTCGAAGCAAGGGCAGCTCGGGCAACACATGCGCAGCGAGCCCGGTATCGACCAGCAGCGTGAGACCGGTGCGCGGATCAGGTGACATCACGATCTTCATGAACTCCTCGCGAGTGCGCTCAGCACTCACGATCGCGATGCGATCGCACATCTGCGTCATCGCGACCAGAACCTCGGGTGCGACTTCGAAGCTCAGCTGCGAGGCAAAGCGCGCCGCCCGCATCATGCGCAGCGGATCATCACTGAACGACATCTCGGGCGAGCCCGGTGTGCGCAGCACCTGCGCGTCGAGGTCGCCGAGTCCGCCGAAGAGATCGACGAATTCCATGGACGGAAGTCGAAGCGCCATCGCATTGACCGTGAAATCGCGTCGACCGAGATCGCCGGCCAATGAGTCGCCGAACTCGATCTCGGGCTTGCGTGACTCCGGGTCATAGGTCTCGGAGCGGTAGGTGGTGATCTCGCACTCGCGACCTAGAACTCGCGCCCCCACCGTGCCGAAGCGAATGCCGACATCCCAGGTGGTGTCGGCCCAGCCCTCCAGGAGCTCCAGGATCTGCTCGGGGCGGGCACTCGTCGTGAAATCGAGGTCGATCTGCTCATGTTCTCCGGGCAGGGTGCCCTTGATCAGACTGCGGCCCAGGAGGGCATCACGCACGGGGCCGCCGACCAGGGCGATCTCGTAGCCGGCCTCGTCGAATCGCTCGCCCAGACGGGTGAGCAGACCCATCAGGGGGGCCAGCGCCGTCTCGGCAGCCTTCATCGATGACACGCCGTGCAGCGTAGCCAGCACCTGGCCATGCGGGCGAATGCGTAGCGAATGCCTCGAGGCGCGCCCGGAGCCACGGGGCGAGGCGGCCCTGGGCAGTTATCCTCGAATCATGGCCAGCACCCGGACGGTAGAGGAGACCTCCGCCGGGGGCCTGATCCTCGATCGCTCCGGTAGCCCCATGGCAGCGCTGATCGCCCGCCGTGATCGCCGCGGGCGCCTGATCTGGTCCTTGCCCAAGGGCCACCTCGAAGTGGGCGAAACGGCAGAGGATGCCGCCGTCCGCGAGGTTCACGAGGAGACCGGCATCAGCGGGAAAGTCCTGGCCCCGCTCGGCACCATCGACTTCTGGTTCATGGCCGACAACCACAAGATCCACAAAACCGTCCATCACTTCCTCATGGAGGCCGAAGGCGGCGAGCTCTCCGATGCCGACGTCGAGGTCGTCGAAGTTGCCTGGGTTCCCTTGAACGAGGTCAGCTCGCGGCTGCGCTACGCCGACGAGCGCAAGCTGCTCGCACTCGTTCCCGATCTGCTGCTCGAGTACTGATGCGCCTGCTTCGCGCACTGCTGGCAGCAGTGGCCCTCATGGTTGTCGTCGTCGCACCGGCTCAGGCAGCCAGCACCGCCCGCGCCGACTACCCGGTCACCGTGCTCTCGAGCGGTCGCATCACGTTCTCGGGTGACTCCGGCGGAGTTCCGATCACTGTCGAGAACACGAGTAGTTCGCCGGTGACCGTGACCATCGAATTGGTCGGGTATCCATCGTCGCGACTGGACTCCGATCCGCTCCAAGGAATCATCGTCGATCCCGGCATGCGCACCAGCGTGGAGATCGAGGCACGGATCATCGGCGACGGCCCCCTTAATGCGGGAGTCCGCGTTACTTCTGAAACCGGAAAGCGCCTGGCCCTACCGGCCACGGTCACCTTGGCTTCCGCTGCGTATGCCCGTGTCGCCGGCTGGGTAGTTCTCGTCGCCTTCATCGCGCTCGCCGTGTTCGTCGTGGTCGGAGTGACACGGCGTATTCGCAAGGCTCATGCCACCCGAAAGTCCCCGGAATCGGGAAGCATGGCCACGTGAGCAATACGGCATCAGCGCGTTCGCTGATGAAGCCCAGTGCAGTGATGGCGGCCGGCACTGTTGTCTCCCGTGTCACCGGTGTCTTCCGCGATATCGCAGCGACCGCCGCCCTCGGCTTCTTCTTGGTCTCTGACGCGTTCTCTCTCGGCAACTCACTACCGACGGTCATCTACATCCTGGTGATCGGCGGCGCACTCAATGCGGTGTTCGTTCCGCAGTTAGTGCGAAGGATGAAAGAGGACGCCGACGATGGTCGCGCCTATGCCGATCGGCTGATCACACTCGTGGGATCGATCCTGCTGGTGTTCTCGATTCTCGCCGTGCTCTGCGCACCACTGATCGTAGATCTGTACACGCCTGACAATTACCCCGCGAACGAGTACGACCTCGCGGTGGCATTCGCACGACTGTGTCTTCCGCAGGTGCTCTTCTACGGCATCTACACGATGCTCAGTCAGGTTCTGAACGCTCGAGGCCGCTTTGGTGCACCCATGTTCGCTCCGATCGCCAACAACATCGTGGCCATCAGTACCTTCCTTCTCTTCATCGCCGTCGCCGGCACATCAGCGGCGTCCGATGGGGTACTCACTACGCAACAGGTGTTGATCCTCGGCATCGGCACGACCCTCGGTGTCATCGTCCAGGCATTGATCCTGATCCCGGTTCTCGTTCGCTCCGGTTACCGATGGAAGCCGCGATTCGACTGGAAGGGTTCAGGGCTAGGCAAGACGGGCACGCTCGCACTCTGGACGATCGGCCTGGTGTTCGTGAACCAAGCGGCCTACATCGTGATTACGCGTTTGGCCGCGAAGGCGAATGTCGATGCTGCCGCTGCGGGTCTCGTTGCCGCAGGCCTCACCACGTATCAGAAGGCGCATCTTGTCTTCATGCTTCCGCACAGCGTCATCACGGTGTCAATCGTGACGGCGATGCTCCCGGCTCTGAGCCGGGTAGCTCACGGCGGAAATCTCCGCAAGGTCGGCGACGATGTCGGTTCCACCATGCGACTCGTCGCCGCACTTATCGTGCCGATTGCAGCGATCTTGATGTGCGTCGGCACCGGCGTGGCAATCCTGCTGTTTGGCTACGGCGCCGCAACACCAGAGCAGGCCGGCATCATGGGTGCGATCGTCTCGGTGTTCATGATCGGACTGCTGCCCTTCACCTTGTTCTACGTCATGCTTCGCGGCTACTACGCGCTTGAAGATACGAAGACACCGTTTTGGATCACGGTGGGATTCAACGTGGTGCTTCTCGCGATTGCCGTGCCGCTCTTCAACGCCTCTCGCGCCGGCGGTTTTCAGGTCGGCTCACTCGCACTGTCCTACGGCATCGCCTACTGGATTGCCTTCATCGTTTCCTGGATCATTCTTGGCCGCCGCCTCGGTGGGCTCGACACCAAGCGCACTGTCATCACCTTGATCAAGCTCATTGGCGCCGGACTCGTATCGCTTGGAGCCATGTTCGCGGCCTTTGCGTTCGTCTTCGAGCGGGGTACGAAGATCTACGAGCAATCAAAGCTCGGTGTTCTCCAAGAGGTCGTGTTGATCTCCCTACTCGGGCTCGCGGTCTACCTCCTGTGCGCATGGATTCTCCGTGTGCCCGAAGTGGGTCAGGCGCTTTCTCTTGTACACAGGAAGATCCGTCGATGAAGGGTCTGTTCATCGGTCGCTACGAGTTGCTCGAGCAACTCGAACCTGGTGTGGACGATCGCGCGGTCGCGACGTGGCGAGCGCACGACTCTGTTCTGGATCGGCTTGTCTCACTGCGATTGCTCGACGCCACTGATCCGCGAGCTGCCGCGTTTCTCGGAGCGGCCCAAGCAGCTGCGCGCGTCGAGGATCGTCGACTCGTTCGCGTTCTCGACATCTTCCAGACCAGTCACGACGAACGCGCCTATGTCGCGGTCATCAGCGAGTGGGCCACCGGTCGCTCGCTAGTCGACCTCATTGCGAATGGTCCGGTGAAGGCTGATGAAGCAGTTGAACTCATCACCGAGGTCGCGCTTGGCGTCTCCGCAGGTCTGGCCACGCACGTCAGCCATGGACGACTGCGGCCCACCTCAGTCTTCGTCACTGATGCAGGTGAGGTTCGCGTACGCGGGCTTGCGACCGATGCAGCGCTATGGGGAGTCCTGGATCCCAGCGTGAGCAAGCAGGCTGCTGACGTCGACGGCGCCGGTTCGCTTCTGTATCTGCTCGTGACGGGCACGTGGCCGGGGCCGCCTCTCGACAACATCGAGCCGGCACCTCGCGCAGGTGCACATGTGCTCCCACCCTCGCGCGTGCGCGCCAGCGTCCCGAGATCAATTGACGATGTCATCGCGCGATCGGTGCAATCGGTGCAACGCCCTCGCGGCGTGCTGAACGTGACCGACATCGACGGCTTCGCCTCCATTCTGGGCAATGCGCGCGGTCAGGTCACTCCGATTGCCCCCGGCACGACTGCCGTGCAGCGGCAGCGTCGAATCTGGCAGCCGATCGTCGCGGTGCTCGCAGCCATCGTCATCGTCATCGCGCTCGGTTTCGTCGGACTCAGGCTGCTGTCCGTCGGCGGATCAACGGTCTCCCAGGATTCCCTCACGATCGATTCGGGAATTCTCACCGAGTCGATCGCGCCGACCACAATCTCAGCGGCAACCGGTCAGATCTGGCCGATTGCCAGCGTGCGCAGCTACGACCCGTTTGGAGATGACAACTCCAATGGTCGTCCCGATAAGCGGCGTGGCAAGGAGAACGATGACGATGCCGTCAATGCCATTGACGCAAATCCGGAGACTGGCTGGCAGACCGCTAAGTACCGAACTGCCGATCTTGATGGCAAGGGCGGAGTCGGCATTGTCTTCGACCTGGCCGAACCGCGACCGATTCAATCTGCGACGTTGAGCTTCGACGGCATGGGCACGAGTGCGCAGATCCGTGTCTCCAATGACATCCAGCCCGACCCTGCGCTGTGGTCGGCCGTGGCCAGCGTCGACGGGGCGGGTGAGCAAATCGAGATTCGGTCCCCCAGGCCGGTGACCGGGCGATACGTGCTGGTGTGGTTCACGAAT
The DNA here is from genome assembly GCA_044345075.1 of Candidatus Nanopelagicales bacterium. Lineage (GTDB taxonomy): Bacteria > Actinomycetota > Actinomycetes > S36-B12 > S36-B12 > CAIKZY01. The sequence continues at coordinate 28,215 of JBIJBU010000003.1, read as the reverse complement.
CTGCCTGCAGCCGGATCCGGTTATCAAGGCGGCCTCAAGGAAGTCACCTTCCGTTCCTAAGACCTCTAGATTGTGACCGTGTCCAGCGACCCCGAGGTGCTCATCCTCGACTCCGCCAGCGACAGCGAACTGCTGGCCGCTCACGTCGCCGGACACCCTGATGCCTTCACCGAAATCGTTCGCAGGCACCGTGACCGCTTGTGGGCGGTAGCGCTGAAGACCACTGGTGATCCTGAGGATGCTGCAGACGCACTGCAGGACGCGCTGATCTCGGCGTACCGCCGGGCTTCGCAGTTTCGCGGCGACTCCCAGGTGACCACCTGGCTGCACCGGATCGTGGTCAACGCCAGCTTGGATCGCCTGCGCAAGCGCAGCACGCGTCCAACCGTGCCCCTGCCGGTCGAGGAAGAGACCGGAATTCCCCTGCCCGACCCCGAGGACCGCATCGGCAGACGCGAACTTCAACTCGATATCGCCGCCGCCTTGGCTGAACTACCCGAAGATCAGCGCGAAGCCGTGGCACTTGTCGATATCGAGGGCTGGTCGGTCGACCAGGCCGCACTGATGCTCGGCTGCCCCGCCGGCACGGTGAAGAGCCGCTGCTCGCGCGGGCGCGCAAAGTTGGCTAAACGACTTTCCTATATGCGGAACCCCGATCCGGAATCACCCGTCATACCCCTGCCTGGCCAAACCTCGCACTCCGCCCAGTCCGACCAGCACGAAGCAGAACCACTCGAGACAGACCGGCACCCGAAGGGAGGGAACGACACAGATGGCTGAGCACCTGCACGATGCCTCCAGCGATGCTTCCGGCGACGACGCAAATGACGCCTGGGTGAGTAATCTCCTTCGCGAGAACACCGAATCGCTCGCTGACACTCCTTCCGTGCCGATGCCCCCTGAGGTCTGGACCCGTCTGGAGAACGCCCTCGAAGCTGAGAGAGTCGTGGTTCCCCTGAGCTCGCGCCGCGCGCGTGCAGCATCCAGCGCGCATCGCGGCCGTTGGGTTGCCGGCGTCGCTGCCGCTGCCGCCGCGGTTGTGGTCGGCGGGCTGCTCGTCTCGAATACCTCTCAGGCTCCCGCGCCCGTCGCCGGAAATGAACTGGCCGGCAGTGAGATGGCCATCTCAGACTCCGCCGTGGTGAAGTCCGGTGCGCCGATGCCGACCTCGCGTCTGCTGGCCAGTGGGACTGAGTACTCCGCCACTTCCCTCGGCTCGCAGATCACCTCCCTTTTCCGCGACACCCTCAAGGTCACCAAGGCCACTGATATCGACGCGATGCCAGCAGAACCCGTCACTCCCCTGGCCGGCAATGACTTCATGTCCGATATGGGCAGTCTGCAGACCTGCGTACAGACCCTCGCCGGCACTCCCGAGGGACGCGCGCTTGTGGTGGATCGGGGCAGTTTCGCCGGGCAGCCGGCCGGGCTCATTGTCATCTCGACCTGGGATCAGCAGATGCCTTCGATGAACACACCGTCAGCCGTGGTGGCCACTCCCAAGGGTGACCTCGCCGTCTGGATCGTGGATCCTGACTGCACGCCCGTGATGAACTCCGAGGGCTCCGAGCCGTTCGCGGTCGCTGTCGACTGGTAGTTCGCTCTCGGCACGTACTCCTGAGCGTCCTCCTCGTCGTTGGCTCGGAATAGCCGACGCCCTAGAATCGTTTTACCGACTACGGATTCGAAGTACTGATCCGTGCCCGAAGGCGAACTAAGGAATTCCGTGAGCGAGATCCGCAACGTCATCATCATCGGCTCCGGCCCCGCCGGTTACACGGCTGGCGTCTACGCCGCGCGTGCCCAGCTGGCTCCGCTGCTGTTCGAGGGCTCGGTCACCGCAGGCGGTGCACTCATGAACACCACCGAGGTTGAGAACTTCCCCGGTTTCACCGAGGGCATCATGGGCCCGGCACTCATGGAGAACATGCGTGCGCAGGCCGTGCGCTTCGGCGCCGAGATCGTCACCGACGACATCGTCAGCGTTGATCTCGCCGGTCCGATCAAGACGGTCACCGATGGCTCCGGCAACACGCACCAGGCACGTGCCGTGATTCTCGCGATGGGCTCCGGCTACCGCGAGCTCGGCCTCGAGAACGAGAAGCGACTTTCCGGACGCGGTGTCTCATGGTGCGCAACCTGCGATGGCTTCTTCTTCCGTGACCAGGACATCGCAGTCGTCGGTGGCGGCGACTCCGCACTCGAGGAGGCCACCTTCCTCACTCGTTTCGCAAAGTCGGTCACTCTCGTGCATCGTCGCGGCGAGCTGCGTGGCAGCAAGATCATGCAGGAGCGCGCACTTGCTAACGAGAAGATGAAGTTCGCCTGGAACTCACAGGTCGTTGATGTTCTCGGTGATCAGAAGGTCTCGGCCCTCGTGCTCGAGGACACCGTGACCGGCGAACGGCGCGAGCTGCCCGCAACGGGCCTGTTCATCGCCATCGGCCACGACCCGCGCTCAGAGCTCGTCAAGGGCCAGATCGATGTCGACGCTGAGGGCTACGTGCTGGTCAAGGAGCGCACCTCCTTGACCAACCTCGAGGGCGTCTTCGCATGCGGCGACCTCATTGACCACTCCTACCGCCAGGCGATCACTGCCGCGGGCTCCGGCTGCGCCGCTGCCCTCGACGCTGAGCGCTTCCTCGCCGCAACCGAGTAGCGCACGCTGCTGAATTGAGCTTTTCCCTCGTTTGACCCGTACCCTCGAGACCACACAGAAGGAGAAAGACATGGGAGCAACCAAGAAGGTCACCGACGCGAGCTTCGCCGATGACGTCCTGATGAGCACGAAGCCGGTTGTCGTCGATTTCTGGGCCGAGTGGTGCGGTCCGTGCAAGATGGTCGCCCCGATCCTCGACGAGATCGCTGCCGAGAATGACGGCATCACCATCGCGAAGATGAATGTCGACGAGAACCCGGCAACCCCGGCCTCTTACGGCATCACGAGCATCCCAACCCTGCACATCTTCCAGGGCGGTCAGATCGTGAAGTCGATCATCGGCGCCAAGCCGAAGGCTGCACTCCTCGCGGATCTCGCTCCGTACCTGTAGTGCTTCTCCGCCTTGGGTCTACCGGGGCGGCCGTCGCGGAGGTGCGCGCACGGCTTGCGCACCTAGGACTCCTTAGCGACACCGATCACAGTGATGTGTTCGATGACGACTGCGATGTCGCAGTTCGCACATTTCAGCAAGAGCGTGGGCTGAGCGCTGACGGCATTGTCGGACCCGACACCATCCGCCGCCTCGACGAGGCGCGCTGGCAGCTTGGTGATCGGGTACTGCAATTCGTACCGGGCACCTTGATGCGTGGCGATGATGTTGCCGAATTACAGCGACGCTTGAATCAACTCGGCTTCGACTCCGGTCGTGCTGATGGCATGTTCGGGCGGAACACCGACTCAGCATTGCGCGAGTTCCAGCGCGGTTGCGGCGTGAATCCCGATGGCATCTGCGGGCCGGACACCTTCCGTGCGTTCGAGCGGCTGGTGCGTGCTGTAAGTGGCGGTAACTCTGCAACGCTGCGCGAGCACGTTTCCCTCAGTGATCTGCGCAGCGGTATTGCCGACAAGGTGATTGTCATCGATCCGGGCACTGAGCCGTCAGGGGCGCTGTGCCATGCCGTTGCAGTGCGCGTGGAAGGAAGGCTTGCTGCACTCGGAACCCAGGTTTTGCTGACTCACGGAACGGTGGCGTCAGCACTGAAGAATGAACATGATCGCGCGGACTTCGCCAACCGAGTCCAGGCCGATCTCGTGATCGCCATTCATGTCGACAGCGCGCCCAGTGATCGTCCGAATGGACTCGCAACCTTCTACTTCGGTGATCCACATGGTGGCGTGCATTCCACCGGCGGTCGTGCCCTGGCTGAGCGCATCCAGGAGGAACTGGTCGCGCAGACCACCTTGCTCGATTGTCGATCGCATCCGCGCACCTGGGATCTCTTGCGCATGACTCGCATGCCTGCCGTGCGCATTGATCTCGGTTACGCCACGAATCCGGGAGATGCAGCCCAACATGCTGATGCTTCATTCATCGACGCCGCCTCAGAGGGCATCGCAAGGGCGTTAACCGCCTTCTGCGCTCCTGGCTGATTACTCAGCGGAGCCCTCGAGCTCATTCCAGCTCGATTCATCATTGGGCCACACGAGTCGACCGACGAAGCCGGCAACCACGCCAAGGCCGAGCAGCACGACTCCCCAGAAGATGACCTTTCGCATGTGACCATCCTCCCTCGCTCAGCGCCCAGTTACCAGTCATTCCGGTGAGCATCTATCGTTGTCCGCTATGAGCGGCAGTCGTCTAGATCCGTGGGTTGATTCCTACGCGGAGCGCACCCAAGGCATGACGGCCTCGGAGATCCGGGCGCTCTTCGCGGTGGCGTCTCGCCCCGAGGTGGTATCCCTGGCCGGCGGTATGCCCTTCGTCCAGGCCCTCTCGATGGATGTCATGGCCGACACGGTCGCGAAGCTGATCCGCGAACGCGGTGCCACGGCACTTCAGTACGGCTCCGGCCAAGGCGATGTCACCTTGCGCGAGCAGATCCTCGAGGTGATGGAAGAGGTCAAGGTCACCGCGCACCCTGACGACATCATCGTCACGACCGGTTCGCAGATGGCACTTGATCTCGTCACTCGCGTCTTCTGTGATCCGGGGGATGTCGTGCTCGTCGAAGCACCCTCGTATGTCGGTGCACTCGGTGTTTTCCGCGCCTACGAATGTGGCGTCGTGCATGTAGCGATGGACGATGAAGGGCTGTCACCTGCAGCTCTCGAGGAAGCAATTCGCGATGTGCGTGCATCCGGGCGACGCATCAAGATGATCTACACGATCCCCTCCTTCCACAACCCGGCCGGAGTCACTCAAGGCCCGCAGCGGCGTGCAGAGATCTTGCGCATCGCGCAGCGCGAGGGAATCCTGCTGCTTGAGGATGATCCGTACGGGCTTCTCGGATTCGATGGCGAGCCGCCGCGCGCAATTCGCGCTGATGATGCCGAAGGCGTCATTTATCTCGGCTCGTTCTCGAAGACAATCGCCTCGGGTCTGCGCGTCGGCTGGGCCGTCGCTCCGCACGGAGTGCGCGAAAAGCTAGTACTAGCAGCGGAATCTGCTGTTCTCTGCCCGTCGAACTATGCACAACTCACAGTGTCCGAGTACCTCGCGACCCAGCCGTGGCGTGATCAGATCAGTACCTTCCGCGACCTCTACCGTGAGCGGCGCGACGCACTCCTCGACTCAATGACCTCGCTGTTCCCGTCTGACATCACCTGGACAGTGCCAGCCGGTGGCTTCTACTCGTGGATCACCTTGCCTGAGGGTCTTGACGCCAAGGCCATGCTGCCACGCGCCGTTGCCGCACTCGTCGCCTACGTGCCGGGTACCGGTTTCTATGTCGACGGCCAGGGTCGCCAAAACCTTCGCCTGTCGTACTGCTACCCCGATCCTGATCGCATTCGCGAGGGCGTGCGTCGCCTCGCAGGCGTGATCGAGTCTGAGCTCGAGATCGCCCAGACTTTCGGCACCGGTGCCGTCCTGCTGGACTCCGAGGGCTCGGTCAACCCCGCTCCCAACATCCTCTGATCTCTCGAAAGGAAACACGTGAACACTCGCGTTGTCGTACTTGCCGGAGGTCTGTCTGCCGAGCGAGATGTCTCACTGCGCTCGGGTCGTCGCGTAGCCGAGGCCCTTCGCGTTGCCGCGCCGGAGTTGGAGGTCTCCGAAGCCGACGTCGACTCGGCGCTACTCGATGGGTTCAGGGCTGACCCACCCGCCTGCGTGATCCCGCTGCTGCACGGCGCAGCTGGTGAAGATGGCTCCCTGCGCGATGTTCTGGAATCCCTGGGCATCCCGTTCGTGGGTTCCATGGGAGATGCATGCCGCTTGGCCTTCGATAAGCCGATCGCCAAGAGCCTGCTCGCGGGGCTCGGAATCAACACCCCCGTCTCGGTCGCCCTCCCCCACTCGACCTTCCGTGAGCTGGGCGCCCAGCCCGTGCTCAATGCAGTGATCTCGCGCATCGGTCTGCCCTTGATCGTCAAGCCCACCAAGGGTGGTTCGGCCCTCGGTGCCTCGGTTGTTCGGACCGCCGCAGAGTTCCCCTCGGCCATGGTGGGTGCCTTCGCCTACGGCGAGGTGGCTCTGATGGAGCACTTCGTTGAAGGCACGGAGGTCTCCATATGCGTCTACGACTCCCCTGATGGCCCGATCGCCTTGCCGCCCGTGGAAATCGTTCCCCCAGCAGGCATCTATGACTACAACGCGCGGTACACCGCCGGCACCACGGAGTTCTTTGTCCCTGCGCGCCTGGAATCCGATATCGCCGAGGCTGTCGCGGCCGTGGCACTTGAAGCGCATTCGGGCCTGGGCCTTCGCGACTTGTCGCGCACTGACCTCATCGTCGATGCATCCGGCACGCCGTGGTTCCTCGAGTTGAATGTGGCGCCCGGAATGACGGAGACCTCGTTGTTCCCGCAGGCACTGTCAGAAGCGGGTGTCGGGCTCGGCGAACTTGCTCGCGATCTCGTGTTAAACGCTATCGCCAGAAACTCTTAACCACTGGCGTCACAGACGTGGTGCAGGCCCAGCGATGGCGTCGGCGATACGGCGAAGATCTTCAGCATCTGCCGCTTCGATGACGATCGTGCCGCGTGAGTTTGAGCGAGGCAAGCCAGAGATGGTGACGCGTGTGTCGAGTGCATCTCCCATTCTTTCCTGGACTTCCTCGACAAGATCCTGAAGTGAGTCAGAGCGCGATTTCTTGTTGCTATTGCTCTTCTTTTTCGACTTTCCCTGCCCGAGAAGAATGATCTCCTCGACATTGCGAACACTCAATCCTTCATTGACGATGCGCTGAGCGAGTGCATTCATTGCATCAGGATCGTCAAGGGAAAGCAGTGCACGTGCGTGCCCTGCACTGAGTACACCCGCTGCAACGCGACGCTGAACATCAGGCGGAAGTTTCAAGAGTCGAAGGGTGTTGGTCACCTGCGGCCGTGATCGTCCGATGCGCTGCGCAAGCTCTTCTTGCGTGCACCCGAAGTCGGCCAGCAACTGCGAGTATGCGGCTGCTTCTTCGAGTGCGTTCAGATTCGAACGGTGCAGATTCTCAAGAAGTGCATCGCGAAGAAGGTCGTCATCATCAGTGGCACGAATGATCGCCGGGATGTGAGTCAGGCCGGCTTCCTTGGATGCGCGCAGTCGTCGTTCGCCCGCAATGAGTTCGTAGTGATTGCCGACTTCGCGTACGACGACCGGCTGCAGGAGCCCGATCTCGCGGATCGAGTGCACGAGTTCAGCCAGGGCGTCGGGATCGAAAACGCTGCGGGGCTGGCGGGGGTTTGGCTCGATGGAGCCAATCGGAAGCTCGGCGTAGACGGCGCCAGGGACCGCAGCGGGTACGAAGGTATCTGTGGCCTGTGCGGCTTGGGCTTCGGGGGTGGAGGGAATGAGGGCGCCGAGACCCTTACCCAATCCGCGCTTGGCAGGTGCTGGTGCCATGGGGATAACCTCCGAAGCTGGGGACAATTATGGGGTTATTGTCCGTATTTACACTGTTATGTCTGTGGATTGTTCTGTGGATCAATGGCGGCAAATTGCGCTGCTGCCTCCTGATACGTCAAGGCCCCCGGAGATGAGGGGTCGTAGGTGAGGACCGACTGGGCATACGAGGGTGCCTCGGAGATCCGCACATTGCGGGGAATCACTGTCTCGAGCACCTTCGTGCCGAAATGGGTGCGCACTTCGTCGGCTACCTGGGAGGCCAGGCGGGTGCGTCCGTCATACATGGTCAACAAGATCGCGCTCACCTGGAGCTTCGGGTTCAGGTGGGTGGTCACCATTTCGACCGTGCGCAGGAGTTGTGAGAGGCCTTCGAGGGCGTAGTACTCGCACTGAATCGGCAGCAGCACCTCACGGGCAGCGACCAGGCCGTTCAGGGTGAGCAGGCCCAGTGACGGCGGGCAGTCGAGGAAGACATAGTCGAGCGGCTCCCCCGTCGTGCGCACAACGTGCTCGAGATAGGCCTCTACAGCCCGACTGAGTCGGTATTCGCGAGCCACCTGGGAGACCAGCTCGATCTCAGCGCCGGCCAGGTCAATCGTGGCCGGTGCGGTCATGAGGTTGGGGATATCCGGGCAGAGCTGAACAACCTCAGCTATGGTGCGCTCCCCCGAGAGCACCTCATAGATGCTGGGCACGCCTTCATGGTGATCGACCCCGAGGGCCGTGGATGCGTTGCCCTGTGGATCAAGGTCAATGACCAGGACCTTGGCGCCACTTTGGGCCAGCGCAGCGGCAATATTGACCGTGGTCGTGGTCTTGCCGACACCACCCTTTTGGTTGGCAACGGTGACGATGCGGGTCATTCGGGCCATCCCAGGCCGGCGGGTTCACCAGATGTTTCACGTGAAACGGCTGGATCTTGCTGCTCCAGATAGGTCTCCGGCCAGCCGAGGCCGGCGGGTTCTGGGGTCGTTGTCACGCCGCTCATTGTGCCGTACCTCGGGTACCCGTCACCACAGTGGTCTCCGGTTCAACCCAGGGGGAGCCACAGGTCGTTATCCCCAGGTCGCGCACACCCATGGATATCGCTGCTGGTGCTGCAGCCGTGATCTCCTCGCCAGCGCTGCTTCCCTTGAGCAGGGCTAGTCGTCCGCCCTTCACCAAGAGCGGGACCGTCCAGCCCAGCAGCTTCTCCAATGGGGCAACGGCCCGAGCAGTGACGACATCGACGGGTACCCAGTCGGGGGAGGAGGCTGTGTCTTCAGCACGACCGCGCAGCACAGTGACCCGACCGGAAAGGCCCAGGTCGTCAACAGCTTGGGTGAGGAAGGTGGCCCGGCGCAGCAGAGGTTCGATCAACACGACGCGGATATCGGGTCGGGCAATGCCCCAGACGAGCCCGGGCAGACCGGCGCCCGATCCCACGTCGGCGACCCGAGCGTCGATCGGCACCAACCCAAGCGCTGGGTCAGCCACGACGGCGCAATTGAGAACATGGCGTTCCCACAGGCGGGGGACTTCGCGCGGACCGATGAGGCCATGCTCCACACCGGTCGTGCTGAGGAGATCGACATAAGCCGACAGTTCAGGCTCAGTGGAAAGAAGCCAGTCGGGGAGGGCTGGCGAATGTTTCACGTGAAACGTCGCGATCTAGCTGACGCGGATGACGACCCGGCGAGCGGGCTCCTCGCCGGCAGATTCACTGACCAGGCCGGCGGCGGCAACGGTGTCGTGCACAACCTTGCGCTCGAACGGGGTCATGGGATCAAGCGAAACCGGGGCCGACGTGCGCTGAGCCTCAGCAATGGCCTCCTTCGCAATCCCCTCGAGCGCGGTGCGTCGAGCGGCACGGTGGCCGGCGATATCGAGCATCAGACGTGAGCGCTCGCCGGTCTCGCGGGCGGCGGCAAGGCGGGTGAGCTCCTGGAGTGCATCCAGCACTTCTCCATCATTTCCTACCAAATGACGCAAATCACCCGAATTCGCCTCAACAACCGACACCATGGCGCGGTTACCTTCGACGTCGATATCGATATCGCCATCAAGGTCAGTTATATCCAACAGTGCCTCGAGGTAATCAGCCGCTACATCGCCTTCACGATCAAGCAGGGCTGCGCCGGTCAGGCCCTCAGTGGTCTCTTCGGTGCTCATGGTCGTTCTCCGTTCAGGAAGTCGTGCCCTTGCGCTTACTGCGCGATGTCTTCTTGGGCTGAACCCGCGGGGTCGGGTCCGGAGTCTCATCAGTGGTGAGTTCGGGGATGCCAGCCTTGCTGGCCGCCTTGGCTGCCTGGCGCGCCATCTTGGCGTCATGCGCAGGTGTACCTGGCTGCGGGTTGTTGCGGATCACGTAGAACTGCTGACCCATGGTCCACAGGTTGGTGGTGAACCAGTAGATCAGAACGCCGATCGGGAAATTGATACCGCCGATGGCGAAGACCAGCGGGAACACGTACAGCATGATCTTCTGCTGCTTGACCATCGGATTGTCAGGCGCACTGTTCTTGACGATGAGCTGGCGCTGGGTCAAGAAGGTCGTGACAGTCATCGCAATGATCAAGACGATCGCAAGTGTGCGCGTCGCCATGACGTTCGGTGTCTGTCCAGCATCCATGAATGTCGCGTACAGCGGTACGCCGAAGATTTCCGCGCTATGCGCGAGCGGCAGGAGATCCTTGTACTGGTCCCACAGGAAAACACCTTGCGCTGTATAGGTGGAATCGTTCGCGTTGTACATCGCGATGCTCTGGAGAACGCTGAAAAGTGCGAAGAAGATAGGTGCCTGCAACAGGATGGGAAGGCACGAGGCCAACGGGTTAGTACCCGTCTCCTTGTAGATCTTCATCATTTCCTGCGACTGCTTTTCCTTGTCGCCCTTGTACTTCTTTTGAATCTCCTTGATCTGCGGCTGAATCAATTGGAGATTGCGCTGTGACTTGATCTGCTTGACGAACAGCGGAATCAACAGGATTCGAATGACGATCACGAGACCGACGATGGACAAGGTCCAGGTCCAACCACTGGCCGGATCCATGAAGTTGCTGAAGAACTGATGGAACTGCACCAGGACCCAGCTAACGCCGGTCTTCAACCAATCAAAAATGAACATGAATCAGGTGATCCTTAACTCGAAGCCATGGGCACGCGCGGACGTCCATCAGGAAGTATGTCGGGTCGCCAGCGCTCGCGTGACGGCACAGGGTCAACACCGCCCCCACTCCAGGGATTGCAGCGCAGCAAGCGATAACCCACCAAGACGGATCCTTTCAGAGACCCATGCTGCCTCAATGACCCGAGGGCATACGCGGAGCAACTGGGGTAGTACCTGCAGGTGGGGCCGAGAAGCGGCGAGATCGTGACTCGATAGAGCCCCACCAGGCCGATCAGTGCCCAGGCCAGTGGGTACCCCAGGGTGTGATCCCACACCCACAGCGCGCGTCTTCCCAGTGCAGTCATGACTTGATTCCCACCCGAGTGAGCTCCAGCAACGCCTCAGTGAGGTCATCGCCCAACTGAGTGGAGTCGGCCTCCGCTGCCGAAGGAAGGGCGCGCAACACGAGCTGGGTGCCGGCGGGGAGCCCCTCGATGTGGGGTCCGGCCAAATGACGCAGTTTCCGGCTCACGGAGTGACGGACAACTGAGTTTCCGACGGATTTGCCCACGGACAGCCCCAAGCGCGTGGGGAAATCAGGGCGCGACAAAGCACTCAGGATGAGAGTGGGACGGGAAATTCGGGTACCCCGACGCTGAACAAGGGTGAAATCACCCGATACCCGCAGCCGATGAGCCGCCGGCAGCATGTCTTAGGCAGACAGGCGAGTGCGGCCCTTGGAACGGCGCGAGGCGAGGATGGCCCGGCCGGCGCGCGTACGCATCCGCAGTCGGAAGCCGTGGGTCTTGGCCCGGCGACGGACGTTGGGCTGGAAGGTGCGCTTCATGGCGGGACTCCTACGAGATGTGCAAAGACAGACGGGGAAGAACGTATTTTGTGAGGGGAGCCTACGGACAATACCCATCGACGGTCAAATGGGCAGTTCCCGCCGGGTGAGCGTCCCCAGAAATATGGTCAGACGACTTGTCACTTCGCCTGGTGATGACTAATGTCCACAGGGCGCATAACTCGGGGTCCACATCTGTGGAAAACCTTGTGGATGAGCTGGGAATGCAGTCGTGGGAAAGGTATTGCGTGGACGACAATCCACTCGCCAGTGTGTGGACAGAGGTGATTTCTAACCTCTCCGATGGCATCCTCACACCCCAGCAACGAGCCTTTGTAGCCCTCACTCGCCCCCTTGGCCTGGTCGAGGACACCGCCCTGGTGGCTGCCCCGAATGAATTCACCAAAGACGTTCTTGAGGCCCGCCTTCGCCCGGTGGTCGTACAAGCCCTGTCGCAGACCCTTGGTCGTGAAATCCGACTGGCTGTCACCGTCGACCCGACCATCGCCCCCACAATCGGCGAAGAAGCGACAGACGAGGTGGCTGACGCCACGTACGCCGACGCGTCAGACGAGACCGCCGACCTCGCATCCGAGGGTCGTACTGAAGATTCACGCCCGGGCACCGGATCACCCGGCACTCGCCTTGAAGACGGACGGCTTAATGCCAAGTACACCTTTGACACCTTCGTCATCGGCTCTAGTAACCGCTTCGCCCATGCAGCGGCGGTAGCTGTCGCCGAGCAGCCGGCTCGCGCCTACAACCCGCTCTTCATCTACGGAGGTTCTGGCCTCGGCAAGACCCACCTGCTTCACGCCATCGGTCACTACACCCGCACCCTCTACAAGGGCACGCGTGTTCGTTACGTCAGCTCTGAGGAATTCACGAATGAATTCATTAACTCGATTCGTGACGATAAGGCGGCTGTCTTCCAGCGCCGCTACCGTGATGTCGATGTTCTCCTTGTCGACGATATTCAGTTCCTGAGCGGAAAAGTCCAGACGCAGGAAGAGTTTTTTCATACCTTCAACACTCTTCATAATGCAAACAAGCAGATTGTCGTCACCTCTGATCTTCCGCCGAAGCAGCTGCAGGATTTCGAGGATCGCATGCGCTCGCGTTTCGAGTGGGGCCTGATCACCGACGTTCAACCACCCGACCTCGAGACCCGTATCGCCATTCTGCGCAAGAAGAGCGTTCAGGAGCGGCTGGTAGCGCCGCCGGAAGTTCTCGAGTTCATTGCCTCCAAGATCTCCAGCAATATTCGTGAGCTTGAGGGTGCACTCATTCGCGTCACCGCCTTCGCGTCACTCAATAGGCAGCCGGTCGACCTTGCCATTACCGAGATCGTCTTGAAGGACCTCTTCCCCTCCGAGAGTGGTCCGGAGATCACCGCAGCGCAAATCATGGCTGCGGCCGCCTCTTACTTCGGAGTCACTGTCGAGGAGTTGTGCGGATCGAGTCGCTCGCGGGTCCTGGTCACGGCACGTCAGATCGCTATGTACTTGTGCCGGGAACTCACCGATCTCAGCCTTCCCAAAATCGGGCAGGCCTTCGGGGGTCGCGACCACACGACGGTCATGCACGCTGATCGCAAGATTCGCCAGCTCATGGCTGAGCGGCGCAGCCTGTTCAACCAGGTCACTGATCTGACGAGCCGAATCAAGTCACAGCCGCGCTCTGTGTAACCATTCGTCACTTCTGTCCCCAGTTGTGCACACAGCTGTGGATAACTTCTGTTGATAACCCTGTGGGTAACTCGAAAAAATACTAGGAAATCCTGGTGTCACATCAATCCCATTCATCCCAGGTGATGTATGTATCCCCAGTGGTGGAAACCTTGTGGATAAAAAAATACTTCCTCACGGGTTTTTGACCCCACCTGTGAACAATGAGCGGCCCACCGGTGGACATCACTGTTCATTCCGCAATTGCCCCACAGGTATCAACAGATGCAGTCATGTCCCTCCACATGGACCACACAGCTACACACCTACCCTCACCAGGAAAAACGAGGGTTATCCACACAATCCACAACACCTATGACGATGACTACTTATCTAGTCAGAAGAGTTAAAGAACAACCATCTACCAACCCTTTGTGGATTGTGGCCCCCGCTGGTGGAGTAGACCATTCTCCTGACACACTGACTCTCTTATTGATCACAGGAGGAAAGTCGTGAAGTTTCGGGTTGAGCGCGATGTGCTCGCTGATGCCGTGTCCTGGGCTGCGCGCACGCTGCCGACTCGACCCTCCATGCCCGTTCTCGCCGGCCTGGTCCTCGAGGCTCACGAGGATTCAGTAACCCTCAGCAGCTTCGACTACGAGGTCTCCTCCCGAGTGACTATCGCCGCCGATGTGCAAACACCCGGAACCAGTTTGGTGTCAGGTCGACTTCTGGCCGATATCACGCGCTCCCTCCCAGGTGCCCCTGTTCAGTTATCGAATGAGGGAACACGTGTAGTCATTACCTGTGGTCGCTCGTCATTCACGCTTCCCACGTTGCCGGTTGAGGACTACCCCTCGCTCCCGGCTATGCCTGATTCATCCGGTGATATCGAAGCCGCATTGTTTGCCTCGGCTGTGGCACAGGTTGCTATGGCGGCCGGCCGTGATGACACCCTTCCGACTCTTACCGGTATTCGCATGGAGATCGAGGGTGGCAACATCGTGCTGGCTGCTACCGATCGTTATCGACTTGCGGTTCGTGAGTTCAGCTGGAATCCGAAGAGTTCGTCAATTTCTGTCAATGCACTTATTCCTGCCAAGACCCTTGCTGATACCGCCAAGTCATTGGCGACAACTGATCTCGTGACAATCGCACTGAGTGCCGGTGGTTCCGGTGAGGGCCTCATCGGTTTTGAGGGTTCCGGTCGACGCACCACTACACGTCTTCTTGACGGCGAATTCCCCAAGTACCGCACTCTGTTGCCGAGTGAAGCTGCAACCGTCGCCTCCGTCGACACCGCGGCTCTCGCTGACGCAGTCAAGCGCGTGGCTCTCGTAGCGGAACGCAACACTCCCGTCCGCCTGGCATTCGATGGTTCCGAGGTAGTGCTTCGTGCGGGTGCCGGTGAGGATGCTCAGGCCAACGAGGTTGTTGAGTGCCGCGTCGATGGTGATGGTCTTGAGATCGCTTTCAACCCCACGTACCTTCTTGATGGCCTCAGCGCAGTTGACTCTGTGACAACGACGTTCTCCTTCACCCAGGCCACCCGACCGGCGGTTCTCACAGGTGCAGACAACAACGCCGCATCCGGTGTCGATGACTACCGCTACCTGCTCATGCCTGTTCGCCTTACTGGCTGACAACCATGTGGATTCAGTCGCTCAGCCTGACTGATATCCGCTCGTATGAGCAGCTCGACTGCCCGTTCAGCCAGGGCATCACTGCCTTCGTCGGACGCAATGGCCAGGGCAAGACCAACATCGTTGAAGCCATTGGATACCTGGCGACCCTCAGCAGCCATCGCGTGGCGAGTGATCTCCCGCTCGTGCGGCAAGGAAGCGACCGCGGTTTCATTCGCGCAAATGTCTCGTCCGCCGACAGGGATGTACTTGTCGAGATTGCCATCACACCGGGTAAAGCGAACAAGGCGCGGATCAACAAGTCACCGGTGCCACGCACACGCGATATTCTCGGCATCGTGCGGGCCGTTGTCTTTGCACCGGAAGATCTCGAGTTAGTCAAGGGCGACCCCAGCGCGCGTCGCCGATTTATCGACGAACTTCTCGTTCAACGTATCCCGCGCCTAGCGGGAACGCGTGCTGACTACGACCGAGTGCTGAAGCAACGCAATGCACTATTGAAGTCAGCGAGCGTTGCTCGCAAAGCCGGAACAGAAAGAATCGTGCAGACTCTTGAAGTGTGGGATGAGCAGTTAGCTCTTCACGGCGGCGAACTAATCGCGGCGCGCATCTCGCTTCTCAACGAGTTGATGCCTCTCGCGCAGCAGCAATACGCGATGGTTTCGGGCAGTGACACCGACATGGTGCTTAATGCGAGGTACCAATCATCTCTGGGTGATGAAGCGGAGCTCTCCACAGATAGAGAGCAGTGGTCTGCTCAACTTCTTTCCGCCATAGCGGATCGACGCAAAGACGAACTAGATCGCGGTGTCACACTCGTGGGACCACATCGCGACGACATCGCACTTCAGCTCGGTGACTTCCCGGCCAAGGGATACGTCTCGCACGGAGAGTCCTGGTCACTTGCTCTCTCGCTGCGGCTCGGAGCCTTCGACCTGCTGACCGCCGACGGGGATTCACCGATTTTGATTCTTGACGATGTCTTTGCCGAGTTGGATGCACAGCGCCGCGCACACCTTGCGACCCATGTCGGAACCGCGCAACAGGCTTTCATCACGGCCGCGGTAGCCGAGGATGTCCCTGCAGAACTTGCCGGCACCCGCATCGAGGTCGTCAAGGGAGGGGTGAGTCATGGCTGAACCCACTGATAGCGACGCCGCCGCCCGCGCCCTCAACAGGGCAGCTTCCTCGGGCAAGAAGGCCACCACCCCCCGAAAGAAGCAGGCACCGAGCCCGACCAGGGGTGTTGGGCGGGATCCTGAGCTCCTCGGATCCGCAGTTGACCGACTGATCCGCGATCGTGGCTGGGCCGCGGAGGCCTCCGCGGCAAGCCTCACCACCCGCTGGGCCGAAATCGTGGGCCCGGATCTCGCCGATCACGTCCAGCCTGAGTCATTCGAGGAGGGAGTGCTCGTACTTCGAGCCGAATCCACCTCCTGGGCAACCCAGGTGCGCCTCCTCATGGGCACGGTACGCACGGCAATCGACCAGGCCATCGGAGCAGGGGTCGTCACCAAGGTCACGGTCAAGGGTCCAACCGCCCCCTCGTGGAAGTCAGGTCCCCGTTCAGTTCCGGGTCGCGGCCCGCGCGACACATACGGCTGAACGAGGCATCACGGGCCCCTGTCGCCCCAAACAGGCTTGGTCAATACACCACCACGTGAATGGGGGGGTAAATCCCGTTGGGCCATGCACAGGCCCGTGGCGCGAGGGGAATTACCCGAAAACCAGGTAGACTTGAGCCCTTCCCCGAAGTGCCCGAACCGCCCGATTCCGACTGAGTTGTTCCTCCGGAATCGAGATGGTCGGGCAGCCGTGCACGAAGGTCCCCGTGACCCGACCAAGGAGGCTCGCCCCAGTGTCGTATGACGCCAGCGCGATTACCGTTCTCGAAGGCCTCGACGCCGTTCGCAAGCGCCCAGGCATGTACATCGGCTCCACGGGCGAGCGCGGCCTGCACCACCTGGTCTACGAGGTTGTCGACAACTCCGTCGATGAGGCCATGGCCGGCTACGCCACCAACATTGTCGTGACTTTGCTGGCCGACGGTGGCGTCCGTGTCGTCGACGATGGCCGCGGTATCCCGGTCGATGAGCACCCGGTCGAGAAGAAGCCGGCCGTCGAGGTCGTGCTCACAGTGCTGCACGCCGGCGGAAAGTTCGGCGGCAGCGGCTACTCGGTCTCGGGCGGTCTGCACGGTGTCGGTGTCTCTGTCGTGAACGCGCTGTCGACCCGCCTCGATGTTGAGGTCAAGCGCGATCAGGCGATCTACCGCCAGAGCTACAAGCACGGTGTCCCGCAGGCAAAGCTTGAGAAGAGCGGTACCTCCGAGCACACCGGCACGACCATCACCTTCTGGGCCGACGGCGACATCTTCGAGACCACGACCTATGACTTCAGCACGCTCTCACGTCGCTTCCAGGAGATGGCCTTCCTGAACAAGGGTCTGGCACTTGAGCTCATCGATGAGCGCGCACCGATCATCAGCGACGACATCGACAGCACCGAAGAGGTCGAGTCCGTGCGTCGCGTGCGTTACCACTACGAAGGTGGCATCGCCGACTTCGTCGCGCACATCAACGCCAGCAAGGGTGTCGCGAATCCCACCATCATCTACATGGAGTCCGAGGCCGACGATCGCCGCATGAGCGCCGAGGTTGCCATGCAGTGGAACACCACGTACTCGGAGTCGGTGTATACCTTCGCCAACACCATCAACACCACTGAAGGTGGCACGCACGAGGAAGGCTTCCGTGCAGCACTAACCACATTGGTCAACAAGTTCGCACGCGAGTGGAACATCCTCAAGGAGAAAGAAGCCAACCTCTCCGGCGACGACGTCCGCGAAGGCCTCACCGCGATCATCAGCGTCAAGCTCATGGACCCGCAGTTCGAGGGCCAGACCAAGACCAAGCTGGGCAACACCGAGATGAAGGCCTTTGTTCAGAAGGTCGTCAACGAGAGCCTGGGTGAGTGGTTCGAGAAGAACCCTGCAGAGGGCAAGGAGATCGCACGCAAGGCGGTCAATGCTGCAAGCGCGCGCATGGCTGCACGCAAGGCACGCGATCTCGCCCGCAACCGCAAGGGTCTACTTGGCGGCGCCGGCATGCCCGGCAAGCTCATTGACTGCTCGAGCCGTGAGCCCGAGGACTGCGAGGTCTTCATTGTCGAGGGTGACTCCGCGGGCGGTTCCGCACGTCAAGGGCGCGACCCCAAGCGCCAGGCGATCCTCCCGATTCGCGGAAAGATCCTCAACGTCGAAAAGGCGCGCATCGACAAGGTGCTGGCTAACACCGAGGTGCAGGCACTGGTTTCTGCATTCGGCACCGGCGTGCAAGATGAATTCGATATCAACCGTCTGCGCTATCACAAGATCGTGCTGATGGCCGATGCCGATGTCGACGGTCAGCACATTCGCACACTGCTGCTCACGTTGCTGTTCCGCTTCATGCGTCCACTCGTCGAGCAAGGATTCGTCTTCCTCGCGCAGCCGCCGCTGTACAAGATCAAGTGGTCGCGCGAGGCACCTGACTACGTCTACTCAGATCGTGAGCGCGACGCAGTAATCGAGGCGGGTGTTGCCGCCGGTCGCCGTCTTCCGAAGGAAGAAGCAGTGCAGCGTTACAAGGGTCTCGGTGAGATGAATGCCGACGAACTCTGGGAGACCACCATGGATCCCCAGCGCCGCGTACTGCTGCAGGTCACTCTCGACGATGCCGCGCAGGCTGACGAGATGTTCAGTGTGCTCATGGGCGAGGACGTCGAGTCCCGCCGCAACTTCATCCAGCAGAACGCACGCGACGTGCGCTTCCTCGATATCTAAGCTCGGCTAACGGAGAAATTGATGTCTGACGACAACAAGCTCGACACCATCGGCTCAGGCACCGAGGAGCACCCAGGTGTGCACGGCCGCATCGAGGCCGTTGACCTGCAGACCGAGATGCAGCGTTCGTACCTCGACTACTCCATGTCGGTCATCGTCTCGCGTGCACTTCCTGACGTGCGTGACGGCCTCAAGCCCGTGCATCGCCGTGTGCTCTACGCGATGTACGACGGCGGCTACCGCCCCGATCGCAACTTCTCGAAGTCGGCCCGCGTGGTCGGCGACGTCATGGGCAACTACCACCCCCACGGTGACAGCGCGATCTACGACGCTCTCGTGCGCCTCGCGCAGCCATGGTCGCTGCGCTACCCGTTGGTGCAGGGCCAAGGCAACTTCGGCTCACCCGGCAACGATCCCGCCGCCGCTCAGCGTTACACCGAGTGCCGCATGGCACCGCTTGCCATGGAAATGGTGCGCGATATCGACGAAGAGACTGTCGACTTCGGCCCCAACTACGACGGTCGCACCCAGGAACCCCTGGTTCTTCCGAGTCGCTTCCCGAACCTGCTTGTCAACGGCAGCTCCGGTATCGCTGTCGGCATGGCCACGAATATCCCGCCGCATAACCTGCGTGAGGTCGCAGCCGGTGCGCAGTGGATGCTCGAAAATCCTGAGGCCGAGCGCGAGGAGCGCCTCGCGGCACTCATGGAACGCATTAAGGGTCCGGATTTCCCGACCGGCGCACTGATTGTCGGACGCAAGGGCATCGAGGATGCCCAGCGCACCGGCCGCGGCTCCGTCACGATGCGCGCTGTCGTGACCGTCGAAGAGGATTCCCGCGGACGCCAGCTGCTGGTTGTTACCGAACTGCCGTACCAGGTCAACCCTGACAATCTGCTGCTGCGCATCGCCGAGCTTGTTGGCGAAGGCAAGCTCACCGGCATTGCCGATGTTCGTGATGATTCGTCGTCGCGTACCGGTATGCGCCTCATCATCGAGCTTAAGCGCGACGCTGTCGCTCAGGTTGTGCTGAACCAGCTGTACAAGCACACACAGCTGCAGGACAACTTCGGCTGCAACATGCTCGCGATTGTTGATGGCGTGCCGCGCACGCTCACCCTCGAGCAGTTCGTGCGTCACTGGATCACTCACCAGATCGAGGTCATTCAGCGCCGTACCCGTTACCGCCTGCGCAAGGCCGAGGAGCGCGCTCACATCCTGCGCGGTTACCTCAAGGCACTCGATGCACTCGATGAAGTCATTGCGCTCATTCGCGCATCGGCCACCGTCGAAGACGCCCGCTCCGGCCTCATGGCGCTGCTTGAGCTCGATGAGTTGCAAGCCACCGCGATCCTCGACATGCAGTTGCGTCGTCTTGCTGCTCTCGAGCGCCAGAAGATCATGGACGAATACGACGATCTGATGACCAAGATCGCCGACTTCAACGACATCCTCGCCAGCGAACTTCGCCAGCGCACCATCGTGTCGGAGGAGCTCGCCGAGATCACCGAGAAGTTCGGTGACGAGCGTCGTTCGCAGATCGTCGCCTGGGATGGCGATGTGACTGACGAAGATCTCATCGCTGTCGACGACATCGTCGTCACGATCACCTCGGGTGGATACGCCAAGCGCACGAAGTCCGAGCTCTACCGTGCACAGAAGCGCGGCGGCAAGGGCGTTAAGGGTGCAGCTCTTCGACAAGATGACGTCGTCGAGCACATGTTCGTCACGACCACTCACCATTGGCTCCTGTTCTTCACGAACAAGGGTCGCGTGTATCGCGCTAAGGGCTACCAGCTTCCCGAGGCCGGCCGTGACGCTCGTGGTCAGCACGTCGCGAATCTCCTGGCATTCCAGAGCGACGAGACCATCGCGTCGGTGCTCGCGATTCCGAATTACGAGGACGCCGACTTCCTGGTGCTCGCCACCCGTCGCGGCATGGTCAAGAAGACCAAGCTCGGCGAGTACGACACCAATCGCCAAGGCGGCATCATCGCGATCAACCTCGCTGATGAGGATGAATTGATCTCCGCGAAGCTCGTGTCGGCAAGCGACAACCTGATGCTGTTCTCCCGTAAGGGCATGTCGGCCAGGTTCGTGGCCGACGATGACACCTTGCGTCCAATGGGTCGTGCGACCGGTGGCGTGATCGGCATGCGCTTCCGCGATGGCGATGCATTGCTCGCCATGGATGTTGTTCGCGATGACACCTTCGTCGTCACGATTACTGATGGCGGCTTCGCCAAGCGCACCGCGGTGGGCGAATGGGCACCGAAGGGTCGAGGCATCCTCGGCGTGCGTGCCATGCGTCTGGTCGAGGAGCGCGGTTCGCTCGTCGGTGCCCTCATCTGCGAGGCCACCGATCAGGTGTTCGCCATCGCGTCTAATGGCGTGGTCATCCGCTCCAGCGTCGAGGGCATTCGCCCCTCGGGCCGCGACACCATGGGCGTGAAGTTCATGAACCTCTCTGAGGGCGATGCAGTCGTGGCGGTCGCTCGTGGCGGTGAATCCGACGACGATGATGAGTCTGACGACACTGACACTGTCGAGGGCGACACCACGGCGGCTGACGCTGAGGCGTCTGCTGATGAGGTCTCGGAAGGCGCACCGGCAGACGAGGCCTGATCGATCAACGAAGGTAGGAGTAAGACGTGAGTGACACAGCCCGCACTCCTCGGCGAGCACGGCTGTATGTCACCCACGTCAACGCCTGGTCGATCACCAAGGCCGCATTCTTGCTCGCCTTGGCCATTGGCATCGTGTTGGTCGTGGCGGTCACGGTGCTGTGGTTACTGCTCAACTCCATCGGCGTCTTTGACACTTTGACCCGCAACGTCAATGACGTGATCGGCAACTCAGCGAACACCTTCGACCTCGTCGGCCTGCTGAGTTTCCCGACGGTGATCGGCGCCGCGGTGGTCATCGCTTCCGTAGAAATCGTCCTCATCTCGATCTTCGCCGGCTTGTTTGCCGTGATGTACAACCTCTCGGTGGGGCTGACCGGCGGCATTGAAGTCGTCCTGAGCGACGACTTCTAGGGGATTGGGCGCCCGAGGGGGCTCCGAACTAGGGCAGGTCGTATGCGTGGAGACGCCGAAGTCAGGTCAGTTGGACGGCCCCATGGGGCACTGGGTATTGTTTGACCCCGTTCGGGCCCATAGCTCAGCCTGGTTAGAGCGCTTCCCTGATAAGGAAGAGGTCGGAGGTTCAAGTCCTCCTGGGCCCACGTGAAGAAACTGCTGCTTATCGTCCTGTTGGCTGGCATCGGCTATGTCGTATACCGCCAAATCACGGCCAATAAGGCAGAGCAGGATCTGTGGTCGGAAGCGACCATCGAGCCTGATCTGCGTTAGTCAGTCTCCACACCCGGGGCTTTAGCTCAGTTGGTAGAGCGCTGCCTTTGCAAGGCAGATGTCAGGAGTTCGAGTCTCCTAAGCTCCACAAAGGAAAGACCGCCCGAGGGCGGTCTTTCTGCTTTTCGAGGGCCTTGCGTTAGCGGTCGTGACGGTCGACCTTGCCGAGGATGTACCCCTCGCGCAGTGCATACGAGGCAGCCGCAGCGCGGTTAGGTGCGTCAAGCTTGTCGAGGATGTGCTCGACATGCGTGGTCACGGTGCGAGCGCTGATCACCAGGGCATCGCTGATCTCGCCATTGGAGAGGCCTTCTGCCGCAAGCGTGAGTACCTCGAGTTCGCGACGGGTCAGTGGACCAATGTCGATGGCGTCGAGGCTGACCACAGTGCTGATCGCCTGCTCACCCTTGCAGGGCACGACGCGTACCCGGAACCAGTCCTCCTCGTCGGGCCATACGAAAGAACCCCACGAGTTATGCACGGCAGACTTCTGTGCCACCTGCACGAGATCAGTACCGCTTTGTAGAAGTTTATGACCGGCGAGACCGGGGATGCTCACCGTCTCGCCGGTGGAATTGAGGCCGATGGCCATGCTGCCGGCGCCGAGCAGCATCGAGATCCACTTGCCGGACTGCATGGGGTCGACGAGATTGCCGAGGGTGGCGCACAGGTGCGCGATCGCGTCGCGAGCGATGTCACTGGGGTGCTCAGTGCTCAGGGTTGAGAGGTTGATGACCCCGGTGAAGCGACCGTCGGGGGTGCGCAGGCACATGGTCATGCCCTCGGCATAGCCCGCCGGAAGGAGCACGTCGGCAACGGCCCAGTTGTCCATCGGGTCGCCAGGCAGGTCCCGCATGCGGACCGGCTTGCCGGTATTTGGGAGGTTGAGCGCTTGCATGATGTCGTGGAACTGCGGGCTATGAAGGTCGTCGAGTACCTGCTGGGTGTACCCCTGTGAGGCGATTTGCACCGATTCTTCTGTGATCGGGTTGATGGAGACGATTTCAGCTGCGTCGAACGGCACGAGCTTGCGCAGTTCTTCGAGGATGGCGGTCGCCCGATCGTTGACACTGCCTGAGTCCGAGGTGATGGCGCCGACATTCGCGACGGTGCTCATGGCATCAGCGACGGTCACGGTGGTCACGAGCGCATCGTGGCAGCGGTGCAGACACAGCCGCAGGGATTTCACGTCGAATCAATCATTCGTAACCGAACAGAAATCAAAAATCCCGGAATATGCGTATTTCTACGTATGGTCAGCGGCTGCGATGAGGACGACCCTTGGCTCACCCTGCGCCATCGTGCGCATTTGTCCCTTTTGTGGAGGCTCAGTGAACCGTCGTCTGATTGCATCAGCAGGTGTCATCGCCACGACCGCAATGCTTCTTGCGGCGTGTGGTGGCAGCTCTAGTTCGTCCGAATCATCCGCAGCACCCGAAGGCTCTGCCGCAGCTTCCGCTGCAGCCGCCAGCGGCGAGCCGATTGTCATCGGCGCTGCGATCGCCCAGTCCGGCCCGGCCGGCATTGCCGATCACAAGGACTGCCTCAATGGCGCGGAACTTGCCGTCGAGCAGGTCAACGCAGCAGGCGGCGTCAATGGCCGTCCGCTGGCACTCAATGTCACCGACATTGACATCCTGTCGCCCGAGGGCATCACCGCCGGCTTCCAGAAGCTGACCGGTGACAGCGTAAGCGCTCTGCTCAGCCCCTTCGTCATCATTCCGCCGCCCGCACTTGACGCAGCTGCTGCCTACGGCGCTCCGTACATGAGCGGCGACACCAACATTGATGCGCAGAAGATGCGCGCGAGCGATCCGGTGAAGTACGGCAACTACTTCTCCGATCCGGCCGAGACCTACTACGGCACCGGTCTTCCGCTGTTCTTGACCGAGATCGCAGACGCGGGCAAGTGGACCCCGAAGAACAACAAGGTCGACATCATTCGTGGCGATACGGCGTACAACAAGAACATTGCTGATGCCACTATCGCAGCGATCGAGGCATCCGGCGGCAAGTGGACCCTCGGTGAGGTCATCGACATCACCGCAGGTACCAAGGACTGGGCACCGGTCATCTCCAAGCTCAAGGCATCCGATCCCGGCGTGATCATGGTCGATCACTGGATCGGTGCAGAGCTGGCCTCGTTCTCACAGCAGTTCGCCGCTGATCCCGTCAAGGGCGCCCTGGTGTACCTGCAGTACGGCCCGTCGCAGCCCGAGTACCTGCAGATTGCAGGCCCGGCAGCTGAGGGCTACGTGTGGGGCACCGTTATCGGCACGGGCAACATCTCGGAAGAGGACAAGGCCTTCCGCTCCGCCTACCAGGCTGCATACGGCGTCGATGACGTCACGATGGGCATGGTGTACCCGGCATGGTGCTACGACATGGTGAACGTTCTTGCCAACGCATGGAAGAACGTTGATCCGGCCGACTTCAAGGCTGTGAACGAGTTCATCGCCGCGAATCCGACCAACGGTGTCACCGGCTTCCTGGACTTCACCAACGGTGTGACTCCGGTCTACCCCGACCAGGTCAGCGATCCCGCAGCAGGCGTGACTCACTACTTCTACCAGGTGCAAGGTGGCAAGCACACCACCATCGCACCGGCAGGCGACAACGAAGCAGACTTCGTCGCCCAGCCTTGGATGTAGTAGGACACACCAACACATGACACTTCTTTCCTGCACCGACATCACGCTTGAACTAGGCGGACGTCGAATTCTCGAAGGCGTGTCACTTGATGTAAGCAAGGCAGAGGTTGTCGGTCTTGCCGGCCCCAATGGGGCCGGCAAGACCAGCCTTTTCGAAGTTCTCTCTGGCCGCCAGCTCAATCACGGTGGCGACGTACTCTTGAACGGCACATCCATTCGCAAGCTTCCGATGCGCAAGCGCGTCGAACTCGGTTTGGTGCGCAGTTACCAGCGCCCGATCGTTCCGGCCACGCTCACCGTCGCCGAAACTCTCAAGGCGGCACGTAAGGCCTACAAGCCCTACCCCGCGAGGCTAACCGTGGAATGGGCAGCGGAGTTCGTGCGCATGCGCACCTCGCTTGATGCACCCACCGCACTTCTCGAGACCCTCGAGCGGCGCAAGCTCATGCTTGCCTGCCTACTACTTCGTGACCCTCAGATAGTCCTGCTCGACGAACCTGCCTCGGGCCTGACGGGCTCTGAGATCGACGAGATCGATCTTGTCGTGCGCAAGCTCTCGCAGGAATACGGCGTGGCCGTGCTGCTGATCGAACATCGCCTCGAGCTTCTCGCCATGGTTGCGTCCAAGGTTCTCGTTCTCGATGTCGGTCACATCATCGCCGAGGGCCCGCCCGAGACGGTCTTCACGTCACCGGAAGTACGTGCCGCCTACTTCGACGTTCCGATCAATGCTGATCTCGAGGGGAACCTGGTGATCAGCTGATGTCGATTTTGAAGCTCACCGGCATCTCTGCCGGCTACGGCCCGATGCGGGTACTTCACGATCTCGATCTCACTGTTGAGCCCGGTGAGCGTCTGGGCCTGGTCGGCCTGAACGGTCACGGCAAGACCACCTTGCTCAGCACGATCGTGGGTCTCACCGGTTGGCAGGATGGCTCGATCATCTTCGAGGGCAAGGAGATCGGCGGACGTCGCACCCACGGTGTCGGTCGCAAGACACCGGGCATCGTGCGCAGCGGTATCGCTCTCGCACCGCAGGGCGACGCGATCTTCCCGGGGCTCTCGGTCAAGGACAACCTCGACAGCGGCGCGTACACGAGCGCCTCGTGGCGCTCGCGCAAGCGCCGGCGTGACAGCGTCATCAACGTCTTTCCTCCTCTGGGTAACTTGCTTAAGCAGACAGCCGGCACGCTGTCGGGCGGCGAGCGTCGCATGGTCTCGGTCGGGCGCGCGCTGATGTCGGACTCCAAGCTCTACCTGGTTGACGAGCCATCACTCGGCCTCGCGCCGAAGATCTCGATGGGCCTGGTCGCCGCTTTGTGCGAGATCGACATCGGCGAGGGCGCGATGATCATCGCCGAGCAGAATCTGCCGCTACTTGAGGGTCGCGTTGATCGCATGCTCGGTATGCATGCAGGCGAGATCAAGCTCGATGTTGGCGAGGCACTCGGTGATGTTCCTCCCTCAGCGGGAGGTATGCACTGATGATCGAACTCATCATCAGCGCTGCTGTGCTGGCCTCGATGTATGGCCTTGTTGCCATCGGTATCTCGTTCACCTGGGCGAGTATCGGCATGTTGAACCTTGCCCAGGGATTCATCTTCACGGCGGGTGGTTACGCCGCGTACTTGTACGCGCAGACGCTCACGAACCTCGGCATAAGCGAGGGCCCCGTGATGTCGATCGGTCTGCTTGTCTCAGGCATGGCTGGTTCGGCGATTGCTGGTCTGTTTGTTGGTTCCATCGCCTTCCTGCCACTGCAGGATCGCGCGAACTTCCGCACGCGTGGTCTTATTGCGACCCTTGCCATCAGCCTTATCGGCACCCAGTTGTGGCTGATCTTCTTCGGGCCGCAGAGCAAGCCGCTGCCACCGATCTTCGGTACCGGGCGTATTGAGATTGGATCCGGAGGTGTCTCCTACGGTCAACTCGGTGCGATCATCGTGGCAACGCTGATGCTCACTGCCGTGATCATGTGGATGCGCAGCAGCCGCGCCGGTCTTCAGATGCGCGCAATGATGATGAACCCGCTGGGCGCTGCAGTTGTCGGTGTTTCCGTGCGAGTGACGGGCATGCGCGTGCTCGCTATCTCCGGAGCACTCACCGGTCTTGCATCGGTGATGCTCGCGCAGACCTTTTTTGTCAGCCCCACCTCGGGCGTGCAGCCCCTGACTGTCGGCCTGATCATCTCGCTGGCCGGTGGCCTCGGCTCGATCCCGGGCACCGTGATCGCCGCTGCAATCGTCGGCTTGGCCGAGGCGCTCACGGCGCGCTACCTGGCGCAGTCGCTGGTGCCCTTCGTCCTGTTCGGCATCGTCGTGCTGATCCTGATCTTCCGCCCCCGCGGGCTCGGCGGCCTTCTGGAGGATGTCCGTGAGTAAGTCAGCGAGCACTCCGAAGAACAAGAACCTGGTTGGTCGCCGTTCGTGGCGGCCCGCCTGGCCGGCTCGCCCTGATCGCGTGCTGCACCGTAGGCGCTACTTCGGCTCGAAGCGCTCAGTTCTCAAGCTCTCCGGTCAGTTCAACCCGAAGACCCTCAAGCGCGAAGTAGTTCTCACTGACAAGAAGCCACTGTTCTGGGTCTTCGGCCTCTTCCTGCTCGTCGCCATTCCGACGGCAGTGGGCTCCGAGCGCTTCCTCTCCCTCTTCGGCATCATCTGCATCTACGCAGCGATCAACGTGATGTGGACCCTGATCATGGGAACCGCCGGCCTGCAGTCGTTCGCAACCTTGGCCACGGTGGGCGTCGGCTCGTACGGCGCTGCCTATCTCTCGATCACCTTCGGCCTTCCCTGGCCACTGATGCTGCTCGTCGGCCTTGTGCTCGGCATCACGATGGGCTTCCTCATCAGCCTGCCCGCTCGACGACTCGACGGTCTCTACTACGCACTGCTCACCCTCGGCCTCTCTGAGTTCTGCCGGAACTTCGTGACGCAGAACGAAGCACTCGGCGGAAAGTTCAACGGCGCGCTCTTCGGTGCTGGGCGCATCGTGCCGTCGGACATGCTGACCACGCGTCTGGGCCAAACCCTCGCCTTCTTCACCACCTTCCTCGCCCTGCTCTTCGCTCTCGCGGTATTCCGGTGGATCAACGGCGGCCGCATCGGCCTGCTGCTGAAGACCGCATCGACGTCCAAGGAAGACGAATCCTTCGCGTCGGCCATCGGCATCGACTGGCAGCGCGCACGCATGATCGTGTTCATGGTCGCCTCGGGCGTGCTCGGCGCCCTCGGCGCCTTCTACTCGACCTACATTGGCGGCACCTCGCTGCAGATCTTCAGCCTTGATCTTCTGCTGCTGATGCTCGCGATGATTGTCATCGGCGGTCTCGGACGGGCCGAGGGTGCGGTTATCGGCACCGTGATCGTCGTCGGCATTACCCAGTGGTTCACCGACTGGGGACCCTGGCGCATCGTGCTGGCCGGCGCACTGGCTTTGCTCTCGGTGCTTTACACACGCAATGGCATCTTCGGCCTGAAGGAGCAGATGCGCGAGATCCGCACGCGTCGCCAGGCACTCCATCGCGCGGCCCAGACGACGAAGTACGCCGAGTTCTTGCCGCAACAGGCACCCGATATTCACGACAAGTCACTCATTGCGGGTCGTACCTTCGAGCGCGAGTTGCGCAACAAGCTGCGTGGCTGGAT
>JBIJBU010000036.1:0-14444 GCA_044345075.1 Candidatus Nanopelagicales bacterium | reverse complement strand
GCGTTGACGGTCTGGCCACCGAAGCGCTTGACGCCGAGGCGCTGTGCGTTGGAGTCGCGACCGTTTCTGGTGCTGGACGCACCCTTCTTATGTGCCATTACTTCACTTCCCGGGGGTGATGGTGGTGATCTTGACCTTGGTCAGCTCAGAGCGGTAACCCTGGCGACGGCGGTAGCCGGTCTTATTCTTGTACTTGAGGATGTCGATCTTCGGGCCGCGGTGGTGATCGACGATCTCCGCCGTCACAGTCGACTTAGCCAGCACTGCCGCGTCGGAGGTGACATTGGCACCATCAACGAGGAGAAGAACGGGCAGGGACACCGCGTTGCCCGGCTCACCCGACACGCGGTCGAGGACCACAACATCGCCCACGGCAACCTTCTCTTGACGGCCGCCTGCGCGCACGATCGCGTACACCACGATTTCCTGCCTTTTCCTTGAAGAATCTGAACGCGGCGCCCGATAAGACGCACGCAAGTTGGCTGACCCGATTAGACCAACCCGGGGGAAGCCAGGCCCTAAGACTACGGAAGGGCCCGCCCTAGGGTCAAACTGACCCCTCTTCCTAGGGTGAATCGGACATTTCGGGGGTCTCGGACACCGAGTCCGAGGCGACCTCCACGGCGGCCTCCAGATCCAAATCCAGGTCAGCGGCGACCGATTCGACCACATCGGAGGCCAGGGCCTCCTCTGACGGCGCGTCGTCAACCGCGAGGGCACGGGCCGCCACATCAGCCGGATCGACCGCATTCGCGGGGCGACGGCTCTTGGGTGACTCGTGATGGTCATGCTCATTGCCCGAGAGCGAAACCTTGATGCCGCGGCCGGCACATGCCTCACAGGTGGTCGAGAAGGACTCGATCAGCCCGGAGCCGATGCGCTTGCGGGTCATCTGGACCAGGCCGAGTGAGGTGACCTCGGCAACCTGATGCTTGGTGCGATCGCGACCGAGGCACTCGACGAGACGACGCAGCACGAGATCACGATTACTCTCAAGAACCATGTCGATGAAGTCGACGACGATGATGCCGCCGATATCGCGCAGGCGCAGCTGACGAACGATCTCCTCAGCGGCCTCGAGGTTGTTTCGCGTGACGGTCTGCTCGAGGTTGCCGCCTTGGCCGGTGAACTTGCCGGTATTGACGTCGACCACGGTCATGGCCTCGGTGCGATCGATGACGAGCGAGCCGCCTGAGGGCAGGTAGACCTTGCGATCGAGTGCCTTCATCAGCTGCTCGTCGACGCGGTAGTGCGAGAAGAGATCCTCGGTGCCCACCCAACGCTCAATGCGGGTGGAGAGATCAGGTGCGACCGCGGTGACGTATTCGCTGATGGCGTCATAGCCGTCGCCGCCGGAGATGACGAGCTGATTGACGTCTTCGTTGAAGATGTCACGCACAACCTTGATGGCCAGATCGGGTTCGCTGTATAGCAAAGTCG
This sequence comes from Candidatus Nanopelagicales bacterium, assembly GCA_044345075.1. Lineage (GTDB taxonomy): Bacteria > Actinomycetota > Actinomycetes > S36-B12 > S36-B12 > CAIKZY01. The sequence goes on along the minus strand of JBIJBU010000036.1, from coordinate 13,004 downwards.
CTGAGTTCGAGCTCTTCGCCTTGGCGCTGATGTCTTCCCATTGGGCCTTCAAGCGCAGGATGTCCTGCTCCAGGGCATCTTCCGGTGCGCCCTCTGATGCCGTGCGCACGATGACGCCGGCATTCTCAGGCATGACGCGCTTGAGAATGCTCTTGAGTCGGCTGCGCTCACTGTCGGGAAGCTTGCGACTGATGCCGGTCATGGAGCCGTCGGGCACGTACACCAGGAAGCGACCCGGGAGAGAAATCTGACTGGTGAGGCGAGCGCCCTTTTGGCCCACGGGATCCTTGGTGACCTGCACGAGAACCGGATCGCCGGACTTCAGCGCGAATTCAATGCGCTTGGGCTGGCCTTCGAGACTTGCAGCATCCCAGTTGACCTCACCGGCGTACAGCACGGCATTGCGACCGCGACCGATGTCGACGAAGGCGGCTTCCATGCTGGGCAGGACGTTCTGCACGCGACCGAGGTAGACATTGCCCACCATCGAGCTGTTGCTGCCGCGCGTGACGTAGTGCTCGACGAGCACGCCATCTTCTAGAACGGCGATCTGGGTGCGATCGCCTTCCTGTCGAACAGCCATGATGCGATTGACTGCCTCGCGACGTGCGAGGAACTCCGCCTCAGTCAGGATCGGCGCACGGCGACGACCTGCCTCGCGGCCCTCGCGACGACGCTGCTTCTTGGCTTCCAGGCGCGTGGATCCGCGCACGTTGCTGACTTCATCGTCGCTGTTGTTGTTGCCGCGTCCCTTGCCGCGCGGCTCGCGCACCTTGACGACCGTGTTCGGCGGATCATCGGGTGACGGTTCGAGATCACTATCGGCTCCACGGCGACGCCTGCGACGACGGCGCTTGCCGCCTTCGGAATCATCGTCGGAATCGGAGTCATTCGACTCGTCATCTGAACTGTCGTCGTCAGAGTTGCTCTCGCCGCCCTCGGAATCGTCACTGCGACGGCGACGACCGCGGCCACCACGGCGCCGGCGACGGCGCTTGGCCTGCTCATCGGTCTCGCCGGCGACAGCATCGTCATCGGAGGGGCCTTCGGAGGATTCGGAGCTCTCACTGCCGGTCTCGGCAGCATCGTCGTCAACCGTCTTCGCGCCGCGGCCACGGCCGCGACGAGCGGCAGGCTTTTCCTTGGTCTCTGCGTCAGCGTCAGGCGCGACGAAGACAGGAGCGGCGAAAAGCGGCGCAGCCACGGCAGATTCGGCAGCGGGAGCTGACGGCGCCAGCTCAGCCTTCGCCGCGGTCTTCTTTGCCGTGCGCTTGGTGGCCTTCTTCACTGGTGCTGAAGCAACCTCCGGAACCTCAACCGCGTCGGGCTTGGCTGCGGTCTTCTTGGCGGTCTTCTTGGCGGTCTTCTTGGCAGGCTTCTGGGCTGCCTCGGTCACGACCGGCTCGGGCGTGACGCCCTCGACCGGGGGGCCAGCCGGTCGGCTGGCAGCGCGACGACGGGTGCGCTTGGCGGTTGCTGCGTTGTCTTCGGTGTTCTCGACCATGTGGTCGTACTCCTCAATGACTGCGCAATGCGCAGTTTCCTCACGTGGGCCTCAAGGGCCCAACAAGCTTCATGGACTCCCGGCCGCGGAGCGATGTGCGCTAGGACGCCGCCGGGCGATGAACCTCGAGTCGGCCTGTCAGGAACTGACAAGGGCTGCACGGTCAGGGGCGAAGGGATCGCCGATTTCCGTGCTTCCGGGGATCAGCGGCCCCTGTGCCAGCCGGGTTACCCGTGGGGGAACCGGCGGCACGAGGTGAGCTGCGATCCTCAGTGCGGCTAGAAGGTCATCGGGTCGTACAGACGGTGTGACATGTCTGGTGACCACCTCGAGTATGGCACAGGAATCGCCCGCAGCAGACCCCTGGCTGCCCGAAACGCCCGATTCGTCGGTCACCGTGAGGGAGAGCACCGCCCCACGAGTGTCGAACTTACGGATGCCGTTCTTCATCAGTCGCTCGACGATGACCTCGCCCTGGGCGAGGAAGATGTCGGCAGCCGCCTGCGCCGTTGCACGGTCGACGCCGGGCATCTCAAAGCGCCAGCGGGAGGCCTCGAGCCGGTTTACGAAGTCCGGGGTCGCTGCTGTCACGACATCGACGACGTCGAGCCCAGGCGGAAGTGCCTCATCGAGTGCGGCACGCATGCGCTCCGGATCACAGAGCTTTGTCACGCCGATCTCGACGTACTCGGCTTCGCTCGCCACACCGGTGGGAGCGGAGTTCGCATACGAGATCTTCGGATGCGGCGAGAAGCCGGCGCTGTACGCCATCGGCACCTCAGCGCGCCGAAGAGCGCGCTCGAGCGCGCGCTGGAAATCACGGTGACTGGAGAAGCGCAGGCGACCTCGCTTGGCGTAGTGCACGCGCAGCTTCTGCACGGCAAGCGCAACGTCGCGCTCCGGCGGCTTACGACTCATGCATCAGCCTCGACGAGCACAGCTGTCGTGCGCACAGTCGGCATCGGCAAGGTAACAACGCCAGTCGGGCCCACCTGGATCTCAGTTTCCATCTGATCGCAGACGCCGCAGTCGAAGCAGGGAGTCCAGCGGCAGTCCTCGACACCAACCTCGGAGAGGGAGTCCTGCCAGTCTTCCCAGAGCCAGTCAGCATCGAGTCCGGAGTCGAGATGACCCCACGGCAGAACCTCGGACTGCTGGCGCTCGCGAATGGTGTACCAGTCGACGTCGACCGGCTCATCGGCAAAGGCAACTGCCGCAGCATTCATCCAGCGGTCGTAAGAGAAATGCTCACTCCAGCCATCGAAGCGGGCGCCATCGCGCCACGCCTGCAAGATCACGCGGCCAACGCGGCGATCACCACGCGATAGGAGTCCTTCGACAATGCCCGGCTTACCGTCGTGGTAGCGCAGGCCAATTGACTTGCCGTACTCGCGATCGGCGCGGATTGCATCACGCAGCTTGTGCAGGCGTGCATCGGTTGCCTCGTGATTGAGCTGTGCGGCCCACTGGAACGGAGTGTGCGGCTTGGGCACGAATCCGCCGATCGACACGGTGCAGCGAATATCGCGACGACCCGAAGCAGCGCGACCGGCCTTGATGACCTCGCGCGCGAGTTCAGCGACCTGCATGACGTCTTCGTCAGTTTCGGTCGGCAAGCCAACCATGAAGTACAGCTTTACCTGGCGCCAGCCAGCACCGTACGCAGCGCTGACGGTGCGAATGAGATCTTCTTCGGTTACCTGCTTATTGATGACCTTGCGCATGCGCTCGCTGCCGCCCTCAGGGGCGAAAGTGAGACCGCTGCGACGGCCGTTGCGCGAAAGCTCATTTGCCAGGTCGATGTTGAACGCATCCACGCGAGTGCTGGGCAGCGACAGTGCGGTCTCAGTTCCCTCGTAGCGATCAGCAAGGCCCTTGGCAATCTCGGCGATCTCAGTGTGGTCAGCGCTCGAAAGCGAGAGCAGACCCACCTCTTCATAGCCGGTCTTGCACAGGCCGCTCTCCACCATCTCGGCGATGCCCGTGATGCTGCGCTCGCGCACCGGACGAGTGATCATTCCTGCCTGGCAGAAGCGGCAGCCACGCGTGCATCCACGGAAAATCTCGACACTCATGCGCTCATGCACTGTCTCCGCGAGCGGAACGAGCGGGGCCTTCGGGTACGGCCACGAATCGAGATCCATCAAGGTGAACTTGCGCACGCGCCACGGAATATCGGCCTCGTTAGGCACGATGCGCTTGATCCGACCGTCTTCGAGGTACTCGACGTCATAGAAGCGCGGCACATAGATGACGCCAGTCAGGGCAAGACGGCGCAGTAAGCCCACGCGGCCCTCCGGGCAGCCTTCACGCTTCCAGTCGCGCACGATGTCGGTGATGAGCAGCACGGCTTCTTCACCGTCACCCATCACGGCAGCATCGACGAACTCGGCAATGGTCTCGGGATTAAATGCCGCGTGGCCGCCCGCGATGACGATCGGATGCTCATCGGTGCGATCAGCGGCGAGAACCGGAACGCCGGCGAGATCGATTGCCGTGAGCATGTTCGTGTAACCCAGCTCGGTCGAGAATGACATGCCGACGATGTCGAAGTCACCAAGCGCACGATGGCTATCGACAGTGAACTGCGGCACCTGATGCTCGCGCATCAGCTTCTCGAGATCGGGCCAGACCGCATAGGTGCGCTCGGCCAGGGCATCGTCGCGCTCGTTGATTACCTCGTAGAGGATCTGCACGCCCTGGTTAGGAGCACCCACCTCGTAGGCATCGGGGTACATGAGTGCCCAGTGAACGTCGACAGACTCCCACGGCTTCTGCACGGCATTGAGCTCGCCGCCCACGTATTGGATCGGCTTAGACACGAAGGGCAGGAGCGCCTCGAGACGATCGAACACGGAGGCGCCGGGCACATGAGCTTGGGGAGTCGTCACGGGGAAAGGCTATCCGCCCCCGCCAGATCTCACGAATGCAGCACGCGTGACGGCTGCGCCCTAAGGCGAATTACGAACAGCGTGTAGCCGGACGTTCTGCAACAGGCCGATACCTATCCAGACGGCCATCATCGACGTGCCTCCAGAGGAGACCAGTGGCAGCGGGATGCCGGTGATTGGCATGATGCCGAGGGTCATGCCGATGTTCTCGAAGAGCTGGAAGGCGAACCAGGCAATGACTCCCGTGCACACCAGTCGGCCGTAGAGATCGTCGGCGCGGTAGGCGATCACGATCGCCCGCCACAAGATCACGCCGAGTAGCAAGATGAGCAGCAGCGCGCCAATGAAACCGAGCTCCTCGCCGACCACGGTGAAGATGAAGTCACTCTCGTTGACGGGAACGAAACGCCCCTGGGTTTGCGGGCCGTTGAAGAGCCCGTAGCCGGAGAGCCCTCCCCCGCCAATCGCGATTCGGGCCTGCGCCGCGTTGTACGACGAGCCACCTGAATCGGCAGCGGGATTGAGGAATGAAGTCAGTCGCGCGACCTGATACTGCTTGAGCAGCCCCAGTTGGATTGCTAGCAAGATGCCCAGGCCGGTGCCGCCGATCAAGGTCACGACCCAGCGCGTGCGAGCTCCCGAGACTGCGATGACGGAGATCACGACGGCACCCATTACCAGGACGGTTCCGGTGTCGTTCTGCACGAGCACGATGAGAATCGGCAAGATCGCAAGGCCGAGAGCAAGGAGGACATCCTTGTCACGAGGCTCGCTCTCGATATCGCGTTTCTCGGACAAGATGGCAGCCATCATCAAGATGACCGCGATCTTCGCGAACTCGGACGGTTGCAGGGTGAAACCACCCGGCAGGGCGATCCAGGCCTGAGCGCCGGCGATGCGGGTTCCGAGACCCGGAACAAAGGGCATGAGCAATATGAAGCACGAAGCCCCGTAGATCACCGGCGTGTAGGCGCGCAGCCATCGGTAATCGAGTCGCGATGCCAAGAAGCCCAGCACCAGGGCGAGCAACACGTTGATCAGGTGCTTCTTGAGGAATGAGTAGGGGTCAGTCGGCGAGGCCATGTCGGCCTTACTCGCCGACCAGACCAGCAGACAGCCGAAGATCGTCAGGCTGAAAGCGGCCATCAGCATGACCCAGTCGAGATCTCGCCAGTAGGTGCGACCGCGATCAAAGCGAGGCGCGGTGGGGCGACTTCTGAGATCAGTCAGATGCCACGTGCTCATCCGCTGCCTCCCGCCATCTCAACGCCGGACTTTCGACCCTTGGGCGCGACCGGCGTGCCATCGGGGCGAATGGTCGGGAGTTCCCGCATCGGCGCATTACCGACCAGGACACTCCTCGACGGGTTCACGCTAGTGCCGCTGACGCCGAACAGCGCCTCGTAGATCTTGCGCACGCTCGGGCCCGAGGTCTTCGAGCCGGTGCCTCCCTGGGTCACCATCATGACGACGGCGTACTTGGGATCGTTCGCAGGCGCGTAGGAGGCGAACCATGAAGTCGAGACCTTCGAGCCGGTCACCTGCGCGGATCCCGTCTTGGACGCCACCGGGATCTTGCCCAACGGGAAGCCGAGGAACGGGGTCTCGGCGGAGCCCCTCTCGGTTACGCCCGGAAGTGACTGACGCAGGAAGTTCATCGTCGCGCGAGGAACCTTCACCTTCGATTTCACCTGCGGCTCGAACTCCTTGACGACCTTTCCGTCGGCGCCCACGATTGCCTTGGCAATGGTCGGGGTGTACACCGTGCCGCCATTAGCGACGGCCGCGTAGACCATTGCTATCTGCAGAGGTGTTACCGCGGTATCGCCCTGTCCGATAGCGGCGTTGAGCGCATCACCCTCGCGCCACCGGAAGCCGTCGGCGCAGTTCTCCTTGTCGAGTGCCGTGTAGTAATCGGCAAGTGTCGGGTTCGTCAGACGAGTCTCGGGGTACCCGGCGACCGCGTTCGCGCACCACTGCTCTCGTAGATTCTCCCAGTTCGCGAGTTTGAACTGGCGACTCGACACGCGCCCGGACGACTCATTCGGGAGGTCGATTCCTGTCTTCGAACCCAGACCGAACTGCTTGGCAGTCTCGGCGATGGGATCCGGTGAGTCCTTCGTTGCATCGGAGCCGCCGGCCTTCTCCCACATGCGGTCTGCAATGCCGTAGAACACGGTGTTGCACGACACCTCGAGCGCTCGGGCAAGCGGGATGCGGCCATACCCCGCTGATTCGAAGTTGCGGAAGGTCTGCGTGCCGATCTTCACCTGTTTGGGACAGGCGTAATCGGAGTAAAGCGAGAAGCCCTCCTTGCCCGCCGCCGCCGTGCTGATCACCTTGTAGGTGGAACCCGGAGCGAAGAGACCCTGGATGGCATTGGAGGAGAGCGAGTTGCTCTTCATCAGGTCCTTGAACTGTGCCTTGGTCACACCGCCAACCCAAATGGACGGGTCGTAGGTCGGATAACTCGCCATCGCGAGGATGCGACCGGTATCGACCTCGACCACGACAGCCGCGCCTGAGTCACCCGGATTACCCTGTGCCTGAGCACGCTGAATCGCAGCGACCAGCTGATTCTCGACGACCGACTGCAGTTTCGCGTCAATGCTCGTGACGATGTAGTCGCCGGCCTTCGCCGCCTTTTCGTCCAGTGTGCCCGTGACTCGACCACCGGTATCAACCGCAAGGGTGGTCACCGCAGGCTGACCGCGCAGATATGAGTCGTACTCGGACTCGAGACCCGAGCGCCCCACGACGTCAGTGCGACGCAGCCGATCAAAGTTCTCCGCGTCACCTTGCTCACTCAACTGATCTTCGGTGACAGGGCCGAGGTAACCAAGGAGGTGCGCTGCGTTGACTCCGAATGGCTCGGGGTACGTGCGCACTGCCTGCAGTTGTGCCGTGATTCCCGGGAACTCTGTGCGTCTTTCCATGATGCCGAGCGCGGTATCGGTGGAGACATCGCTCGCCACGGGTACGGGCTGATAGGTCGAGCCGTTCCAGCACACGGGCGGCGGCTTCGCACCCTCAGTGCCACACGGCTTGAGTCGATCGGTGATGTCGGTTGCGGGAACCTGGAGCACCTTCGCCAGGCTCGCGACCACATCAGCGCCATCATTGGGCTGGCGACCGAGCACCGCTCGATCGACAGTGACCACGAGCGAAGTGCGATTGGAGACAAGCGGCCGACCGGCCTGGTCGAGGATCAGTCCGCGCACGGCCGGATTCACGATCTCGCGGACCGTGTTGTTCTGTGCCGCCGAGCGGTACTCGGCGCTCTCCATGACCTGCAAATAGAAGAGTCGCGCAATCAAGGTGCCCAGCAGGGATGCCACGAGAACGCCCAGCACGAGCAGGCGCAGGTTCGAACGCGCGTTCATCTGCCTCCTGCTCCCTCGCCGACCGAGGTCGGATTGCTCTCGCGCAGGCTGCGCACCCGCTGGGGGCAGCCCACTCCTGCTACGACGGTACGACGGACATGGCGTTTCGGCCGAATTCGGGGCCTGATTTCACGTTCGGATCGCGTGAAATCCCTCTAGGGCTAGAGGACAGCGACCTCAGGAGTGAGAGTTCGCACGATCTTTCCGATGAGGGGAACCACGAGGGGGGCGAGGATGAGCCCGTAGAGGGCTGCGGTCAAGGTCAGCCCTGGAACGATTTCCCAGACAACGCGGTCTCCGCTGAGAACTGACAGCACGAGGGCGTTAATCAGCACGACCCCGCCGGTGCTCAGCCCGACCATGCCCATGATCACCGGTACCGACCGGTCACGGGGATCAACTACGGCACCGGTCACCAGGCCCACGATGGTGAAGATGAACGCCTGCACGCCGAAGACACCGTCGAAGGGCGGTGCTAAGCCCATCACGATTCCCGCCGAGAACCCGGCGATGGCGCCAGGAAGCGGCCCGTAGGCAAGCGCGATTGCGACGATGGTCACGACCACAAGATCAGGCGTTGCCCCGGGCAGACCGAGCCGACTGAGCAAGGTGAGCTCGAGGATCACTGCGATGAAGATGGCCGAGCCGATGATGACAGCCTGACGAACCTTGACGTTCATTGAGTCGCCGCCGATTCGGTGGCCGGCACCTCGCTCGGAACGCTCATCACTGCACTCGATTCCGCAGGTGTGGGGCTCGGCGTGGGCTGAGTGATAAGCGCAGGCGCATCAGGAACTGCGGGGAGCACGGAGTCGCGCGGGTCTGTGCGCGGCGGACGCACTACGACACCGACGATGCTGAGGGTCGAGATATCTGCGAACGGCCGCACCGTCGCCACTCTGCTGAGCTGCCCAGCGGTACCGGCCACGCTGAGCACTTCGCCGATCGGTACCCCCGGAACATACGGGCGACCGTCCTTCGAGCCGAAGGTGACAAGCGCAGCGCCTTTCTCCAGCGATGCAAGTGGATCGAGCAGTTGGTACTGCAGTTCGCTCTGCTTACCTGTACCCGACAAGATGCCGATTTCCTGAGAGCCGGCGACTCGAGCACCCACCGAGACAGAGGGATCAACAATCAGTACGACACTCGATGTGCGCTTCTCGACGTTGCTGACCCGGCCAACCAGTCCCTGATAGTTGAGCACTGTCATGTCGAGCTCGATGCCATCATCACTTCCGGCGTCGATGGTCACTGTCCAGCTGAAGTCCTGAGCCGGACCGATCGCGATGACTTCGGCGGGCACAACCCGATAACGGCCGAGACCGGCAACCTTGAGCATGCCGTCGAGTGCCGATGCGCGTGCACGATCATCCGCAGCGCGCTTGACCTCGGACTGCAACTCGGCGTTTGACTTCTCGAGTTCGTCGAGGCGCGCCTTTTGATCACGCGTGTTCGTCCAGAAGTCAGCGAAGCCGGTGATCGGCGAGAAGACAGTCGCAGCGCCGCGCTCAATGCCACCGAAGATCGAGGACATGACATTGCGTGCCGAGGTAAAGGGCCCCTGTCCGCCTCGAAGATCGAGGATGACGAATGTGAGGGCAACGCCGAGCAGCACCGCAACGACGACGCGTAGGCGACGCGGGAACATGCGTTAGCGTCTCGGCTCGGAGACCAACACCTGCTGCAGGGCCTCGAATTCCTCGACGCACTTGCCCGAACCGAGGGCAACGCAGTCGAGCGGACGATCGGCGATAAGGATCGGCATGCCGGTTTCGTGACGCAGGCGCTCGTCGAGGCCGCGCAGGAGGGCGCCGCCACCGGTGAGCACGATTCCGCGGTCCATGATGTCGCCGGAGAGCTCAGGTGGGGTGCGGTCCAGGGTGGCCTTCACCGCAGCCACGATGGCGTTCACAGGCTCGTCGATGGCGCGGCGGATCTCCTCGGCGGTGATCACGACCGTGCGGGGAAGGCCAGTGATGAGGTCACGGCCGCGGATCTCGGCGTTGTTCTCCTCCGGCAACGGGAAAGCTGAGCCGATCGCCATCTTGATCTCTTCAGCGGTGCGCTCGCCCAGCATGAGCGAGTACTCCTTCTTCACGTACTGGATGATCGCGTTGTCGAGCTCATCGCCGCCGACGCGAACCGAGAGGCTGGTGACGATGCCGCCGAGAGAGATGACGGCGACCTCGGAGGTTCCGCCACCGATGTCGACGACCATGTTGCCTGTGGGCTCGTGCACCGGCAGGTTCGCACCGATTGCGGCAGCCATCGGCTCTTCGATGATGAACACCTTGCGCGCACCGGCCGCGTAGCCGGCATCTTTAACCGCGCGCTGCTCAACACCGGTGATACCCGAGGGAACGCACACGATCAGACGAGGCTTGGCAAGGTGACGACGAGAGTGAACCTTCTGGATGAAGTAGCGCAGCATGCGCTCGGTGGTGTCGAAGTCGGCGATGACGCCGTCCTTCAGCGGGCGAATCGCGACGATGTTGCCCGGCGTGCGGCCGATCATGCGCTTGGCCTCAGAGCCCACTGCGAGGATGCCGCCGGTGTTGTTGTTGATCGCGACAACCGAGGGCTCGTTCAGCACGATGCCGCGACCACGCACGTACACGAGCGTGTTGGCAGTGCCGAGGTCGACGGCCATGTCGCGGCCGACGAAGGATGACGAACCAGCCATAGGGGAAGTGGCCTTCCGGTCGAGGTGCACGTGCGGAGGGCTCATCCTACGCGAGCCCAGACTTAAGTCCGATTTATTATGCTTTGACCTGATCTGCAATCATGTCAATGCGCTGGGCACGCTCCACCTCGAGCTGGCGCAGATGAGTCTCGAGCCTGGCAGCAGTGTCCTCGTCAGCCGGAAGGGCATAAGCCGCGGTCACGACTGCCCCGAGATCGGCGCGGTAGTCATGGCCCTTGCTCTGGAAGTCACCCGGCTTCACATTGGTGGCGAAGAGGGTGTCGATGAGCACGGTGGCCCAGGTGATGCCCGGCTTCCAGGTCATGCCCTCGGGCACATTGCGGCCGCGCTGGCCGCTGGTCGGCAGCCAGAACGGACGATCAAGCAGCAGCGCCGGACGGTTACGCACGACAGGGTCGCCGTCGTGCTCGAGGAACCACACGCGCGGGTACGGGGTGCGCATCACGCCGGCAATCTGCTCCGGCCGATCGACAGTGACGGATTCCGCTACGCACAGGGCGTGGATTTCATCCGACTTGAGTCCGCCGGGTGAGCCCACCCACAGCACTGCGTCAACGAAGTAGTGATCGAAGTCGAGCGGGCCGGCCGAGACTGCGGCTTCTTGCACGCGCGCACCGAGGCTCTCGCCGTAGAGCAGGATGCGCGGGCGCTTCGCACGACCGATGAGCTCCTCTCGAATTGCATCAAGCAGCAGGCGCTGGGTCTGCGCACCGAGTCCGACCTTGCCTAAGGACAAGAAGGACGGCAGCAATCCGTAACCAATCGCCACCGAGGCGCAGTCGCCGAGGGTGAGCATCTCGGTGACATCAATCGGAGTCGTATTCGCGAATCCGGTGCCCGCAGGTGCCTGGATGATCAGGTTCGCGCGATCGAATGCGCCCGTGCGACGAAGCTCAGCCATCGCCAGGCCCACGCGCTGTTCGACGGTGTCGGCGGCCTCGACGCCCACGAACACACGAACGGGCTCGGCGATCGGCTTCTTGCCGGTCACGGCCTTGATATCTGCGGGCGTACTAATGCAGCCCACGAAGCGCGCGCCCTCACGGCCGAGCTCGGCCATGGTGACCAGCGAGGCAGGTGAGCCTGAGGTCAGAGGATTGCCCGACGAGGTGGCGAAGTACGGATCAAGGTCACGACTTTGCTGCTCGAGTCCGCCGAGCACTTTGTCCTTGGCGATAGTGCCGCCGACAGCTGCTGCGGTGGCCAGCCCGGCGCCGACGATCACCGGTGCGACAGTGGACACTGGCCCCTTGCCCTTGCCTCGCGCCGCCTCAACGAGTGAGGCGAACGCACCGACCTTCATTCCGACCGAGGCACCGGCGATACCGCCGATCACGAACGGAAATGCGGTGCGGATCTTGGACGGCCATTCGACCAGGCTCGGGCCACGTGATGCGGCACCGACTGCTGCGCCGGCAGCAACACCGGCGATGACTCCGAGCGCGGCCGGCTTCATGACTACGCCAGGCCCGGGAAGAACAGTGCGATCTCGCGAGCCGACGACTCGGGTGAATCGGAGCCGTGGGTCACGTTGAGCTGGGTCTCAGTAGCGAGATCGCCGCGGATGGTGCCCGGGGCTGCGTTCGCCGGATTGGTGGCACCCATCATCGAACGCCAGGAAAGGATCGCGTCAGGACCTTCGATCACTGCGGCGACGAGCGGGCCACCGGTGATGAAGTCGACGAGCGAACGGAAGAACGGCTTCTCGGCATGCTCGGCGTAATGCGCCTCAGCAATCGATGCCGGCAGCGTGCGCAGTTCGAGGGCGATGACCTTGTAGCCCTTGCGCTCAATACGGCCGAGCACCTCGCCGACGAGGCCACGGGCCACGCCATCGGGCTTGATCAGGACGAGGGTGCGCTCAGACATGGAACTCCTTGGTGTGCCGCGCCGGCCTTATGCCGAGGCGCATAGGCCAAGAGTACCGAGCCCCGATTAGCTCTCGTTCTCGGCCGCATAGGCAGCGCGCAATCGATCGACGCGACTGCCGTTACGCACGGCGAAGTACCAGAGCACTGCGAAGATGCCGCCCACGATGAACATCAGGGGTACGAGGAAGCCGAGCGCCACCACGACGAACTGAAGGAAGGATCCCCACCAGGGACCCCAGGGCCGGGTCACGACCCCGATGGAGAGCAGCAGCACGATCATCGCGCCGACGCCGAGCCACACGGCTAGAGCCTGACTCTCGAATGAGCCGTTAGTGCTGGCCACGAGGAAGCACAGAAACACCACTATCGACTCGATACCCAGCACAGAGCTGCACAGCACTCTCATCGGGCTTCTCCCAGGATCCGCTTGGCCTCGCCCACCAGCACGACAGAACCGGTGATGAGAACTCCGACGCCGCCGTACATCGACTCTTCCTCAGCGACAGTGACGGCACGCTCGATAGCGCTCGACAGCGTGACCTCGCATGACACGCGCTCCTCGCCGAAGATCTCGATCGCAAGATCGGCGAGATCCTCAGCACCAAGGGCACGCGGTGAACGCGGTGAGGTGATGACGACCTGATCGAGTAC
>JBIJBU010000159.1:0-4258 GCA_044345075.1 Candidatus Nanopelagicales bacterium | reverse complement strand
ATCTATTAACGATGTCCCGGGACTTCACATTGGAGCCGCCTCGGGGATTTGAACCCCGGACCTACGCATTACGAGTGCGTTGCTCTACCCCTGAGCTAAGGCGGCCTGCACTCGGAGGGGCCATTCGGCAACCCTCCGAGGGCTAGGGAATGCTATCCCAGTCGACTGGTGGCCAATTAACCGACGTGAGCCATGGGTGAATCGTTGGCGGCCATGTCCTTCTTGGTCATGTTGACCAGGACGATCCACAGGATGCCGGCAATCGCGAGGATGATCGCGCCCCAGAGGAATCCGCGATTGAAGCCTGCGACCAGGGCGTCCGGAGTCGGACCCTGAAGGTTGTTGGCGATGATGTAGGCCGCGGTTGCGGAGGTGGCGATTGTGTTCAGGAAGGCCACGCCAATAGCGCCGCCGATTTGCTGGCTGGTGTTGAGCACCGCTGAGGCAACGCCTGCGTCGTGGTCACCCACCGCGTAAAGCGAGACAGCCGAGAGGGGCACGAACACCAGGCCCATGCCAAGGCTGATGATGATCAGCGAAGGCAGGATGTCTGACGCGTACGCGCTGTTCGGCGTCATGCGGAGCAGAAGCAGCATGCCAACGACAGTCATGATGAAGCCGGCGCCGGTGACCCAGCGAGGGCCGAAGCGCGGAAGCAGCTGACTGGCAATGCCCGCGCTGACGATGACACCCGCGGAGAACGGCAGGAAGAGCAGGCCGGACTTCAGCGGGCTGTAGCCGAGCACTGCCTGGAAGAAGAAGGTCAGGAACAAGAACATCGCGAAGAGGCCGATACCGACGAAGAATGATGCAAGGTAGGCGCCGCCGCGATTGCGGTTCTTCAGGATTCGCATCGGGAGCAACGGATGCGAGCTCTTCGACTCGATGAACAAGAAGATTGCTAGCAGGATCAAGCCGGCGCCGATGAAGAGCAGTGTCTGCGAACCGTTCCAGCCCTCTGTCTCGGCTTTGGTGATGCCGTAGACCAAGGAGACGAGACCCAGAGTCGCAGTGATCGCGCCGGGGATGTCGTACTTCGTATCGCCCGTTGCACGTGACTCGCGCACGAATGGGATCGCCAAGATGACGGCGATGATCGCGATGGGCACGTTGACGAGCAAGGTCCAGTGCCAGTTGGCGTATTCAGTGAGGATGCCGCCGAGCACGAGACCGATTGCTGCGCCACCGCCGGAGAGTGCGCCGTAAACGCCGAAGGCCTTCGCGCGCTCCTTGGAATCAGTGAAGGTCACGGAGATGAGACTCAGGGCCGCGGGGGCCAGCACCGCAGCGAACACGCCCTGAAGGGCACGGGCGGCGAACAAGGTGCCGGACGTCTGGGCGAGACCACCGAGGAACGAAGCGAATGCGAAGCCGATCAGGCCGATGATGAACATCTTCTTGCGGCCGGCGTAGTCGGCGATACGACCGCCCAGTAGCAGCAGCCCGCCGAATGCAAGTGTGTAGGCGGTGATGACCCACTGGCGGTCAGCGTCGCTGATGCCCAGGTCGGCCTGCATCGAGGGCAGGGCGATATTCACGATCGAGGCGTCGAGCACGACCATCAACTGGGCGATGGCGATGACGACGAGCGCACCCCAGCGCTTGGGGTCGGGGATAACTGCCGAGGCAGCTACGGGCGCGGTGGCGTCAGACACAGGTACTCCCAGATGTGAACAATGTTTAGTTCACGAACCCTAGCACTGTTGTTGAACGGGCAACTTTCCGCTCAGCAGATAGGTGTCGACCTGCTCGTCGATACATGCAGACCCGCGACTGTAGGCAGTGTGCTGGTGAGCGTCCCAGGTCAGCAGCCCGGCGTTCTCCAGCTCACCTGCCACCTGCTCGGCCCACGAATACGGCGTGGCCGGATCGAAGGTGGTGCCCACGACGAGAATCGGAGCTGCCCCGGCCGCCGTCACTGACGTGACAGGCACGGATGCGCCTTCCTCGACCGGCCAACCGGTACAGCCCAGCAGGCCCCAGGCCAGGGCCGGGCCGAACGTCGGTGCCTCGGCCGTCCACTCCTGGGCAAGCGCCGCAATGTCATCAGAGGAACCGGTAAACGGGCGATCAACGCAGGTCACTGCGTAGAAGGCTTCAAGCGCGTTGGACGTGTAGTGGCCGGTCGCATCCCGCTCTGCGCGTTGATCCCGAAGCTTCAGCAATTCGTCCGGCTGCGCCTTCGTCACCGCTGCGGCGAGCGCCGGGAGAAGCGCTTCGTAGTCGCCCGGCGGAAAGTACAGATACGAGACGACAGCGGATTCTGCGAGTGCCTGGGTCAGCTGGCGGCCATCGGTAGCAATCAGTGGCTTGGCGTCGAGGCTCGTGAACCATTGCTGAATCTGGGCAACGATTTCACCTGGACTCCCCTGCCACGGACATTGATCCGATTCGCTGCAGTACTGGGCGAAGTACTGAAGCTCTTGTTCCAACGCAATCGCCTGCACTCGCGTTGTCTCCACCAGATCAGTGCTAGCCGGCAGTACGCCATCGAGAACCATGCGTCCGACGTTCATTGGGAAGAGCTCGGCATAGACCGCACCGAGGTAGGTGCCATAGGACTTACCGAGATAGTTGAACGCGGGGTCTCCAACAACGGAGCGCACGATGTCGAGATCACGCGCGGCATCAACAGTGCCCATTCGGCCGTACAGCGGCGAACCCGACGCGGCACAGCCATCGCGCAAGGTCGCACTGGCTGACTCGAGCTCCGATACCTCGGCCGGTGAGTCCGGCGTGGAATCCACAGCAGCAAGGGAGTCCTTCTGCTCATCGGTCAGGCACTGAATCGGCGAGCTACTCGCGACTCCGCGCGGGTCCACGCCAATGAGGTCGTAATGCTTCAGAACTTCGGGACTGACGACAGCCTCGGCGTACTTCGCGTAGTCGAAAGCACTGCCTCCTGGACCACCCGGATTCACGAAGAGTGAGCCCAAGTCGCCATCGCCACTGCTCACGCGCGAGACATTGAGCTCGATGGTTGCTCCGGTTGGATTCGAGTAGTCGAGCGGCACCTTGATGAGCATGCAGTCAGCGTTACCGCAATTTCGCCACGTAGCTGGCTGCGTGTAGAAGGATTCGAGCCCCGACGGCGAGCTTGGCATCACCGATGGAACAACCGGCGTGACCTCCGGGGCCCCCGAGCAGCCCGCCAGGAGCACCGCGAACGTCGCAGTGGTCGCGAGAGTGAGGATTCTGCGCATTTCAGGCCGAGGCAGTCCGGATCCAGGGATCCTTGAGTTCGACCATGAGTGACTCCAGCGCCGAGAGCGGCGCGACATTTGCGCGGATCTGGGCGCGAGTGTGCTCAATAGCCTCGAGACGTCGACCAGTGTCGTTTGCAGTGCTTCCCGCTGCCAGCTGCGCAAGCTGAGGACGCATCTCGTCATTGATCAGCATCACGGGCGAATCCAACTGGATCATCAAGACATCGCGGTAGAGCCCGAGGAGATCAACCAGGGCGCGATCGAGTTGATCGCGCACCGTGCGCGTGGCCCGCTTCTTCTGCGAGTCATTGAGTTCCTTCTGGGCTGACTTCATCAGCTTGTCCATCTTGGCCTTGGTCACACCCTCGGCGCCGGCGCCGTAGGTGGACTCCAGCCGTGCCTGCTCGGCTGCATCAAGGGGCTCGGTGATGGCCTTGGCATCATCGGTCGCAGCACCGAGCAGATTGCTTGCCGAGGCGAAGCAGCCGGGGATGTCGTGCAGACTCAGCGGGATTCGGAGAACCTCCTGGCGCCGCATACGCGCATGCTCATCCTTCGCGAGTGCGCGCGCTCGACCGATATGACCTTGTGATGCTCTCGCTGCGAACGAAGCCATTGCGGTGTCGACGCCATAGGCCTCGATGAGTAGCTGGGCGACGCTGGCGGTGCTGGGCGTAGCGAGATTCACGTGCCTGGTGCGCGAGACGATCGTCGGCAGAACATCTTCGACACTCGGCGCGCACAGAATCCAGACCGTATGCGGGGGCGGCTCCTCAAGAGCCTTCAGCAACACATTGACCGCACGCTCGGTGAGCCGATCGGCATCTTCGATCACGATCACGTGCCACGGCGCATTCACCGGTGACATGGATGAGGAGCGCACGAGTTCACGAGCATCGTCGACGCCGTAGGTGAGCTCGGAGGTGCTGACTACGTCGACATCGGCATGACCGTTGAGCGGAGCGGTACGACAGGCCTGGCAGAACCCGCATCCGCCCTCGGCGCACACAAGCGCCGCGGCGAAGCAGGTGGCTGCTGTGGATCGACCGGAA
>JBIJBU010000158.1:0-4265 GCA_044345075.1 Candidatus Nanopelagicales bacterium | reverse complement strand
ATCTCGACGTCGAACAACGCACGCCACTCGTTCTCGCGAGCAGCAAGCTTCTCGGTCATGCGAGACGGGCCGTAGACCAGCATCTCGAGCTCTTCGTTGAGGGCCATGAAGATCTGCGAGGCATCGGAGAGATGACCCTGCGCTGCCAGACGGCCGCCGAACTCGAGCATCGCCGCACGGGCTTCGTTGATGACCTTGATGCAGTTCGACTTCGCGAGCTCACGCCAGCCGGCGAAGCGGCGAGCGGAGTCGACACCCATGCGCAAGGTGGCGAGTGCTTCATCAGCCCCGGCGAGCGACTCAGCGACCTGCGCATAGGCACGCTCGGAGCGCTCGGCGCTCTCGGCACGACGTGCGGCCGGTGAAGCCGAATCCTCGAGCTGGCGCATGCGATCGAGCAGCGAGAGTGCGAGCTCGGGCTTGGTCTCCCAGGAGTCAGCGCCCATGTCCCATTCAGACGGGCCGCGGTAGCCGAACTCACGAATGAATGCGGCGAAGTGCTGCGCAAAATCGGGATGGTTGGCACGCAGGCGCTCATTGAGTCCCTCGATGCCCTCATCGAAGGCCTTGGTCAGCGGCGCACTCGCGCGCACCAGTCGCGACATGTCCCACAGTGCGTAGGACGGCATTGCCGAGACGACGTCGCCGGCCGGGCCGGTGATGTCGACGACGTTGACCGGGTTGTCGGGGCCGAGGATGCTCATGACAACTGCTGGGCCAATTGCTGCCTGCGAACCGGCAACAACCTCGCCACGCCACATCAGGCGCGAGTAGGGCATCATCGAACGGGCGTAGGCCACGAGCGCCGCGTTGGTCAGAGTTGAGAAGTCCGGGCGGCTGGCACGCAGGCCGTCAGCGATGCGGGTCTCCTCGTCGAGCTCGGGGAAGGTCGAGGTCGTCAGAGTCCAGGTGGTGCGATCGGCGATCTTCTGGCTGAGCTCGGGATTGATGTCAGTCGGGAGATCCTTGTGCAGCGGCGCATCGGGGTGGCTACCGAAGAATGCGGCGTCAATGCCCTCCCAGCCGATACCACTGCGAATGCCGACGAGGCGGGCCATCGTGACGTTGACGTAGAGGTAGCCGTAGCAGAAGGCACCGAACGGCCAGGCCTCGTTCTCGATTGCCTCAACTGCGGTAGCGGAGCCGAGCTCGGCGTAGGCCAAGGAGCCACCGGGGAACATCTCCGGGTTCCAGAACATGCTGGCACCCAGCGGGGTGATCGGGTCAGGAAGCACATCGTTGGCGTTGAACCGGGTGTAGACCGGGAATTGGATCGCCAGGCCGGTGTCGATGCACCACTTCTCGTCAGACATTCCGTGCTCCATTACTCGTAGGTGAGCCGCAGTCTAAGCAGGACCGCTCAATGGCGCAGGGAAACCTGGCTCGTTTACAGGGAGCCGCCGGCAAACCAGCGCTCCATGCGCTCCTTGTTATTGATCGTGACCGGCTCGAGCAGGAAACCCGAGGGCGACATCACGTAGGTGAAGGAGCCATAGCCATCCTCCGGCGCCTTCTGAGCGGCGACGAGTTCCCAGCCCTGGTTGATGAGCGAGTCGGTGAGTGCCGGTACGTCGCACCAGACACCGGCGTGATGCAGATGCCCTGCTCCCTTGTGATCCCACACGGTGCCGGCGACTCCTTGGATAAGCTCGACGCGCTGCGGGCCCTCCATGGAGTACGCGAAGGTCAGCGGGCAGGTGAACGCACCGCGCTCAGGAGTCCAGCACGGCTGATCATCACGCGTGATGACCTGAGTCCAGGTCAGGCCAAGGGACGGACCTAGATCATCCATCGCTGCCTGAATATCGGGAACGAGGTAGCCCACATGGAACATCTCGGCGCTGTAGTCAAACATGGTGTCTCCCTGCGTTGTCGGTGCGATTTCGCTTTTCGGACTAAAAACTACGTAACCCGGACGTCCAGGACGTGCGCAATGCCGGCTGCTTTGGCCGACTCGATTCCGGAGCCTGAGTCCTCGTAGGCCACGCAGTGCTTCGGATCAACCCTGAGTCGCTCCATGGCCAGCAAGTAGACATCCGGGGCTGGCTTGCCGTTACTCACGTCATTGTTGGTGACGACGAGATCGAAGAGATCGGCGATTCCTGCACCTTCGAGGGTCCGCTCGACTGCCCTTCGAGGTCCACCAGAGACCACCGCGATGGGAAGAGTTCCGTGAAAGCGTCGCGCGATATCGACGACATGCTCAAAGGCCTCAAGCTCATGACTGCGCTCGAAGAACAGCTCGAGCCCTTCGTTCTCGACGTCGATCAGGCCCTGCTCATCGAGGGACGGGAGCGCAGCGAGCAGGAAGGCTTCCATGCTGTGACCGCGCCAGGTTTCGAACCACTCGTCAGTGATGGTGAATCCGCGCTTGCCGAACACGACATCCCAGCAACGTCGGTAGAGGGCGAGGGTGTCGACCAGGGTGCCGTCGCAATCGAAGAGCAGTGCATGCACGCCCTCGGGAGGCAGGAGGTTCGCTGGAATCTCGCCAAGACCCAATTCAGAGTGCACGTGCAGGGCTACTTCCTGTGAGGTGTCTGCCTGGACTCCAGGCCGACCTGTATAGATAACTTAGCGGGAGGTGCTCCTCTCGGCGGGCAACTAGCCCAGATCAGGTCACCTGGAACTCCGGTCGAAATCAGGATCGGCAATTTCCAGGCTCGAACCACCGACTAGTCTGGGCGAACTAGTTGATCCGCCGAGAGCACGTCCGACAAGGAGAACCATGAGCGTCATCATCACCATTGTCGTGATCGTCGCGCTGACCATCGGCGCCATCGCCCTCGGCGTGAAGTTCTTTAACACCTCCGTCGAGGAGCAGGAAGACCAGAAGGGCTGGAAGGACTAACAAAGTCCGGCTCACCCCGAGTTACCTCCATGCCCACGGTCCCCTCGCGTGCTCGCGTCGTCATCATTGGCGGCGGCATCATCGGCACATCAATCGCGTACCACCTCGGCCATCTCGGCTGGACCGACACAGTTCTGCTCGAGCGCGATCGCCTGACATCAGGCACCACCTGGCATGCAGCCGGCCTCATGGTCACCTACGGCTCGCTCTCTGAGACCTCCACCTCAATGCGCCAATACAGCCGCGATCTCTACTCGCGGCTCGAAGCCGAGACCGGCCTGGCCACCGGCTTCATGCCCGTCGGCTTTATCGAGGCTGCTGCTGATGATGATCGGCTAGAGGAGTACCGCCGGGTCGCGGCTTTCAATCGCCACCTGGGTGTCGACGTGCACGAGATCTCGCCCGCCGAGATCGCCGAACTCTTCCCGCCCGCGAAGGTTGATGACCTCAAGGCCGGCTTCTACATCAAGGAGGACGGACGAGTTAACCCGGTCGACGTCACGATGTCGCTGGCCAAGGGCGCTCGCATGCAGGGCGTGCAGCTCATCGAAGGCGTCGCCGCGACAAAGGTGCTCACCAAGAACGGCCGCGTGGTCGGAGTAGAGACCGAATTCGGCGACATCGAGTGCGAATACGTCGTGAACTGTGCGGGCATGTGGGCGCGCCAGCTCGGCGAGCGCAATGGCGTGAGCATTCCGCTGCAGGCCAGCGAGCACTACTACCTGATCACCGATCGCATTGACGGACTCGATCCTGCTCTGCCGGTCTTCGAGGATCCCGCGTCCTACGGCTACTACCGCCCCGAGGGCGATGGACTGATGATCGGACTCTTCGAGCCCGTGTGCGCTCCCTGGAAGGTCGACGGCATTCCGCAAGACTTCAGCTTCGGCGAATTGCCGCCGGACTGGGAGCGCATGGGCCCGTATCTCGAGAAGGCCATGGCACGAGTGCCCGTTTCACTCGAGACCGGTGTGCGCAAGTTCTTCTGCGGCCCGGAATCCTTCACCCCCGATCTGCTGCCCGTTGTCGGCGAAGCACCGGAGATCAAGAACTACTTCGTTGCTGCTGGAATGAACTCGATTGGCATCCTTACCGGCGGAGGTCTAGGCCGAGTTATTGCCCACTGGATCACCACCGGCCAACCCGATGTCGATGTCACGGGCTTCAACATCGATCGCCTGCAGGCCTACCAAACGAACCCGCAGTACCGAGCCGAGCGCACGGTGGAATCCCTCGGCATGGTCTATGCCGCCCATTACCCGAGCCGCTCGATGCAAAGTGCCCGCGGAGTAAAGCGTTCCCCCATTCACGATCGACTTGTCGCCAACCGTGCCTACTTCCGCGATGTCAGCGGATGGGAGGGTGCCGACTGGTTTGCCCCCGAGGGAGTGAAGCCCGAAGTCACGAATCTCAG
>JBIJBU010000035.1:0-14663 GCA_044345075.1 Candidatus Nanopelagicales bacterium | reverse complement strand
CCTTCTGGATCTCCTGCGCGAATGGCATGAGGAGCTCGGTGAGAGTGAGCGAACTACCTGACTCCTGCAAAATGCCCTGCAGCTGCATGACGACGATGAGCATGAGCGACATGTCAGTGGGCATACGAAGGTTGTACTGGCGCACGATGTCGAGCAGTGCCGCGATGGCGGAGCCGAGATCGGCATGCATGGTCGAGCTTCCGGCGGAGCCCGGGAAATAGGTCTCGATCCAACCCTCAAGATCAGCCTGAAGGCGAGTCTCGTCGAGATCAGCCGGCCCTGGTGCGATCTTGAGCATGCAGCGGGTTGACTCTTCAATGTCGCCTGTCATGACGCTGGCGAGGAAGTCGATGAAGGCCTCGCGCATTCCGTCGCGCAGGCGCCCGCACTTGCCGAAGTCCAGAACGCCAAGTCTGCCGTCATCGAGGATCAGCAGATTGCCCGGATGCGGGTCGGCGTGGAAGAGCCCATCGATGAAGATCATCTGGAAGTACATGTTCGCGATCATGCGGATGATGTCGTTTGCCTGATCGACGGTGAGGTTGTTGATGACCGAAGAGAATCGCGTGCCGTCAAGCATGCTCTCGGTCAGAACCGCTTCACCGGAGAGTTCCGGGAACGGCTTCGGGAAAACGTAGGTGTCGTTGCCTGCGAAGTTCGCAGAGATGCGGACCAGGTTTCCGAGCTCACGACGGAAATCGAGCTCGTCGGTCAGACTGGTCGAGAGTTGATGGGCAACCTGCACGGGCTGAAGAACACGTGTGGCCGCGACGTCCTTCTCGAGCAGGGCCGCCAGCGCGTTGAGGATCGCCAGATCCTGAGCGACGACTTCGGGAACACCGTCATGCCGCACCTTGACCACGACTTCGGTGCCATCGGGTGTGACCGCCTTGCAGACCTGTCCGACGGAGGCGGAAGCGAGGGGAATGAGCGTGAACGAGGAGAAGGCCTCATCAAGCGGCATTTTCAAGTCGTCTGTGACGGTCGCGGTGATCTGCTCCGGGGTGTCAGCTGGATCGTCTGCTTGAAGCGCACTCAGCGCCTCTGCGATGTCGGGTCCGACGAGATCAGCACGAGTGCTGAGGAGCTGACCAATCTTGATGAACGTGGTGCCGAGTTCCTGCATGGCACTGCGCAGACGATCGCCTCGACTCATCTCCATCAGCGCGGGATCCGGCTTCACCTTTCCCGCGAGCTGGGCCAGTAGGGGGTAGCCCTCAAGGGTGGCGGCATCGGCGAGGCCGTATTTGACGATCACCGAGACGATGAATTCCGCTCGGGCCCTGTTCTGGACGAGCGCGAACATCGGGGAGCGATTCTCGAGTCCTTGCAGGACGTCCATGTTCTTCCTTCGTGCGGGGTACCGGCTATTCGTGGGTATCTGACCGTATCCGCTTACAAGGCTGCAGTACCTGGAGTGCACGCAAAGTTTCCCATCCAGGGCGGGTCGCCTCGTTGCCAAATCGTTATCGGAACGGTCCGATTTGTGACCGAATTCGCCTTGCGTAGGAACGATCCCATGCATATGTTGTGGCTCGCAACATATTGCGAATAAGCACTCGAGGCCCTCGCGGGCGAGCGGAGACTTGATGTCCGACGATCTGACCCCCAAGCCCGAGCACAAGTTTGCCTTCGGCCTGTGGACTATTGGGCACCCCGGACGCGACCCCTTTGGCGACGCGACCCGCCCGCCCATTGATCCGGTCGACTTCATCCGCGGGCTCGCCGATATCGGTGCCTGGGGCGTGAGCTTCCATGACGACGACCTGATGACCTTCGGTGCACCTGAGTCGCAGCGTCGCGCGGAGCTCGATCGCTTCAAGAAGGGTCTCGAGGAAACAGGCATTGTCTGCTCGATGGCCACCACGAACCTCTTCTGGCATCCGATGTTCAAGGATGGTGCCTTCACGTCAAATGATCGTGACGTTCGCCGCCTGGCCATTCAGAAGACCCTGCGCAATCTTGACGTTGCTGCCGAGCTGGGTGCACCCACCTACGTGCTCTGGGGCGGGCGCGAGGGCGTGGAGTCTGCGGCGAGCAAGGAACCAGGCGACGCACTCTCCCGCTACAAGGAGGCCATGGACTTCCTCTGCGGTTACGTAGTCGACAAGGGTTACGACATTCGCTTTGCCATCGAGCCCAAGCCCAATGAGCCCCGCGGCGATACCTTCCTGCCGACCATCGGTCACGCGATGGCCTTCATCGAGATGCTCGAACACCCCGAGCTCGTCGGCCTCAACCCAGAGGTCGCCCACGAGACCATGGCAGGGCTCAGCTTCTACCAGGGTGTTGCGCAGGCGCTGTGGCAGAAGAAGTTGTTCCACATTGACTTGAACGACCAGAAGATCGGCCGCTACGACCAGGATCTCCGCTTCGGTTCCGAAGGAATCAAGGATGACTTTTTCCTGGTTCGACTCCTCGAGAATTCGGGCTACGACGGTCCCAAGCACTTCGATGCCCGTCCGTACCGCAATGAGGGCGGCGACGGAATCTGGGACTTCGCGCGCGGATGCATGCGCACCTATCTCGCGCTCGCGGCCAAGGCCCGCGAGTTCGATCAAGATCCCCGAGTTACGAAGGCAATGGCGAATGCCGGCGTTCCGGAACTCGCGGTGCCGACTGTTGGGCCGTACTCATCGGCGTCCGCAGCGGCATTGTTGAACGAGAACTTCGATCCGCAATCCCTCGCAACCCGGGGGTACGGGAACGAAGCACTGGATCAACTCGTCATCGACCGGATCCTCGGCATATAGCAACGACAACGTTTCACGCACCACATCATGGATCGACCCACACAATGAAGGGAAACACCTTTATGTCACGCAAGATCATCGGAGCAGTGGCCGGCCTCGCGGCCGCATCACTGCTCGTCGCCGCATGTGGCGGCTCCTCGAGCAGCAGCTCGGAGAGCGCAGCACCGGCAGAGTCCGCAGCCGCCTCGGCACCCGCAGCAGCAGGCGGCAAGGTCGGCGTCATCCTCCCCGACGCAGCATCGTCTGCTCGCTGGGAGACCGCAGACCGTCCGTTCCTGGCTGACGCATTCGCAGCCGCAGGCATTGAGGCCGACATCCAGAACGCCAATGGTGACAAGGCAAAGTTCGCCACCATCGCTGACCAGATGCTGGCCGAAGGCGTGGGCGCACTGCTCATCGTCGGTCTCGACAGCCCGTCGGCTGCCGCAGTCATCGCCAAGGCCGCCGCACAGGGCGTCCCGGTTATCGACTACGACCGCCTCACCCTCGGTGGCAACGCCAACTACTACGTGTCCTTCGACAACGTTGCAGTCGGCACAGCAATCGGCGAAGGTCTCGTTGGCTGCCTCCAGGGCGCCGGCATCACCGAAGGCCCCGTTGCACTCCTGAACGGCTCGCCGACCGACAACAACGCCACGCTGTTCAAGCAGGGCTACGAGGCAGCAGTCACCGGCGCCGGTTACACCGTTGCCGCTGATCAGGCTGTTCCGGACTGGGACAACACCAAGGCCGGCACGATCTTCGAGCAGATGTTCACCAAGGCAAACGGTGACTTCGTCGGCGTCGCAGCCGCAAACGATGGTCTCGGCGGAGCTGCAATCGCAGTCCTCGAGCGCAACGGCCAGGCCGGCAAGATCCCGGTTACCGGCCAGGATGCAACTGACGAGGGCCTGCAGCGCGTTCTGCTCGGCACCCAGTGCATGACCGTCTACAAGGCCATCAAGAAGGAGGCCGAGGCTGCAGCTGCACTCGCCATCGCCCTCATCAATGGTGACCAGGCCGCTGCTGACGCACTGGCAACCGGCGCAACCGCCGACAGTGAGACCGGCATGGACGTCCCCAGCGTTCTCCTGGTTCCGCAGGGCATCACCAAGGACACCGTCAAGGATGTCGTTGCTGATGGCTTCACCACGGCCGAGCGCCTGTGCACCACCGACGAGCTGAAGAAGGCCTGCGCTGAGGCCGGCATTCAGTAGTTAGTCGCGGGGAGGGGGCGGCCCGAAAGGGCCGCCCCCGACCTCTTCTCGGCAAGCGTGATCATTTCCGCTTTCGCCCCCACCACATACCCGTCGTGCGAGAAGGTACTTTCATGATGACCGGAACAGAGCCACTCCTGCAGCTCAAGGGAGTCAATAAGAGCTTCGGCCCAGTCCACGTGCTGCGTGGTGTGGACCTCTCGGTGTACGCCGGGCAGGTCACTGCGCTCGTCGGCGACAACGGCGCGGGCAAGAGCACCCTGATCAAGGGAATCGCCGGCATCCACTCATTCGACTCTGGCGACTACCTGTTCGAGGGTAAGCCGGTCAATATCTCCGAGCCGAAGCAGGCGAATGCCCTCGGTATCGAGGTCGTGTACCAGGATCTCGCCCTCTGCGACAACCTCGATGTCGTGCACAACATGTTTCTCGGTCGCGAGGAGAGCAAGGGCATCGTTCTCGACGAGATCACGATGGAACGGCGTGCCACTGAGACTCTCGCGAGCTTGTCGGTGCGCACCCTGAAGTCGATTCGCCAGCAGGTGTCGAGCCTCTCGGGTGGACAGCGCCAGACAGTCGCCATCGCCCGCGCTGTTCTCTGGAACTCAAAGCTTGTCATCCTCGATGAGCCGACCGCAGCACTTGGTGTTGCCCAGACCGAGCAGGTTCTCAATCTCGTTCGACGCCTCGCAGACAGTGGTCTCGGCGTCGTCCTTATCTCTCACAACATGAACGATGTTCTCCAGGTAGCAGACAACATTGCCTGCCTGTACCTGGGGCAGATGGCTGCGCAGATTCCGACCAGTGATGTCGGCCATGGCCAGATCGTCGAATTGATCACGATGGGCCGCAGTGGCGACATCGGTCTGAACCCCGAGGTTCTCGCAGCAGGAGGGCACGTATGAGCACCCCGCAGGTCACCGATGTTGATATCCCGGCTGCCGGCGACAGCGCAGGTGTCGGCCATGCTCTCTCCGACTACTTCCGACGGGTCAAGGGCGGCGACGTCGGCTCGCTGCCGGCAGTCCTGGGCCTCGTAGTCCTGGTCATCATCTTCAGTGTTCTTGAGGGTGGCACCTTCTTCACGGCACTGAACTTCGCCAACCTGCTCAATCAGGGAACCGCGATCATCGTGCTCGCGATGGGCTTGGTCTTCGTGCTTCTCCTCGGCGAGATCGATCTCTCTGCTGGCTTCGCTGCAGGCACGTGCGCGGCTGTCCTGGCGGTTTCCCTTACCAAGTGGGGCTGGGCCTGGCCACTCGCGCTCATTGCCGCACTGCTGACCGGCCTGGTGATCGGTCTGCTCATCGGTTTGTTGGTCGCACGACTTGGAATTCCGAGCTTTGTCGTGACCTTGGCTGCGTTCCTCGGGCTGCAGGGCGTCATGCTTTTGATCATCGGTGACGGCGGAACCATCCCGGTGCAGAGCGACGTGCTCCTCGCGATCATGAACAAGAACATGCCGGTCTGGGCAGGGTGGCTGCTGTGGTTCATCGTTACTGCCGGCTACGCCCTCGTGAGCCTTCGCGCGATCACGAACCGCCGCAAGGTCGGTTTGCCCTCGACATCCACGTCGGTATGGGCCGCCAAGGTGATCTCCATCGCTGTTCTGTTGGGCGTTGCCGTGTACCTGCTAAATCAGCAGCGGCAGATCCTGCGCCCGGGCAAGGTTTCGTGCGTCACGGTCGGACCGCCCAATGAGCCGGTGGGTTGCATCCCTGTCATCCAGGGTGTGCCGTGGGCAGTGCTCGTCGTACTTGCACTTCTGGTCGTGCTGACATTCGTGCTGGGTCGTACGGCATTCGGTCGTCACATCTACGCGGTAGGCGGCAACTCCGAGGCTGCACGCCGAGCCGGCATCAGTGTCTCCGGAATCAAGATCGCCTGCTTCATGATCTGTTCCTTCCTGGCTGCGATTGCCGGCATCTTGCTGGCCTCTCGCGACAACTCGGTCTCGCCGACCACTGGTGGCGCGCAAACACTGCTCTACGCGGTGGGTGCCGCTGTCATTGGAGGTACCTCCCTGTTCGGAGGCCGCGGCCGTGTCATTGACGCGATCATCGGCGGACTTGTCGTGGCCGTGATCGCGAACGGTCTGCCGCTGATCACCCAGCAATCAGGAATTCAGTACGTCGTGACCGGACTCGTACTGCTCGTGGCCGCAAGTGTCGATGCACTCTCGCGAAAACGATCATCCGGGTCGTTACGTTAGGTGGATTCATAATGCCCACCCTTCCCGCGGATAAGAATGATCAAGTTCGTCGGAATAACCTTTCTCGAATCTTGCGGCATCTGCATGCCACAGGTCCTGCGAGCAGATCAGATCTCGTCGGCCTCACCGGGCTGAATCGCAGCACCATCGGTGCCCTTGTCACTGAATTGGTTGATGCGGGCTTGCTGGAAGAGCGACCGGGAACGACAAGCACCGTCGGTCGTCCCTCTCTCGTGGTGGCACCCGTTGCGACAAGTGCAGTGGTGCTCTCATTTGAGCTGCGAGTCGAGAAGCTGATCGGCGCACTGATCGGTCTGGGTGGTGAAGTCCTTCAGCGACTTGAGCGTCCGCATATGCGCGCGGATTACGACGTGAATATCGCTGTTGACGAGATCGTTCAGATGTCGATCAAGCTGCTGGAGAGTGTGCCGGAAGGCTCGGCTTGGGCTGGCACGGGAATTAGCATCCCGGGCAGCGTGGACCCTGCCGCGGGAAAGGTTCGATTGGCCCCCAACCTGGGTTGGGAGGACGTAGCGCTGGGTGAGTCGCTGATGGATGCGATGACTGCCCAGTTCGGTGACCCCCCGATGGTGACTATTCGCAATGACTCCGATCTTGGCGCGATGTCGGAGCATCTGCGTGGCGCAGCCGCGGGTGCCGCCAACATGATCTACATCTCCGGTGAGATCGGCATCGGTGGTGGCGTCGTGGTCAACAACCGACTTCTTGATGGCGTGGGCGGGTATGCCGGCGAGGTTGGCCATATGGTCATTGACCCGGCGGGCCCCGAGTGCCGGTGCGGATCCTTTGGCTGCTGGGAAACCCTCATCGGTCTCGACTCTGTTATTCGATCAACCGGAAATGATCCTGAGTCGTCGGAGCTGCACGAGGTTCTTCGCCAGGCAGCGCAGCATCAACCGCAGGTGTTAGCGGGCCTGTCTGATGTCGGACGCAGCATCGGCATAGGAATCTCGAATCTGGTGAACATCTTCAACCCAGAAGCGGTGGTACTCGGCGGGCATCTTCGCGAAGTGCTCCCCTACGTCGAGCAGTCAGTTTCGGAGATGATCGCCCGGGCGTTGCCGGCTTCACGAGCGGACGTTCGCATTGTTCCTGCGTCCATCGTCATCGGCAGTTCACTCATGGGCGCCGCCGAAGCGGGGTTTGAGCAACTCCTCGCTGACCCGATCGGGGTCATGGACTCGTCCAGCGTTCTCATCGCCTCCTGACGCACAATGCTTGAGATCAGCTTTGGTGGTGCCGCACTCAAGATTGATGAGTCGGACGGTGGCCGGGCTGTTTCATGGAGGATCGACGGGCACGAACTCGTCGGTGTCAAAAGCAATCACGAGATCGAGTACGGGATGTATCCGATGGCACCGTGGGCCGGACGCATCCGTGAGAACTCGCTCATGTGGAACGAGCAGTCGCACTCTTTTGCAATCAACTTCGACCCATGGGCAATTCACGGGCTAGTACTGAGTAAGGGATTCACCGTGATTCAGCACGAGCCACATCGCCTGATGCTGGAGCGTGAATTCGGTGCGGACTGGCCAGCACGCGGTGGGGTGAGATGCGAGTGGGTTCTCGATGGCAAGGGCCTGACGACTGAAGTGACGTGCTTTTCGAACTCGACAGAATTCCCAGCCGTTCTTGGCTGGCATCCGTGGTTTCGGCGCGAGATCGCTGGAGCACAAGCTGTTTGGACTACCGATTGCCAGGAGATGCTGGTTCGGGGTAGTGACTCGCTGCCGAATGGCGAGAGAGGCTCGGTCGA
Organism: Candidatus Nanopelagicales bacterium; assembly: GCA_044345075.1. Classification (GTDB taxonomy): domain Bacteria; phylum Actinomycetota; class Actinomycetes; order S36-B12; family S36-B12; genus CAIKZY01. Next base: position 6,725 of record JBIJBU010000035.1, on the reverse strand, counting down.
CCGAGAGCTCGGTGAGTTCGATGACGTACTCACCGGCGGTCATCATGCATCGATTGAGTGGCCGGGCTTCGCACGCCTAGACATCGAGAACTCGCAGCCCTGGTTCGTGGTCTTCGATCAGGCGCCGCACTTCATCTGCGTGGAGCCGCAGACCGGCCCTGCTGATGGCCTCTCGGGCCGACATGCGCCAATCGCGCTGGTCACACCTGATCAGCCACTTGTCATGCACACTCGATGGCGCGTTACGCGTGCCCAGCAGCCGGATTGAGCCTCACGGTCTCACCGGTACGCGCAGATTCGGCGGCAGCGTCGAGTACGCGCATGTTGGAGACGACGTCGGCTACGGGAACGGGCGCAATGCCGGTGCCACGAATCGAGTCACGCACCGCCGGGTAGTACTCATTCCAACGACCGGGCGCCAAGGCCACTTCGCGCGAGATGAGTTCATCGGATTCGTCGGGGGTGATGACCGTGGCGGTGAAGTCAGCCGCCTCGATGCCCCAGTCGGATGAGTCGGCGCGAATTCCGGCGCGCAGTGCCGCTTCCTGGGTATCCGAGCCGACGATTCGAACTCCGCCTCGGGTTGCGAAGAGGGTGTAGCGCGGCTCGCCAAAGGCGGCAGCCTGGCTACCGATGAGCTCGCTGACCGCCCCGCCCTCATGAAAGGCCGTGATGGCCATGTCATCGTGTGCGAGTCCTGCGTAGCGCACGCTTCGCGCCCAGGCCCGCACCTCGACGATCGGACCGAGCAATTCAATCGCCTGGTCAACGAGATGCGCACCGAAATCGAGGAGCACGCCGCCGAGGTCTGCAGGGTCAGCGGACTCGCGCCAGCTGCCGCGCGGCGAAATGCGCAAGCGCTCGATACGCGACTCGAATCGATGCGGAGTCCCGATCGGTTCGGTCGCGACCAGGGCCTGAAGAGTCAGGAAGTCGGAATCCCAGCGACGATTCTGGAAGGGGTGCACCTGCACGCCGGCCAATGCGGCCGCATCGAGAATTTCATGCGCCAATGCGGCGGTGGGAGCCAGGGGCTTGTCGACGACGACGCTCCAGCCGTTGGCTATCGAGGCCATGGCCAACGGGAAGTGGGTGACGTTGGCACCGGCGATCACCGCGAGATCGAAGTTCGAGACCTCGGCCAGGGCGTCCTCCGCCGTGACGAAGAGTCGAACACCTGGATGGTCGGCGAGAGCCTGAGCGCGGCGTTCCTCGTTGGCCGTGACGATGCCGGCTATGCGCAGACCGGGCGTCGACGAGATCAGCGGGGAATGAAAGACGCGACCGGCAAGGCCGTAGCCGAACAGCAGGACTCGGAGATCGGTGGTCATGTGCCCATTCAACCAGTCGGGTGAACGGGCGACGGGTTATTCGAGTCCGCGCACCATTCCGTAGACGCGGGTGCGCAGCTCAGCGAACCGATGATCGTTTCTGGTCTCCATCTGCGAGCGAGGGAACGGAATGTCGACCTTGACGACATCGCGCACCTTCGCAGGCTTGCCATGCAGCACCACGATCTCATCGCTGAGGTAGACAGCTTCGTCGATGTCGTGGGTGACCATGAGCGTGGTGATGCCGAAGTCATCGCGCACCTTGAGCACGAGATCCTCGAGATCGAAGCGAGTCTGGGCATCGACCGAAGCGAAGGGCTCGTCCATCACCAAGATGTTCGGCCGTACGGCGAGCGCACGTGCGATCGATACGCGCTGCTGCATACCGCCGGAGAGCTGCCACGGGTACTTGCTCTCGGCACCCTCGAGACCGACCTCCGCGAGCGAGGCCGTGATGCGTTCCTTGCGCTCTGCCTTGCTCAACTTCTGGTTCTTCAGCGGCAGTGCGATGTTCTTCTCGACACTGAGCCAGGGCATCAGGGAGCGGGTGTAGTCCTGGAGCACCACGGCGAGATCATCGGGGGAGGAAGTGAGCTTCTTGCCCCGCACCATGATCTCGCCGGCGGTGGGCTTGGCGAGTCCGGTGAGCAGGCGCAGCAGGGTTGTCTTGCCAACGCCGGACGGGCCGACGATAGAGACGAAGTGGCCGTCCTGGACCTCGTAGCTCACGTTGTCGAGCACGTGAGTGGTGCCCTTGGGAGTCTTGTACTCCATGCTGACGCCGTTGACAGAAATTGCGGTGGCCATGGCTACTCGTTCCCCAATGCGCGGTCGTGGTTCATGATGCGAGCTTCTTTTGTCCGATGTACCAGCGGAGCGACCAGCGCTCGACCAGGTCGAAGATGACGTTGATGGCGAATCCGAGCAAGCCCATCAAGACGACACCCGTCCAGGCATCCAGAATCAGGAATGAATCACTCGCGATTACCGTGAAGGCACCGATGCCGAAACCTGAACCCAGGATCTCTGAAGCGATCGTGACCACGAAGGCAATCTGCAGCGAGACCTGCAGGCCGGACCAGATGATCGGCGAGGCATTGGGTACGCGAACCTTCCACATCATCTGGAACGGCGTGAGTCTGAATACCCTGCCGGTATCGAGAAGTGTGGGATCAGTGGCACGGAAACCCTGCATAGTCGAGAGAAGGGTGGGGAAGCACGCGGCTACCGCGATGGCAGCGACGCGCATCTGGACGTCGAGACCGAAGAAGAGGATGAAGACCGGAACGGTGGCCACCGGAGGAATGGAGCGCAAGAAGTCAATCACCGGCTCGAAGTAACGGCTCACGCGAGGTGATGCGCCAAGTAGCGCTCCGAGCGTTACTCCCGCAAAGACACCGATGAGGTAGCCGAGGAACAGATTCCGAAGGCTAGGAACGACGTGAATCGGGAATAGTTGCCAGATCCAGTTGAACTTGAACTGCTCCCAGATCGCCGAGAGCGGCGGGAAGAAGGGGTCGACAGAGTCGGCACTCCAGGTCCACCACCACCATATGAGCAGAATCGGCAGCCAGATCCCGAGTAGGAACCGAATGATTCGAGAATTCAGCAGATTCATGATGCCGTCCAGAACACGAGGCGGCGCTGGAGGAAGACCACGAGGCGGCTGATGAAGAGCCCCAGCACGCCGAGAATCACCACGATGGCGAAGGTCTCGGTGCTCTCACCTGTTGCCTGCGACAGCAGGAGATCCCTGCCCAGGCCGGGTGCGCCCCCTACGAGCCCGGCCACAACGGCCACGATCATGGCTCCCGCAGCGGAGATCCGGATTCCCACGGCGATGAAGGGCAGAGCCGCAGGCAGGCGCGCATAGAGCACCTGCTTTCCGCGGCCGAGCCCGTAACAGCGCATGGTCTCGATGAGAACGGGATCGGCGTCGCGAACACCGTAGGCAGTTTGGATCGCGAGCGCGAAGACGAGCGCGAACACGACCAGGAAGGTGCCCATCTCCTGTGTTGGCCCGAAGACCAGGATGGTGATCGGGATGATGACGATGGGCGGAATCACCTTGAAGAAATCGAAGGTGAACTTTGTCGAGAAAAAGGCAAGACGGCTCAGGCCGATCAGGATCCCGACCGGGATAGCAATGAGAAGCGCAATGATGAAGCCGAACAGGGCCATCTGAACGGTCAGCCAGATCGAGGTCCAGGTTTCCGGGATGAACAGCATCTCCCAGAGCCGAGCAAGGGTCGAGGTGGCCGTGGGCACGGAACTATTCGCGAGGGGGCCGACGAGCGTGAACACCTGCCAGATGGCCAGAGCAACGATTGCCGAGATCAGGCCCGCGGGAATCCGTAAGGCTCGTGCCGACACGGTTTCTCCTCATCTCACTCAAGCCTTGCCGCGGTGTTCGCGGGCAGACGTTACGTTAACGAAGTGAGGCGGAGATTTCGACTATTTGCGGTTTTTTCTTCCTCGCAAATCACGCCCATAGACAAAGGGAATCTCTGCCTTTCAGATAGGAATCAATCGCGGACCTGAAAGAAGTTTCCTCAAGCATGCAATTCGGTAGGAGGGTAATCTTTACTCGTCGCCGTTTCCGACTTCTCCAGTGAGGTACTAGCCCATGACACGTCATGCTGAAGTTGCGGGTGCCGGAATCGCGGGCCTTGCAATTGCCGGTCAATTGGCGGCAGCGGGATGGTCCGTTCGAGTACACGAGCGTGCGGAGGCCGTCCGGGAGATTGGTGCCGGCATTGCGCTGGGGCAGAACGGCGTAGATGCCCTCCGAAAGCTTGGGGCCTTCGAGGGGGCTATCGAAGGCGGAACCCGCATTGACTACTGGTCGATCGAGGATCAATGGAATCGGATCGTGCACGGCGAGTGGCTGAGCTCGGAGTTGTACTCAATTCCGCGTAGTTCGCTGCAGCACTCCCTCTACGTGAGAGCCATGGAGTTGGGCGTGGAAGTAGTCACCGGGACTGCCGTGAGCGGGCTGCGAGACGGGCGACTCGTGCTCTCAGATGGCCAGGAGTTAAGCGCTGACCTCATCGTCGGCGCGGACGGAGTGAACTCACGTATCCGTGATTCCTTTGCAGAGGCCGGAATCCGGGTGAGGCGAATCGACCTGGGAGTTGCCGGTCTTCGAGCCATCATGCCGAGCGACCCGAGCGACCCGAGTCATCCGAGTGACCCGACCATTCACATGCTCGAATGGCTGTCGGGGAAGCGGCGCGTCGGGCTTCTTCCGCTGAACGACGAGGAGGTGGCGATTTATATGTTCTGTCCGCCGCAGGATGTGCAGGGCAGGAAGATGCCGGTAGACGTCGATTCGTGGTCGCGCTCCTACCCGCGCCTGAGAGCGGCCTTCGAGCGCGTTCCGGATGACAGCACGTGGCGCGATGTCGTGGAGATTCACTGCGAGACATGGGCCATGGGCAACGCAGTGCTCATAGGTGACGCTGCATTTGGAATGGCTCCTAATCTCGGCCAAGGCGGATGCACTGCCCTCCAGGCGGCGGTGTCCCTCACCAGCGTCGTCGCTGACGCCACTGATATTCCCTCAGCCCTCAAGCGGTGGGAGTCGCAGGAGCGACCACACGTCGACTACGTGCAGAAATGGTCAGGCAGATACAGCCGGATGTGCTCCAAGTCGCCGGCTATCGCGCTGAGGGCGAGGTCACGAACGTTCTCGATGCTCGCCAGATCCAAGCGGCTCAATGACCGCTTCGTAGGTGTAGAGGCACGACTAGCAGCGGTGGAGTAACTGTGCTGGCAGCGGCTTGGGGGAGATTTCTCGCAGAAGAGGCGCGAGTTCCTGTCTTCGGCCTTGCTGGCAGCGGGAACTTCGAACTGCTCACGTCCTTCGTGGAAGCGGGCGGCTCCTACGTTCCCGCCACTCACGAGGCGAGTGCTGTCGGCATGGCGATGGGCTGGGCATTGGCGTCGGACCAAGTCGCAGTCGCGTCGATTCATCAAGGACCCGGCTTCACGAATTCCCTCACGGCCCTATTTGATGCCGCTAAGGGGAGAGTTCCCCTGGTACTCATCGTCCCCGAGCTCTCCTCGTCGAGTGCGCACCAGTGGATCGACCAGGGTGCCATCCTCGAGAGCTCCGGGCTCCCACTGAGAGTCGTGGCCATTCGGGAGGCCTCGGACTCCCTTCGCGAACTTGACGCCGCGCTCAGCCGGGCCATGACTGAACGTGAGGTTCAGGTGATCATGGTTCCTATTGATCTCTTCCGCGAGCCGGTGAGCGAGACGCGGCGGCATGAGGCCGTGCCTATTCGGCGAGTGGAATCCGACCCCGACGTACGGGCCGCGGTCTCCTTGATGATGAATGCCCAACGGCCGTTGATCATCGTCGGCCGCGGGGCGATGTGGTCCGCGGCTTCAACGAAGATTGCGGCGTTGGCTGATCGCCTCGAAGCGCCTATCGGAACGACGGCACCGGTCCATGGACTCTTCTCGACGTCACCGTGGGGCATTGGCATAGTCGGCGGTCTGGCAAGTCAGGCCACCATGCTCGTGGCGCAGGAAGCCGATCTGGTGATAGCCGTCGGAACCTCACTCGATGATTGGTCGACTGCCGGCGGGAGGCTCTTGAGCTCGGAGACTCCCGTGATCAGCATCAATCCCGACTCCGAAACTGACCGGAAGGGCATCGCGCTTCAGGCCGATGCGCGTCAAGCACTCGAGCGAGTCCTCGAGGCGCTGCCTGCGGTGAACTCGAGTGGATGGGGCCGCGAGGCCGTCGCCCGCGTCCTGGCGGAGCCGGCTGCTTCGAGAATTCCGGACTATGACGCTCACGGACTGGACCCACGGCGCCTTTTGGCAGAGCTCAATGAGATCCTTCCCGCCGAACGAATTGTGTGCCTGGATTCGGGACATTTCATTGCTCTGGCGACGATCTATCTCACGCGCATAGCCAGGCCGCGATTCCTCTTCGGCCAGGACTTCCAGAGCGTGGGACTCGGGCTTTCGCATGCGATTGGTGCCGCGTTGGCAGAACCTGAGTCACTGTGCGTTGCGATCATTGGTGACGGCGGAGCATCCATGTCATTTATGGAACTCTGCACGGCCGTTGAGCGAGGAATTCCCGTGCTCGTGATCGTGATCAACGACGCTGCCTATGGTGCTGAGGTTCACGATTTTCGACCGATGGGACTCCCGGTGGGAATTGCCCAGTTCGCTACTCGGGACTGGGCCGCAATCGCGCGAGCGATGGGTGCTGATGCGCTGACGATCACGGAGGTCAGCCAGCTGCATGGGATTCGCGGCTGGGTGGAGAATCCCGGTCGTCCGCTAGTACTCGACTGTCGAGTTGACCCGGAAATCAGCGCGATCTCGGTTTTGTCAGAGGAGGGCAAGGCGGAATGGAGTCATTGACGCCGA
>JBIJBU010000157.1:0-4299 GCA_044345075.1 Candidatus Nanopelagicales bacterium | reverse complement strand
CTTGACGCCGATGGTCTTGCCCGGCAGTGCGGTCTTCAGCTTCGCGCCATTGGCCTTGAGCGCATCGCCGGAGAGGATCGTGGAGCCCGGAACGACGTGGTACTGAAGCACCTTCTCGACGGTCGGGATGCCCAGGCTGGCGACAGCCTTGAAGGCACCAGCCTCAGTGGTGACCTTCTTCTTGGTCAGTGCTGAGGCGAGGTTCATGAAGGCCTGGTCATTGGGGATGAAGGCGGTCAGGGCGGTGGTGCCGTCGGTGAGAACCTTGACGGGGGAATTCGGCTTTGCCTTCAGAACAGCGAGAACTGCTGCGGTCAGGACGTCGTAGTCCTTGTAATCCTGGTCGAAGCCCTGCTCGCCGGCGGTCAGGACAGAGGCGAGCGATGCGGTGCCGAGATCGGCAGCTGATGCAGCGGGAGCAGCAACGGCGGCCAGGGGAAGTGCGAGTGCTGCGGCGGCGATTCCGCCAATGAGACGCTTGCGATTCATGGTGAGCCTTTCGTCATAGTGCCCCGAGTGAGCGCTTATGCCAGTACTTCGCCCTGAGGCCCCGCCTTGGATGCAGCAGATTCAGGGAACTTTTTTGGCCCCCCGTGCATCCAAAAGGTGTCGCCCGGGCGAATAAGAGGCATGGGACTACCGGCTCGAGCGAAAGGGGAACTGGTGACGCATACCGAAAATGCGCCCGAACCCCTGCGCCTCGTCACGCCACGGGAGATACCTGTCATGCAGCCATCCGATGACTCGGAGCTCGCGGCACGGTTCGTGGCCGGCGATGAGCGGGCCCTAGAAGAGGTGTACTCCCGTTGGTCGTCCCTCGTCTTCACGATGGCCCGCCGGGCTACCGGTAATGAGAGCGATGCTGCCGACATCACTCAGGCGGTCTTCCTCAGCGCCTGGCGGGGTCGGGCCGGGTTCGAGTCGGCCAAGGGGTCGCTCCCTGGCTGGCTGGTCACCATCACGCGTCGTCGCATCGCTGATCACTGGGAGTCGATCTCCCGCGAGACCCGCAAGATCGACGCCGAATCGGCCCGTCTGGACGACGAAGCCGTCGCCGGTCACGCCGAGGAGTCAGTGAATCGGGTGCTCATCGCCGACGAGCTCAGCCAGCTCGGAGAGCCGCAGCGCAAGATCATGGAGCTCGCCTTCTTCCAAGACCTCACCCACGCTCAAATTGCGCGTGCCCTCGATATCCCCTTGGGTACGGTCAAGAGCCACATTCGCCGGTCACTCGACCGGCTGCGCACCAGACTGGAGGTGGATCATGTCGCACTGTGATGAGGATGCCCTGGCACTCCTCGCCCTCGGCGAGGTAGTTGATTCACGCGATGTCGCGCATGCGCAGGAATGCGCTGAATGCAGCGCGCGACTCGAGGAGTACCGCGCTGTTGTCGGCATCGGTCGCACTGTGACTCCCGATGATGTGCCCTCCGCGCCGCCGGCCGAGGTCTGGGCCGCTGTTTCCGCCGAGGTTGCTCGCGATCGTGATGCGAGTGGTGTCGTGCGTTCACTCGACTCGGCCCCCTCGCGCCGACGTCGTGGTGGTTACGTGCTTGCCGCTGCCGCTGCTGTCGTCGGCCTCATCGCCGGGTCTGCAGCGACTGCGACGATCATCAATCGTCCGGAGTCGGTGCAGATCGTGGCGAGCGCAGCGCTCGACCCCATTGGTGATGCGGGCGTCTCCGGTACTGCAGTGATCGAGCAGGTCAGCGGTGGTACGCAGCTGAAGGTCACCGTGCCTGATCTACCGGCAGCCGAAGATGGCTACTACGAGGTGTGGATGGCCACGGCCGACACTTCGACGATGGTGGCGATCGGAAATCTGAATCCGGGCGAGACCGCGGTCTACACGCTTCCGACCGGCATGGATCTCGCTGCATTCCCTGTCGTTGATGTCTCGCTCGAGCACTTCGACGGAGACCCGGGGCACAGTGTGACCAGTGTGGTGCGCGGAACGCTTAGCGCCTGACGCAGTTTTCGGAGTGGCGGCACTGCGCCGCAGATGAAATCAACGTGCGGGAGTCTGAACGGTGCCGACTATTTCTCGTCGAAGTAGTTGATCGCGAGCGATGGCGACACGGTCTCTGTCCGCACGCGGCGTGGGCCCGACCATGGAGCGGGCGGCGCATCGAGCTTCGCGCAAATCTGGTACGCGGCGAACTCATAACGCTGCCGTAACCGACTGAAGAACGCCCAGGCATCGTCAGCCGTGTATTCGATCGGGAAGCCTGCAGCCTCGAGCATTCCGTAGGCCTCGTCGAACTGAGCGCGTGTGAGCGTCACCGGCATGTCCTCGCCGGAATTGAGCAAGCCGAGAGTCTCGTGGGCCATGCCTCTCACTGCATCGGCGCTTGCTGCCCTCTGCACTGCCGCATGCCCGGGCTCGCGAGAGGGCATTGCCAGCAGGGTCGCATCGATGGTCAGCTTGGGCTTGACGAAGTGCCCGATGATAGGCAGTCGCGAGATGAACTTACGTGGGGCGACGCTCGTGAGATACAAGGTGTCGAAGGTCTGCACGCCTTGTCCGAGCAAGTTGTATGCCTCGTTATGCCGTGGCTCGTGCTTCAACGAGAGGCTGAGAGCTGCAGCATCCATGATGGCGAGCAAGCTGGTGGCGTAATGACGCTGCGCGCGCGCGGAGCGCACGTGCACCAGCGCGGGATACGTCAGATGCGTCAACCTCAATGATGTTGCCCATGCGGCCCAACTCTGAAACAACTCGTCATTATTCGCCAGGCGATCGGTCAGATGCGCCCGCATCAAGTACTCCGGCCCCCAGGCCGGCTCACCTGCCTCACTTGACAGTTGGGTGACCGCGACCTCTCGGTTGGTGTAGATGCCGTAGATGGTCGGCAGGAAGCCGATCATCAACGCGATCACGATCGGGCCGGTGGCGGCGGCCATGAAGTCCAAGATCGTCTGATCTTCCGTATTGCCGCTGCTGAAGCCAAGCGTGAACAGACTCGAGCCTGACTGGGCCACGGAATCACCAAGGCTGTTGCCGCTGATGCCGTAGATCATCAGGCCGTACGCCAGCAGGAATCCCAGCAGCCAGCCCAGCAGGGTGACGATGATGATGAGCGGGCCCGCCCAGGCCATCACGGCGTCGCGACCGCGGTAATGACGGCGAGTGCGGGCCAGGGTCCAGGAGATGCCGACGACGGAAGCCATGATCATTCCGCTGAAGAAGCTGCGCAGGGCGCGCGGCACGATGATGGTGCGCATCAGGCTGAGCAGCATGGCGAAAAAGAGCAGAACACCCACGATGAAGCAGAACGTCCGGGAGGCAAACTCCCCGGTGTTGACGGTGAGGTCGATGGCCATCACGTGGATCACCGCCGAAGCGTACTTCAGGGGTCCCGCTCTCATTCCCGCATTCGGGAGGCCATGGGTGAAGCGACTACGCTTCAGGCGTGCTTGGAGACTCCGGGGTGCGCGACACCCTCTTGATCATCGCGATCCTGCTGGGCGGCGCTGCCCTGGCTGTCGCGATCTACGCCGTTGCCCGGCTCTCCCGGCTGCACCGCTCCTACGCCCTGCTCCAGGTGGCCGAGGGGCGCGAGAACTACATCGACGTCCTGGCCCGCACCCGCGAGGAGTTCGCTGACCTCAATGATGAGGTTCTTGGCCTCGGAAATGCCCTGTCGCGCACCCGGCGCGAGCTGGCCGATGCCCTGCGCCACGTGTCGGTCGTGCGGTACGACGCCTTCGGCGACATGGGCGGCCGTTTCAGCTTCTCGGCTGCCATGCTGGACGACAAGGGTGATGGCATCGTCCTCACCTCCATTCACGGCCGCTCCGAGACCCGTACCTACATCAAGGGCCTCACTGCGGGTAGCAGCGATATTGAGCTGTCACCCGAGGAGCAGCAGGCAGTGCACGACGCGAAGGGAGAGCAAGCATGACCACCCGCATTGCATTCCTAGGCCCACACGGCTCATTCGCCGAGGCTGCCCTGCGCACGCTGCCGATCTCTGACGAAGCCGAGCTCATTGCCGCCGCATCCGTGCAAGTGGCACTCGATGCTGCCCGCGATGGCTCGGTCGACTGCGCACTCGTACCGATCGAGAACTCTGTCGAAGGTGCCGTGTCGATCACTCTCGACGAGCTCGCCAACGGCGAACCACTCGTAATCGTCGACGAAGCAGTGCTCGCCGTGTCGTTCTCACTGGTCGTGCGCCCGGGCACATCGCTCGGTGACATCACGCGAATTGCGACTCACCCGCATGCGGCAGCGCAGGTGCGCGGCTGGATTTCTGCGAACCTGCCTGACGCTGTCATGCTGCCGGCTCTCTCAAC
>JBIJBU010000156.1:0-4310 GCA_044345075.1 Candidatus Nanopelagicales bacterium | reverse complement strand
GGTGCTGGCCAAGCGCCTGCACCGTGATGCGCACGTGGGATTCGAGATCTCGGCTGACGCACCGCCCTATCGAGGGGTACGAGGAAAGGGCCGCGCGCACATCGAGCAGGGCACGGCGGGCGATGTGCTGCCTCGCCTGGTTGAGAAGTACCTGGGCTCCGAGCCAACCGACTTCAGTACCTGGCTGCTCTCGCGTCTCGACAATGAAGTCGTCATTCGTATCCGAGACTTGAGCGTCAGCTCCTGGGATTACTCCACGCGCATGCCGAAGCAGGCCTGACCTTGGCGCTGGAGACAAGTGCCGAGAGCCCGGCAGCCGTTCGTACGGTCTCTCGCCTACTCTCGGACTGGATAGGCCGACTCGGTGGCATTTGGGTCGATGGTCAGGTCGCAGAATTTCGTCGGCGCCCCGGAGCGCGCAATCTCTATCTGACGCTCCGTGATCCCGACGTCGACATGTCGATCACCGTCGTCGCCGACGTCGCCGTGATCGGTGCAGTGGAACCTCCGCTTGCCGAAGGCCAGCGAATCATCGTGTTCGGCAAGCCCGAGTTCTGGACAGGTCGAGGCACACTGTCACTGCGTGCGAAGGAGATTCGTGCAGTCGGACTCGGCGAGCTACTCGCTCAGCTCGCACGCTTGCGCGAACTACTGACCGCCGAGGGCCTGTTCGCCGCCGATCGCAAGAAACCACTGCCCTTTCTGCCGCGTCGAGTCGGATTGATCTGCGGTCGCAACAGTGCCGCGATGCACGACGTGCTCGTCAATGCCCGAGAGCGGTGGCCTTCGGTCCAGTTCGTGGTGCGCGAGGTTGCAGTGCAGGGCGTGCAGGCGGTGTCGGGAGTAAGTGAAGCGCTGGCCGAACTCGATGCCCTGACCGATATCGACGTCATCGTCATTGCCCGCGGCGGCGGTAGCGTCGAGGATCTCCTGCCATTCAGCAATGAGACTCTCGTGCGCGCAGTCGCTGCGTGCGCGACACCGGTAGTCAGTGCTATCGGTCACGAGCAAGATGCTCCGCTCATCGACTTCGTTGCCGATCTTCGCGCCTCGACCCCAACCGACGCCGCCAAGCGCATCGTTCCTTCACTTGCCGAACAGGCCGCTCTCGTCTCATCGTTGCGCACACGCGCGCACCGCGTGGTGGTCGGACAACTCGATCGTGAATCACAGCGCGTCACCGATCTGCGCCGGCGAAGCCGCACCGTCGTACTGAACGCGATCAGCTCGCGCGAAAGCGAGATCGGTCATCTCTCCGCTCGCGTTCGCACGCTCTCCCCCGCGGCCACCCTCGAGCGCGGCTACGCCATCGTGACCAATGCGGCCGGCGTCATCGTCCGAACCCCTGACGACGCCGACTCGGCCCTCGATGTTCGCGTGAGCGGCGGCCGTTTCACTGCCACGCGCACGAGTTCATGAACGAGACAGGGAATACGGTGAGCGCATGACGAAGGCCAAGGATCCCGGCACCGGCTACGAGGCTGCGCGCGATGAGCTCGTGGGCATCGTCGCGAAACTCGAAGCCGGCGGCATCAGCCTCGAGGAGTCAGTAGCGCTCTGGGAGCGTGGCGAGGAACTCGCGAAGGTCTGCACTGACCTTCTCGACTCAGCGCGTCAGGCCGTGGCAGAGGCAGAAAGCCCCGCTGCAACCGACTGAAGCCCTGCCCAATCCAGGGTGCCGGCCACGACGGTCGTCAGATTCGGCTCGATTCGCACCAGTGACTTTCGGGTCTCGCTCTCGAAACGCTGCCACGTAGTGCCATTGATCTCGACCGGGTCGAGAGGCGCACCCTTACCCGTCTGATCAGGGATGAACCGCTCGCTAATGCTGGCCGTCTGGGAGATCTCGACGTACTGCTCGTTGGGAGTGACGTAACCGATATGCCAGACGGGATCAGGCGTGGTCGCGTCAGTGGGCTCCCAGCGCGCACTCGTGGGCACATAGGCCGAGGCACCTGTACCGGCGATCAGCACCGGGAAGCCCGCCTGGGCTCGTGCGACCGTGAGAATGGGAGTGACCTCCACCGGCTTGATCGGGTCAGGCTGCGGGCGCAGGGTGATGATCAAGATGATCGCCACGAATCCCAGCACCACGGCCAGCGAACGCACCATGTCGCCGACGGTCTGGCGCATTCGGGCATTCGGGCGACCCGTGGGCTGCGGAGTGGTGGACGACACGACTCCATCATGGGCCACGACTAAACTGCATGCATGACGAGGTTCCTGAATCCGGTGAGTGGACGATGAGCGACCAGCAGCGCACCCCCGAGGTGCCCGACCGCAACCTCGCCCTCGAACTCGTGCGCGTGACCGAGGCGGCTGCCATGGCTGCCGCCCGCTGGGTTGGCCGCGGTGATAAGAACGGCGCCGATGGCGCTGCCGTCAACGCGATGCGCCTGCTGATCGGCACTGTCTCCATGCAAGGCATGGTCATCATCGGCGAGGGCGAAAAGGACGACGCCCCGATGCTCTTCAACGGCGAGCGCGTGGGCGATGGCACCGGCCCTCGAACCGCCGTGGCTGTTGATCCGATCGACGGCACCACCTTGGCCGCCAAGGGCATGCCCAATGCGATCTCGGTGATCGCGGTCACCGAGCGCGGCGCGATGTTCGACCCCAGCGCTGTCTTCTATATGGAGAAGCTCGTGGTCGGCCCGCAGGCTGCGGGTGTCATCGACATCACGGCGCCCATTGCCTGGAACCTCGAACAGATCGCCAAGGCCAAGAGCGAGCGGATCGGCAACCTCACGGTCTGCCTGCTCGATCGCCCGCGGCATGACCAACTGGCCGATGAGATCCGTAAGGCCGGAGCCCGCATCAAGTTCATCACCGACGGCGATGTGGCCGGCGCAATCATGGCGGCCCGCCCGGGCACCGGCGTCGACCTGCTCGCCGGCATCGGCGGTACCCCTGAGGGCATCATCGCGGCGTGCGCCATGAGCTGCATGGGCGGCGAGATCCAGGGCCGACTGTGGCCGAAGGACGACGCTGAGCGCCAGAAGGCCATTGACGCAGGGCATGAGCCCGGTCGCGTGCTGACCACCACAGACCTGGTCACGGGCGATAACAACTTCTTCTGCGCCACGGGGATCACCGACGGAGAACTCCTCGAAGGAGTCCGCTACACCCCGAACGGCCCCACGACCCATTCGATCGTGATGCGCAGCAAGAGCGGCACTATCCGCGAGGTGCGCAGTGAGCACGCACTCGACAAGCTCTCCTCGTACGCGGCGGTCGACTTCGAGTAGTGAGTCTCGATGCCGGGCCGCATCGTGACCAACTGAACACCGGCCGGGCTATCGGGCGAGGTGGTGCAGACCTACGCTTATGCGGTGACTGACTTCCTGTACACCGACATGCTTCCGCTGGGCCCCGACCAGACCAAGTACCGCCTGCTCACGTCCGAGGGCGTCGAGACGGTCGAGGCCGCGGGTCGCACCTTCTTACAGGTGAGCCCCGAGGCCCTGCGTCTACTGGCCTACGAGGCGATCCACGACATCCAGCACCTGCTGCGCCCCGGCCACCTGGCCCAGCTGGCCACGATCCTCAAGGATCCCGAGGCCTCACCGAATGACCGCTTCGTCGCGCTCGATCTGCTGAAGAACGCGAATATCGCCGCGGGCGGGATCCTGCCAATGTGCCAAGACACGGGCACCGCCATAGTGATGGGCAAGCGTGGCCAGAACGTCTGGACGACCGGCCAGGACGAGGAGCACCTGTCACGCGGCATCTTCGATGCGTACCAGAAGCTGAACCTGCGTTACTCGCAGCTCTCGCCGATCAGCATGTGGGAGGAGCGCAACACCGGCTCCAACCTGCCCGCACAGATCGAGCTCTATGCGAACACGCATGAGGGCCACGAGGCGTCGTACGAGTTCTTGTTCATGGCCAAGGGCGGCGGCAGCGCGAACAAGAGCTACCTCTACCAGGAGACCGCAGCCCTGCTGAACCCCACGAGCTTCGCGCGCTTCCTCGACGAGAAGCTGCGTTCACTCGGCACTGCGGCGTGCCCGCCGTACCACCTTGCAGTAGTTGTCGGCGGCACGAGCGCGGAGTTCGCACTGAAGACCGCGAAGTACGCGAGTGCTCGCTACCTCGACTCACTGCCGGTACATGGCGATGCCGATGGGCACGCCTACCGCGATCTCGAAATGGAAGCCGAGATCTGGAAGATGACCCAGGAGTTCGGCATCGGCGCGCAGTTCGGCGGCAAGTACTTCTGCCACGACGTGCGCGTGATTCGACTGCCGCGGCACGGTGCGTCATGCCCGGTCGCGATCGCAGTGTCGTGCTCGGCAGACCGCCAGGCA
>JBIJBU010000155.1:0-4344 GCA_044345075.1 Candidatus Nanopelagicales bacterium | reverse complement strand
GCCCCTTCGCATACCTAGTGCCGCTTAGCTATTCGGCGGCTGGTGGAATCCCTTGTGCTCGTGCTCGAGGGCGATCTCGTCAGCGGAGCTGACACCTGCAGGCAGGTCGATCGTCATCTTCGGGCCGGTGAACCACTTCTTGGCCGACAGGTGCCAGCCGATCCACAGCAGGATGAGCGCACCGATGGTCAGGATGGGTGCGTAGTTGACGAACTTCCAACTGAACGGCACTTCCTCAGCGCTCGGTGACCCGTTGAGCCAGCGCAGCCAGCTCGGCGTTCCGGCCGGGGTGAAGGGCAGGATGAAGTAAACCGACACGACTGCGATCTCGATGATCGCGAGCGGTGCCATCCACTTCCACTTCTTGCCCAGGTTCCACGAACCCTGCGGGAACGTGTCGCCCATGCGCCAGCGGTACCAGATCGGCACGAGGAACGACAGGAACAGGCCGATGACCGCCACCGACACGACTGCGTAGAACGCGGTCGGAACGATGATCGGTGCTTCCTCGGTGCCGATGTTGACCTCGAGGAGTGCCGGCAGGGTGATGATGATTGCCACCACGGCTGCGAGCACCACGGCGTTGGCCGGGATGTGGTTCTTGTTGAGCTTGGCCCACAGGCGCGCGCCGGGCACAGCACCGTCACGGCTGAAGGCGTAGGTCATGCGCGAGGTACTGGTCATGCAGGCGGTCGAGCAGAACAGCTGCCCGAATGCCGAGATGAGAAGCACGAGGCCCGCGACCTTGGCATCGAGTGCCTGGTTCAGGATGACAGCGACGCCACCGCCGCCTGCGGTGACTGCATCGGCATCCTGCACTGCGAATAGGAATGCGAGCAGCAGGAACCAGCCGCCGATTGCCGAGTAGAAGATCGACTTCCACAGGCCCTTGGCTGCGGTGTTCGCTGCGCCATGGGTTTCCTCGGAGAGGTGAGCCGAGGCATCGAAGCCAGTGATCGTGTACTGCGTGAGCAGGAAGCCCAGGGGCAGCACGTAGAACCAGAAGCCCCAACCATCAGTGCCACCGCCATGCAGACCACCGGAGTTGTTCACGCGCATCGAGAAGACCTCGCTGAAGCTCATGTGGCTCTCAGGAAGGATGATCAGGATCAAGATCACGAGTGAGGCACCGAAGACGTGCCACCACACCGAGACGTTGTTGATCTTGTTCATGATGGTGCCACCCCAGATATTTAGGATGACGACAATCGCGAGCACGATGATGAACATGATGAACACGCGCTGCAACGAGTAACCCTCTGCCCACGACTCACTGATTGTGCATAGAGCGAGATCGAAGAAGGTCGCGCAGCCGTAGGACACCGACGCGATGACGGCGAGCAGGCCGATCAAGTTCAGCCAGCCGGTGTAGTAGCCGGCCTTGGGGCCGCCCATCTTCGATGCCCACCAGTAGATGCCGCCCGAGGTCGGGTAGGCCGAAACCAGTTCGGACATGCAGAAGCCGATGATCAGGATGAACGCTGCGATCAGGGGCCAGCCGATCGAAATGGCAATCGGGCCGCCGTTATTCCAGGCCTGGCCAAAGGTGGTGAAGCAGCCGGCCAGGATCGAGATGATCGAGAACGAGATAGCGAAGTTGGAGAAACCCGACCAGTTACGGGTCAGCTCTTGCTTGTATCCCAGTTCTGCGAGACGACGTTCGTCGTCATTCATGGTGGATTGATCAGACACCGTGCCCTCCTCAGTAGCGCGGGTGAGTCCGATGACCTCTCGGACTACGCGAGGTCACGGACACTAATGGCCGCAGTCTCCTCCCGTCGTGACTTTGTGAAAGTTAGACACGCGGGGTATATGTGACGGGTGTTACACAAAGTTTACCCACAAAAGGGATATTTCGGGCTTAATCTGTGAGTACACCTATGAATCGCTCGAATTCCCCGCCATCGAACTCGATCACCGCTCGGTCGTACTTCTCCATCCCCCAGCCCCAGTAATCGAAGTCGATGGGGCTGATCGAGGCCGAGATGGAGGCCCACAGAGTCCAGCCGTATTTGCTCATCAAGCCCCAGAGCCGGGCGCGGGCGACCTTCGCCGCGAGCTCCTGCGAGCTCACACCCTCCCAGTAAGAGTGGACGAGGACCTCGAGCAACTCGTCAGGCAGCGTCGACTCACTCCAGATGTTGCCGAGCTCGAAACTGGCCTCGTTATTGCCCGAGTACTCGTAATCGATCAGTCGAATCTGCGGACCCTCGTCGATGAAGTTGCCCGCTAGCAGGTCGTTATTGCACGGCACCGTGGGCTCCGCCGTCGCGGCCATCACCTTGCTCAGGCGCTCAACCTTCGGCATGAACTCCTCATAGCGAGGAGGTAGGCGGAAGCCGCGCTCGCGCACAAGAGCGAGGTAACGCGCTTGAATCGCAAACATGTTGAAGTCATTGACGAATCGTGGCCCTGCGTGCAGAGCGCGGCAGGCCTCAGCGATGCGCGGCAGATTCTCCGGCACACGCACATCGGCCTCACTGAAAGTGCGACCCTCGATCCAGCCGACGATGAGCATGTTCTCAACGGGCAGGTACTCGATCACCGGAGCACCTGCTCCCGACTCGGCAGCGGCGACCGAGTTCAGGTGCTCGTTCTCGCGGTTGATCGCCAAGGCCGACGACTCATGCTCGTAGACGCGAACGACGACCGGGCCTGAGGCCAAAGTGACCTTGTAGTTGCGGTTGGTGATCCCGCCCGAGAGCGGTTCGGCCGCACGGGCGCCGGCGAGCAAGGGCACACGGCGCAGGCGCTCGGCATCGGGCAGCCCGGCAAAGGGGTCGGATTCCGTTGCGTTGGCCACGGGCAGACGATAGGCGAGCGGGGTAGGCCGCGCTTGCGAATAGGCAGGTGAGCGGGGCAGTACACGTCGGCGCTTCCGCACAGCCTGGATATCCGCATCGGGCTGCCTCACCTGGGGGACGTACGGCAGAGTTGCCCCAGCACCATTGGGCGCAATGCCCGATTCACGGTGCTCGCACGCACCAGCAACGGAGGCATGGATGAGCCGGCACGTTCCCCTCGACGTAGAGACCCTCAAGCGAGAGGTCGAGCTCGGACTGATCGACACTGTTGCGGTCGCGATCACCGACATGCAAGGCCGCCTGGCCGGCAAGCGCATCCATGCCCAGTTCTTCGTCGACGAAGTGCTCGGCCACGGCACCGAGGGCTGTAACTACCTGCTCGCGGTCGATGTCGACATGAACACTGTCGACGGATACGCGATGAGCTCGTGGGACACCGGCTACGGCGACATGGTGATGCGCCCCGATCTCACTTCACTGCACCGCATCCCGTGGCAGCCGGGCGCTGTCGGCGTGCTCTGCGACGTACTGTGGGAGAACGGCAACCCTGTGGTGGCCTCGCCGCGCCAGGTGCTCAAGAAGCAGCTCGACCGACTCGAGGCTGCCGGCATGGGTGCCTTCGTCGGAACTGAGCTCGAGTTCATCGTCTTCCTTGATACCTACGAAGAGGCGTGGATCAACGGCTACCGCAATCTCACGCCGGCCAATCTCTACAACGTTGACTACTCGATGCTCGGCGGCGCTCGCGTGGAGCCGCTGCTGCGACGCATCCGCAATGAGATGTACGACGCTGGCATGATCGTCGAGAGCGCGAAGGGCGAGTGCAATCTCGGCCAGCACGAGATCGCCTTCAAGTACCGCGAAGCACTCGGCACCTGCGATAACCACGTGGTCTACAAGACCGGTGCGAAGGAGATCGCTTCGCAGGAGGACATGTCACTGACCTTCATGGCCAAGTACAACGAGCGTGAGGGCAACTCCTGCCACATCCACCTGTCATTCCGCGGGACCGATGGCTCGATGGTCATGGCTGACGACAACGACGAAGAAGGTCTTTCAGCACTCGGCAAGGCCTTCATCGCCGGGCAGCTCGCGCATATGCGCGAACTCACCCTTCTCTTCGCCCCGCAGATCAACAGCTACAAGCGCTTCGTCGAAGGGTCCTTCGCCCCGACCGCGATTCGCTGGGGTCGCGATAACCGCACGTGCGCCTTCCGCCTCGTCGGTCACGGACAGTCACTGCGTCTGGAGAACCGCGTGCCCGGCGGAGACGTCAACCCGTATCTCGCCGTGGCAGGGATGATCGCCGCAGGGCTCGATGGCATTGAGAACAAGACCGCACTCGAGCCGATCTTCACGGGCAATGCTTACGGCAGTGACTCGGAGCGTGTTCCTACCTCCATGGGTGAGGCACTGGCACTGTGGGAGGGCTCGGCCTGGATTCGCGAGACCTTCGGCGCCGAGGTTCAAGCGCACTACGCGAACATGGCGCGCGTCGAGATCGCCGCTTACGGAAGTTCTGTCACCGACTGGGAGCGTT
>JBIJBU010000154.1:0-4364 GCA_044345075.1 Candidatus Nanopelagicales bacterium | reverse complement strand
GCAGCAGCTCTAGTCGAACCACTCGCGGTAGGGCTTCACGCAGCAAAGAGCGCAAACCCGGGCCCCACCGACACCTGTGTGGTCATCGGCCTTGGCAGCATCGGGCTCAACTGCGTGCAGATGCTTAAGGCATGCGGTGCCGGTCGCGTGATCGGCATCGATGTCTCCCCCGCTCGTCTTGATCTCGCCAAGAAGCTCGGCGCAGACATCACGATCAATGGCCGCGAGAAGGATGCACTGGCGACGATTCAGGAGATCACCGGCGTGGGTGCATATGGCGTGGGTGCTCGCGCCGACATCGTTATAGAAGCATCCGGCGTTCCCTCACTTCTTGCTGACGCGATCTCGATGACCCGAGCGGGCGGAAAGCTGCGTATCGCTGCTCTCTACGAAGGCAACGTCCCGATCGACGCGAACCAGATCGTGCAGAAGGAGATGAGCGTTGCCGGAACCTTCGCCTACCGCGGTGAGTTCAGTCAGGTTCTGCAGATGCTCTCCGACGGCCGCGTTACGGCAGAACCACTCATCACTCACACCTTCAGCCTGGATCAGATCACCGAGGCCTTTACAGCTCAGCTCTCCAAGGACTCGTCAATCAAGGTACAGATCGCACCGTAAATTCCGGCAGTGAGCATCTAGATTTCTCGCACTACCGCATCGCCGCACTACCGACACCATTAGCGCACCAACCATTTTGACAACAGGAGGTAAGGATCATGGGTCGCCTTGACGACAAGGTTTGCGTCATCACCGGAGCAAGCACCGGCATCGGACGAGCAACAATGGAGCGATTCGCAGCCGAGGGCGCGACGGTTGTCGGTGCCGCACGCACGCAGGCGACTCTCGATGAGGCACTCTCCTCGGCACTGTCACTGGGTGGAGCCGGAATGGTGTTCGCCACCGATCTCGCCAAGGAGGAGGGCTGCAAGAACCTCATTGATGCGGCGATCGACAAGTACGGCCGAATTGACGTGCTCATCAACAATGCCGGAGTCGGATGGGAGTACGGCATCACGAATCCCGGTTCCATGGCTGCAGTCCACGACACCACGCAGGCGTGGTGGGATGACGTGATGGCCATCAACATGAATTCCTACTTCAACTGCACGAGATTCACGCTGCAGCACATGATGAAGGCAGGTCGTGGCTCAATCGTCAATGTGGCCAGCATGGGTGGCGTGACCGGGCTTTACGACGGTCACACCTACACCGCGGCCAAGGGTGCGATCGTGAACCTGACTCGCTCACTTGCGATCACCTACATCAAGAACGGCATCCGCAGCAATGTGGTCTGCCCGGGCTTCATCGACACGCCGATGGTCGCAGCAGTGACGCCGCTCTTCGACGATCCGGCTGTCGCGAAGGTCTTGACTCCGATCGGGCGGCCGGCCGCGGCGAGCGAGGTTGCCAGCGTCAATCTCTTCTTCGCCTCGGAGGATTCCACCTACTGCAACGGCTCAGTCCTCCTGGTCGATGGTGGCTGCACGGCTCGTTCATTCTCTGCCTAGCTCGATAGTTCTCGTTGCCCCGGATCACACATGATCCGGGGCAACTCACTTCAGGCACCGATGGGGGTGTGCTCATGGGTACGTCAATGCAGTTGTCCGGGGCACTGAACTTTCGCGATGTCGGAGGAGTCCCGGTAGGCGCCGAACGACGCGTTGCATTCGGCCGACTGTTCCGGAGTGACACTCTGCAATTCCTCACCGTCGACGATGTCGACCTCCTCGTCGACAGGATCGGGCTGAGAACTGACGTGGATCTCCGGCTGGGTTTCGAACTCGAGGTGGAGGGCAGGGGCCTGTTGGGCGAGACTGAAGTCGAGCTCGCTCATCTGCCTTTCCATGTGGCCGGGGCTCACCGACCGGGTTCAGCCACCCCGATCCTGCGAGCCGAGGATCCCGTCGTCACCCATTACCTCGATTACCTCGAGCACTCCCCAGGGTCTGTTGCCGGGCTGATCCGCCTGCTTGCCCAGCCGGAAACCCTTCCAGCCCTGGTGCACTGCGCCGCGGGCAAGGATCGCACTGGCATTGCCGTCGCCATGGTGCTGGCAGCGGTGGGTTGCTCGGCCCAGGACATCGCAATCGAGTACGCGGCGGGCGCCGACAGGATTGCCGCTGTCATGCAGCGACTGCGGACCATGGAGTCCTATGGCGAGAGCCTGGCCCAACTACCGCCCGATGCACACCTGACCCCACCCGAGTACATCGAGAGATTCTTCATCGCCGTCGAATCCCGCTACGGGAGCCCGATCGACTATCTGATCTCGCACGGCGTCACCGAGGAGATCCTGGCAGCCCTGCACGAAGCCCTCACCGAGCCTCGTATCTGACCGAACGCCCGGCTCGACCGGACTCCTTCATTGATATAAGGGGCTGGCACCGATCATTCGATCGGTGCCAGCCCCCTATATATAGGTGTGACGCTCGCGCTCAGGAACTCGCGGTGTATCCGCCGTCGACCGCCAAAACGGCACCATTGACGTAGGTGGACATATCCGAGGCCAGGTACAGCATGGCGTCAGCGATCTCCTCCGGACGACCAGTGCGACCCATCGGGCAACCCCAGGTGTCCTTGGTCTCCTCGGCATTGAGGTACTCGGTGTACTCCGCGATCATCGGGGTATCGATGTATCCCGGGGCAAGGGTGTTGGCGCGAACGTTCATCGGGCCATAGGCCTTGGCCAGGGAGCGCGTGAGATTGATGATCGCACCCTTTGCAGTCGTGTATGCATGTGCGTCCTGATGACCCACCATGCCCAGGATGCTGGCGACGTTGACGATGGAGCCACTGCCCTGCTCGATCATGATCGGCAGTGCGCGGCGGCAGCCATAGACGACCGAGCCCAGGTTGATACCCATGACGTGATCCCACTCATCGAGGGGTGCCTCGTGCAGGGCGAGCATGCTGTTCGGGCGCACCGCGCGGTATCCGTAACCCACGCCGGCGTTGTTGATCAATGCATCAAGACGGCCGAATTCGGTGATGGCTGCGTCAATGACACGGCCCACCTGAGCGTCGTCACTGAGATCTGCAGGAACGGCGATGACCTTGCCGCCCGCGGCATTGATCTCGTCAACCGCCGCCTGAAGGGTCGAGGCCGTGCGAGAGACGGCGATGATCGATGCGCCCTCTTCGCTCAGCTTCTTCATGCCGGCGCGGCCAAGTCCCGTGCTGGCTCCGGTGAGTACGACCGACTTGCCGGCCATGAGATTGCCCATTGCTCCTGCCTTTCCTTGCCGAAGAGGGATTCAGACGTCACTAGACGTCAGAGGTTTACGTCAGTGTGATCGGTGGGCATGGCCTCGTCAAGCGGTTTAGCCCAAGAGGGCCGGGTAATTCATCGGGTCACTGAGCCGGATCTTGAAGGTAGTCCCGCAGCACCACGCCGGCCGGCAGCGCGAAGTCACTGATCTGCCAATACGCGCCTGTCACGTCAATCTCGGTGAGCAGGTACCAAGGGTCCAGATCACTACGGACTCCGATACTTACCGATCCTCGGCCTGCCCAGAGCGATGGCGAGCCGTCGGCCGACTTCTGAAGAGTCTTGGAGTAGTGGACCGAGATCAGTTCATCCGCTGCTGGCAACCGGCCCGACTCGGACGGCGGAAGGTAGCGGTAACTCACGACGGGGTACCCGCTTCGTTCAGCAGGATCGGCCTGGCGCTCAGGCGCAAAGGTGACGGTCATGATGCGAGATCCGCGAGGTCGTTCCACAGTGAAGGAGAGAAGCTCATTCGGGGGAACTCCGGGGCCACTGCTCCCCCATTCCCAATTCATCAGCGCGAGCTTCTTCTGGTAACCCCACAACTCCCGCCCTGCAGCGAGGGGCGCTTCGCTATCGGTGAAGATCAAAGGCAGGTACCAGAAGAGCGAACCTGACTGATCACGCACCTTGATAAGTAGGTAGGACTCGCGGAACGGGCCGAAGGCGCTCCATCGATAGTTGCAGATTCGTACCTCGCACTGCGCAGGAGAGTCCGCGATCTCGAGCCCTGGTGGCACGAGCGCCCTCAATGGATCCGCGGCAGCCGTGAAGCACACGCTCACTTGTTCTGCATCGCGAAACTCAAATGGCGGCGGACCGTAGAGCGAGGCACCTAGCGGCATCGAGAATCCGGCGGCGGCTGGATCGAGATGTGTCATCGCGCGGTGTACCCCCCGTCAGTCGCGAGACATGCGCCCGTCATGTTACGCGCTCGATCGGAGGCGAGGTAGACGACAAGATCGGCAATCTCGGAGGGATCCGCGACACGATTGAGGGGGTATGCCTGAGCTACTTCCCGCTCCCGCTCTGCTGTCATGCCCACCGGCCCCAAGCCAGTGCGAACGTGCCCCGGCGCAATGAGATTCACGCGTAC
>JBIJBU010000153.1:0-4389 GCA_044345075.1 Candidatus Nanopelagicales bacterium | reverse complement strand
CTTCCAGGCCGATCTCAATGCCGCAGCAAAGGCCAAGGGCCAGAACCTCAAGTAGTTCGCACGAACGTATCGTGCGAGTGTCGAATCAGGCGGTCGGACGACCGAGCGCCCTGTAACTCCAGCCGGCGGCACGCCACGTCGCAGGATCGAGGGTGTTTCGCGCATCGATCACGTGAAGTGAAGTCGCGATAGCGGCAGCCTTGGCCGGATCGAGCTCGCGGTACTCGCGCCATTCGGTCAGATGCAGCACGAGTTCGGCATCAGTGAGTGCCGTCATCACATCTTGCTCGTAGCCCAACTTGGGGTAGATACGTGCCGCATTGGCAAGGGCCTTGGGGTCGTGAACGGTGACGTTGCCACCCTCATTGTGAATTGTTGCCGCCACGGCAAGGGACGGTGAGTCACGCACGTCGTCGCTGTCGGGCTTGAATGCAGCGCCGAGCACGACGACCTTCTTGCCATCGAAGCTTCCGCCGACTGCCGCGCGAGCAAGATCGACGGTGTGAGCGCGGCGGCGCAGGTTGATCTGGTCGACCTCGCGCAGGAAGGTGAGGGCTTCCTCGGCACCGATCTCGCCCGCACGTGCCATGAATGCACGAATGTCCTTGGGCAGGCAGCCGCCTCCGAAGCCGAGCCCGGCCGCCAGGAAGCGATTACCGATGCGCGGGTCGTAGCCGATTGCTTCCGCAAGCTTGGTGACATCAGCGCCCGCAGCCTCGCAGACCTCGGCCATCGCGTTAATGAAGGAGATCTTGGTCGCGAGGAAGGAGTTGGCCGCGACCTTCACCAGTTCGGCTGTCGGGAAGTCGGTAACCAGGAACGGGATGCCCTCAGCGAGCAGCGGTGCGTAGACCTCACGAAGAATTCGCTCACTGCGCTCAGAGCGCACGCCGACCACGAGTCGATCCGGATGCAAGGTGTCCTCGACGGCGAAGCCCTCGCGCAGGAACTCGGGATTCCAGGCGACTTCGACTCCCTCGGCTGCGGCGAGATTGGTTGCGATGGTGTCAGCTGTGCCCACGGGCACGGTCGACTTACCGACAACCAGATCGCCGGACTTCAAGTGCGGCGTCAGGGCTGCGACAGAGCCGAAGACCTGGGTCATGTCGGCGGCGTGCGAGCCGGCCTGCTGCGGCGTACCCACGCAGATGAAGTGCACATCGGCAAAGGCGCCTGCTTCCGCAAGACTGGTCGTGAATCTGAGTCGGCCAGCCTCGATATTGCGAGCAAGCACTTCGCCGAGCCCGGGCTCATAGAAGGGTACGCGACCGCTCTGGAGCAACTCAACCTTGGCGGGGTCGACGTCAACACCGATCACCTCGAAACCGAGCTCAGCCATGCATGCCGCATGGGTTGCGCCGAGGTAGCCGGTGCCGATGACAGACAGACGATGGGCCATGCCAGAAGGCTATCGGGAGCAGTGCCCTGACCCGAACGTCTACGCTAGGTGAGTAACTGTGGTGTCTGACAAGTTTTTGAGGAGCATTGTGGGCCTGGCCGTCAATCCGGACTTCAACTTTTTCGCCCTGCCGGAAGAGCATCAGGCCCTGCGTGAGGCGGTGGCGCAATTCGCTGACGAGAAGGTGGCACCTCGTGCCGCTGAGATCGATGAGACCGGGATCTTCCCGCGCGATGTGTACGACGCCCTCGTGGCCGCTGACTTCCATGCAATTCACATCCCCGAGCAGTTCGGCGGTCAAGGTGGCGACGCGCTGGCGGCCTGCCTGGTGATCGAGGAACTGTCACGGGTGTGCGCATCGACCAGCCTCATCCCCGCAGTCAACAAGCTCGGCACATTGCCGCTGATGATCGCCGGCGATGACGACCTCCTCCAGCGTTACTTGCCTCTGGTCGCCTCGGGCGAGGCGATGGTCTCGTACGCACTCAGTGAGCGCGAGGCAGGAAGTGATGCGGCCTCGATGACAACCCGTGCCGTGGCCGATGGCGATGGGTGGGTACTCAACGGCCAGAAGAGCTGGATCAGCAATGCCGGCGAGTCGAAGTACTACACGGTCATGGCCGTCACTGATCCTTCTGCTGGTGCGCGCGGAATCTCGGCATTCGTCGTGCACGGAGATGACGAGGGATTCTCACTCGGTACGCCCGAGCGCAAGCTCGGCATTCACGGTTCGCCCACTCGCGAGATCTTGTTCGACAACTGCCGGATTCCCGCCAACCGCATCGTCGGTGAGCCCGGTACCGGCTTCAAAACTGCGATGAGCACGCTCGATCACACTCGCATCACGATCGGAGCCCAGGCACTGGGCATCGCGCAGGGCGCACTCAACGTCGCCCTGGCCTACGCCAAGGATCGCCAGCAGTTCGGTAAGTCCATCTCCTCATTCCAGGCGATCCAGTTCATGCTCGCCGACATGGCCATGAAGATCGAAGCAGCGCGTCAGCTGGTCTACGCAGCAGCGGCCAAGAGTGAGCGTGGCGACGCCGACCTGACCTTCTTCGGCGCGGCGGCCAAGTGCTTCGCCTCTGACGTCGCGATGGAGGTCACGACCGACGCCGTTCAGGTTCTCGGTGGAGCCGGTTACACCCGCGATTGGCCCGTCGAGCGATACATGCGCGATGCCAAGATCACCCAGATCTACGAGGGCACCAATCAGGTCCAGCGAATCGTCATGGCGAAGCAGTTGCTGTCCCGCATGAAATAAGGCGCCGCCGTTACAGTGAACCCGTGACTGCGCACCCGGCGACGCTGCCTGCCTGGCCGGCCGGCGTACGGGTCAAGTCCAAGTCCACCGGCTGGCGAGTCGATGTACCGGGGGTGCATGCACTCCAGGAATCCACCGCTCTCGCTGCAGGCCTCGCGCACGTGGCCGCACTTGAGGTTCGGGTCGGTACCTGGAAGCCCCCGAAGGGCTGGACAGGTTCTCCGGAGCTCGACGAGGTCTCGGCATTCGACCTGAAGCTCAAGGGTGATGGAGCCAGGCTGCGACTTGAATTCTCCCCGGCAGTGGATGCCTCCGTCGCGCTCGCATCTGCCGTGCGAATCCTTCGGCCAACCATTGCGCTCAACCACTACTCGAGCGTGGCTGTCGGGCACTCGCCGCAGGCTCGCCTGGCCGCACTTGCCGGGTGTATCAATGCGGCGCCGGGTCGCGACGCTCATCTTGTGATCGAGCAAGGTGACTGGGACGTCGATCCGACAATCCACCGACCGGTGGGCCGACGTTCCGATGTACCCGCGCGAGTGATCCCGCTGCCGGCCTTCGGCGAAGAACTCACAGTGGTCGATGTCGCGGCGCTTCGCACGACTACCGGAGTCATCGCGTCCGAGCTCAGCGCGCGACTGCGCCATCAGCTCGAGGCCTGCGGAGTCGTGGTGCGAAATTCGGCAGACGACTTCCCTGCAGCCGAGGATGCCCTCGGCTGGCAAGTGGAGTCTGTCCGGACTCGGCGACATGTGCTGCGTTCGCAGACTCCGGCGGCCATGCTCAACGACTGGCCGTCGGTCTCCGCTGTCCTGCTGACCCACCGTGGTGATTTTCTGGAGCATGCGATGCGCCAGCTTGCTGGTCTCAG
Source organism: Candidatus Nanopelagicales bacterium (assembly GCA_044345075.1). GTDB lineage: Bacteria > Actinomycetota > Actinomycetes > S36-B12 > S36-B12 > CAIKZY01. The sequence goes on along the minus strand of JBIJBU010000153.1, from coordinate 855 downwards.
ATATCCGCGACTGGAGATCGTGCTGGCACTGCATGGCGATCATGTGAGCGATGAGCAGGTATCTCGTGCAATCGCCGAGCATCCTCACCCCGTGCGAGTGCTCCGGATCGGCGCTGACGTCATCTTCGGAACCGCGATGCAACAGGCGTGTGAATTCGCCGACGGTCAGCTCGTCACAAAGGTCGATGACGATGATTTCTACGGGCCCGAGCATGTGTGGGATCTTGTACTGGCCCGCATGTACTCCGCCGCGCAGGTCACGGGCAAGGCACTCGATTTCATCCGGATCGAATCCGCGGACATCACGGTGTTTCGCCCGGCATACGGGGCCGAGAAGTTTGCCGATTTCGTGGCGGGCGGCACCATGCTGATCTCGCGCGCCGATCTCGACGAGATCGGTGGCTGGCGTCCGATGCCCAAGCACATCGACCGAGGCTTGCTCGATGCCTTCCTGGAAGCCGGCGCACTCGTATACCGCACCACCGGCCTTGGATACATCTATGTGCGTCGCGGAGCCGGCCACACGGCCATCGTCAGTGACGAGCATTTCCTGACCAAGAACGCCTATTCATGGTCTGGCCTGCTGGCGCACTCGGAGTTCGGTACGGCTCATGAGTAGTACGCCCACAGTTAGCGTGATCATGCCGGTGATCAACGAGGAGCAGCATCTCGCCGATTCCGTGAAGCGGATCCTGGAGCAGGAGTACGCCGGATCCATCAATGTCGTGATCGCTGTCGGACCGTCGAAGGACCGCACCCGTGCCGTGGCAGACGAATTGCAGCGCTCGAGTGATCACGTCATCGTTGTCGATAATCCGTCGGGTCGCACGCCTGCGGGCCTCAATGCGGCCATCG
>JBIJBU010000152.1:0-4454 GCA_044345075.1 Candidatus Nanopelagicales bacterium | reverse complement strand
CTGCGGCAGTTCGACGTCGGGCATGGTGATGACGAGCAGGCGTGGGTCGTCGATCGAGGCGAGAACTTCGGATGTGCCATCAGTGGATCCGTCATCAAGCACGATGACTTGCAGGTTGGGTACTCGCTCTTGCGCGAGCACACTGCGCACGGTCGCTTCAATATGGGCGATCTCATTGCGTGCGGGGATGATCACTGAAACCGGCTCGTCGAGATCGGCAGTGACCGGAGCGGGTCTGCGCAGCTCGCGTAGGTTGTAGGCGGTGTGTGCGGCGATGCCCACCGCCGCGAGTGAACCCAGCGTGACGATGCGACGCATCACCATCGCGGTTCGCTCGCATTCATCCCGGTCACCATTGCGGTTCGCTCCAGATACGCCACATCCACGGCACCATGACGACGCCCATGCAGACCAGCCCCCAGATCGCCACGCCCGGCCTGCCGAAGAACACCAAGGCGGCGAACACGTTCGAGGCGTAAATCCAGATCAACATCATTGTGGGCACGCCGTCGCGAGCAACCTTGCGTGGCAGCCGTGACAACGACGCCATCAGCACGACTGATGCGAGCAGCCAGCCGAGGAAGTTCTGCAGCGGGATGCCGGGAATGCCCGGCAACTCCCAGCCAGTGTCAGCCCAGGTCCAGTAGCCCTCGCCGACCATCTGCGGGTCGAGGAAGAGATCCCAGGAGGCCAACAGGATGCCACCGAGAATCGCAGTGCCGAGATACGTGTTCGACAGACGCTCGGCCGCGAGCAGGCAGGGGTAGGCCATCATCGACCACGCCAGCGGGATTACCAGCGGCACGCCCATCAAAGTCGGGCCCAGCAGGTTCTCGTACTGATACTCACCGAACGGGAATTGGGTCGTGATGCCGAGGAACTCGATCGCCCATCCGAAGGCCACGGTGATGCCCGTGTAGCTCGCCGCCCAGGCAAGCCCACGCGAGATGTAGGCATGCGTAACTGATGCAAGGAAGAAGGTGACGACCGTGAATATCGTGAGCGCCACGCGAGGCGTACCCGAGACCAGGACCCAGACGATCTGGCCGAGGATGGTGGCGAAGGCCAGGCCCCAGGGCAGATAGGGGATCCAGCCGGTGGGCGGGCCGCCACGGTCAGAGTGCGGCCCCGTATAGATCCGCACGCTCATGCGGCAAGTGTAGGCAGTTAGCTGGCAGAGGGGCTCGCGCTAGCGCTGCCGGAGGGCAGTGCGGACGCAGCAGGCACCGGCTTGGGGAACAAGGTGGCCGGAGTCTTCTTGTTGAGCAGCACGATCCACTGCTGACCGGGCTTGAACGCCATGGGCGTGCCGTCGGCCATCGTGAAGGTGGTGCCTACATCCGCCGAGGGGCGGTTCCAGGTGACGTCGTACGAGTAGCCATCACGCAGCACCGTGGCAGTGCCGGTGCCGATGGTCTCGGCGTGCGGGGTGTTGCCGCCGCCCTTGTCGAAGTACTTCGAGGGCTCCTGCTTGACGTATTGGATGACGACAGTTGCCGCGTTCTGGCCCAGGTCGTTCTCCTCGGCTTCTGCGCGATAGCCGTTGAGGTTCACTTTGTAGAGCCCGGTGAGCGGATCGAAGGTGAACATCGCCTTCGCGTAGCCCCACTTCATCTTGGCCTTGGTGTTGGGCGTGCCGCCTGCGGGAATCTCGGGGGAGAAGACGAAGCCCATATCGCGACTGACCGAAGCATCGGGGGCGCGCTCGAGTGCCACAGTGCCGTCAAGGAAGTAGTTGTACGGGGCACGGCGGTCAAAGTCGCGCGCGTATCCCTCTGCGCCCTTGCGCGGGGAGACGTCGATCAGCGATGCGCCATCGATCGCCGGATACATCTTGCGCTGCGCACCCGAGTACGCGAAGGCAGGTGTGCCGTACTGCGCGAGCAGATCGATGTCAGTGATGCGGGCTGATCGAACCGGACCAATCTTCGCAGGGATGATGCTGGAGAACACGGCCGCGATGCGCGTCATCCCGTACTCGACTTCTTCGATGTAGACGATGTCTGCATCCTTCAGCCCGGCATGCGGCTGTGCGTTGTGCGTGTTGTCGAGCTTGACGATCAGCACAGGTGACGGAGTTGTCTCGGGAAGACCCGTCAGCGGCGAGGTCGGTACTGGAGTGGGGCTGGGCGACGGAATTGCGGAGGCGCTCACTGAGGGTGCAGGTGCACTCGAGCTTGGTGATGCATCAGGTGCCGCGGTCGGGGAAGTGCTGCAGGCGGCCAGGAGACCCACGAGGGTCAGCGCAGGAAACCAGCGACGAGCGGTCATCACATCACCCTAGACAGGGGACGCCGGCACGCGCGGCAGCGAAACGCGTGGTCTGCTCGTGAAGCTGGCTGTCGTGACGGGTGAAGCAGAAGTGAGAGCTCGGCGATTGCTGTGCCGATTGCGGTCTTCGCCATGTCGGAATCGTCGAGGGATTCCCTCGTGCATTTAGTGATGTGAGCCTCATGTGTCAGACTCGAAGCACATGAATACCTTTGCCGAATTCGGCGTTCCCCTTCCCCTTGTCAACACCCTCTCCAAGCAGGGCCTTGTCGATTGCTTCCCAATCCAGGCCGCGACTCTCCCCGATAGCCTCGCCGGCCGCGATGTGCTCGGCCGTGGCCGCACCGGCTCGGGCAAGACTCTTGCCTTCTCGATTCCGCTTGTTGCCGCACTTGCCGGCAAGAAGAGCGCACCGACTCGCCCGCGTGGCCTCGTGCTCGTACCGACCCGTGAGCTCGCCAATCAGGTGCTCGCCGTGGTCGAACCGCTGGCTCACGCCGTGGGCCTCAAGTGCACGACCATCTATGGCGGCGTCAGCCAGGGTAAGCAGGTTGCTGCCCTCAAGTCCGGCGCCGACATCGTCATTGCCTGCCCCGGTCGTCTTGAGGATCTCATCGCTCAAGGTCATTGCAAGCTCGACATGGTCGAGGTGACTGTTCTCGACGAGGCCGATCACATGGCTGACCTCGGCTTCCTGCCCGGCGTCAAGCGACTGATGGATCGCACGCCGAATGAGGGCCAACGCCTGCTGTTCTCGGCCACCCTCGATCGCGGTGTCGATGTACTCGTCAAGCGCTACCTCGACAATCCGATCACCCATGCCGTCGACCCGGTCGATGCGCCTGCCCCCGACATGGAGCATCACGTCTTTACTGTGACGGCAGCCGACAAGTCAGCGGTCGTCATCGAGCTCGCGGCAGGCACAGGTCGCTCCGTGCTCTTCATGCGCACCAAGCATCAGGCGAAGAAGCTCGCCAGGCAGCTCACCGCAGCGGGCATCCCTGCTGTTGACCTGCACGGCAATCTCTCGCAGTCAGCGCGCGATCGAAATCTTGCGGCATTCAAGGACGGCAGCACGAGCGTGCTCGTGGCCACCGATATCGCAGCTCGTGGCATCCATGTCGACGACGTAGAACTCGTCGTGCACGTTGATCCGCCCGCCGAGCACAAGGCCTACACCCACCGTTCCGGTCGTACTGCTCGCGCAGGCGCAACCGGAACCGTCGTGACCGTGGCAACCCCCGATCAACTCGGTGAGGTGCGCACCCTCGCGAAGCAGGCGGGCATCAAGCCGACCTTCACCAAGGTTCGTCCCGATGCTCCTGAGCTGCTGGCGATGCGCGGCGAGCGTGCCGAGTACGTCAAGCCCGCCCCTGAAGCGCCTGTCACTGTGAAGCCCGCTGCGCCGCATCGTCGCCGCCGTGCCTCAGGCTCAGGCACTGGCCGCCCGGCCGGTACGGGAGCTGGCGCATCGCGTTCAGGCTCGAGCAGTCGCGGTCGCCGCAGCCGATAGAGGTGCGTGCACTACCGTTGCCGTATCGCTTCAATGTGGGGAGATTCGGTGGCGAAGGACGACGACAACACGCAGCCAGTGCGGCCGGCGCCGCCGGAGGCCTATCCCACGCCTGATGGAGTCTCGCCCCAGATGCGACGCATGGGCGGCTACGCATGGCGGCTGATCGCCATCGCGGTCGTGGTAATCGGTCTGGTGTGGTTCATCACGCCGTTGCAGACTTTGCTCCTTGCTCTCTTCTTCGCCCTGCTCGTCGGTGCCTGGTTGCTGCCGCTCACCAACATGTTGGCGACTTGGATGCCCCGATGGCTCGCTGGGGTACTCGCTCTTGCCGTCTTTACGATCACCTTGTTCGTGATTGTCTTCTTCATCGGACTCTCGGCCGTTCAGCAGTTCTCGGGCATCGGCGAGACGATCTCCGGGGGAGTCGCCGAACTTGACGACTGGCTACGCAATGGCCCGCTTGGCCTTAGTGATGCCGATCTGACTTCTGCGTATGGATCGGTGCAGAACTTCATCCGCGAGAGTGGCGGCAACATCGCTCTAGGCGTGCTCTCGGGGCTGGGCAGCATCGTGGGTCTTGCTACTGCTGCTGCAGCAGGCTTCTTCGTACTCATCTTCGTGCTCATCCAGCCCGCCGAGATGTTCTCCTGGATCACTCGCTGGATCC
>JBIJBU010000220.1:0-2647 GCA_044345075.1 Candidatus Nanopelagicales bacterium | reverse complement strand
AAGACGGCTCGCGCCAACACAAGACCGACGTGCTCGCCCATGCCTTCGAGCTGGCCAGCATTGATCACACGGCGGGGAGCATCGTGATGGTCGGCGACCGAGACTCCGACATCGTCGCCGCCGAACACTTCGGCATCGATTCCATTGCCATCACCTACGGCTACGCGCCCGAGGGTGAGCTCGAGGCTCTCAGCCCGACGTTCTACGCAGCCAACGCCGACGAGCTGCGCGCCATCCTGCTTCCCCAGTAGAAGTCAAGCGCGAATCAAGCTCGGCTCACTCGTTATCCGAGCAGCTTGGCCTTCGCTGCCGCGAACTCCTCGTCGCTGAGCGCCCCCATCTTGTGCAGCTCAAACAATTGGGCGAGCTGAGCCGGGATGCTCTCGGCCGCTGCGCCGGCCGGCGCCTGGCTTGCCAATGCCGCGTCACGCGCGGCGGTTCCGAACAATTCGGGCGGCGAGTACGGCTCGAGGTTCAGCAGATATGAATTCACGAGATAGGACAGATACTGATTGAACTTCTTGGCGTTGAAGGTGTTGACCTCGAATGGAAGCTCCAGCATGGTCAGGTCGTCACTCTTTACGAAGTCTGCGTAAGCGAACTCCCGTGCGGTGACGGTGTCGTTAACCACCAGGTACTCCGCTAGGTAATCCGCGTAGAGCGCCACGTAGTAGACAGGGAGCTCTGTCCACTTCAGCTTGATCTTCTTTCCGTCCTCGTCGCGCTCGCGCTTACGATGAATCTCGGCTACCAAGTAGGGCGTGGCGCTATCGATTCCATTGGCATCGAACTTCTCCTGCAGCTTTCGGGTGGAGCGCGAGTCATCGAAGTCAAGCGGAATGAGACCAAGCCATTCGAACGGAATGGGATACCCGAGAAGATCCTCGAACTCGAAGCGCTCCCACTCCCTCCTGCAACTCATGCAGAAGACCTTGGTGCCGTCGCGACTGACCTGGAGCTTGACACCGCAACTCATGCATTCGTAGAGATCCGGGAATTTATCCGGGTTGTAACTCTCGATCAGTGCCCACTCTTCAGGGCTGAGATCAATGACATCACGCAGAGCCGGCTGCTCTCGGCCGCACGATCGGCAGAACTCCTCGCGGCCAGCGAATCCGATAAGGCCACCGGTAGCGAACTTCATTCGCTTGCCGCAGTAGTAGCACCGGGCACGATTCGGGCTCTGCGCCAGGATCTTCAGCTGGAGCTTGGCCACTCGCATGTCGACCATTCAGGTCACCCCCATTGCTCAAGCTCGCCCGACGGCTTTGCGACTATCCGCGAGGTTACAGAAGGCCTCCACTTCGCGCACTCTCGCGTGGCCCAACAAGGGGAGAGCTCAGACAGCGGTCAGTTGGCGCGGCTCGAACACAATGCCGGTGCCGACAACGTCGGAGACTGACGGCCATCCAGCGGTGCTGCCGCCAGCCGCATGAATCGCCGTACGGATCGAACTCATTGCAAGCGCGATCGCGGCCTCTGGCGCCTCAGCTTCGACACTCACGCTGATCTCCGCCGACATCTCTGCGAGGTCAAGACCGATGGCGCTATCGGTGAGGGCCGACGTGCAGGCCTCCAACGCGAGAAGTTCCGACATGACGCGATCTAGGTCGCCGGGAATATCAGTGGTCTCGTCATTCGAAATCAGAGCGAACTCCCACGTGCATGTGACGTTCATCGGTGTTCCTCCTTCCCCTGATCGCATACTCGTCGAGCCCATCGAAGGGCTTGATTGCCGTAGTACGGGTTACTCGGAGTGAGGTGAATCCACCGATAGTGCTTTCCGCACGGGCACAGAACTTGATAGTACGTCGGCGGATCAATAATCCGCCAGCCCATTTCGTCGAAGGCAACAAGCACTGCTTCAAGGTCTTTCTTTGGATGCTTCCGCCAATAGCCCATGGTCACCTCCTCACGGAGGGACGGCCGGATGCCCCTCACTTCACGTGAGGCAAGGCAATAACGAATTATGTTGGATGAATCGGGTCGAGCGGGATCTGTGGATCGGCAGGCGGGATGTGGAAACAGCAGTCAGCGGTTAGTTGTCCGCGAACAGCACGCCCGGATGCATCAGCCCCTGCGGATCCCACGCATCCTTGATCGCCTTCATGGCAGCGATCTCGACAGCAGAACGACACATCCCCAGCTCACGCGCCTTCGCGCGCCCCACGCCATGCTCCGCGGAGATTGAGCCGCCGTATCGAGCAGCGCACGCGAGCATCGCGTGATCGATCTCGAGGTCATCCCAGGCAGGGCCGACGATTTCGAGATGGATGTTGCCGTCGGCGAGATGTCCGAAGACTCCGTAGGTAGTGACGATTGGGTACGACTCAATCAACGAACGCAGTTCGTCAGCGCACTGAGCAAGTGATTCCAGGGGCACCGAGATATCGAGCTTGTGAACGACACCGAGAGTCGAGTACGCCTCGGTCTGGCGCTCCCGATACGACCACAGCCGCGCTCGCGATGATGCATCCATTGCGACAACCGCGTCAGCAGACTCGTCTAGCGGCAGACCCGACCCATCGCCGCCATCGGCGATTTCGAGTAGCACTACGAGCGGGTGACGAGATTCCAGCGGGTACGGCAGTTCGGCGAGCTGCATCACGAGCTCCATGCCCGATGCATCAATCACTTCTGCGCTGAT
>JBIJBU010000151.1:0-4501 GCA_044345075.1 Candidatus Nanopelagicales bacterium | reverse complement strand
CGACTTTGCGGCACGCGAGAAGACGCCTCCCCCGGCAGAGATCAGCGTGGAGTCGTAGTCAGCCCAGCTCGAGCGCGGCAGGGCGAAGAGTCTTTGGCGCTCAGTGAAGGATCGCGTGGCATCAGGAGTCGGATCGATGAAGATGTCACGATGATCGAAGGCGGCCACCAGCCTGATGTGCTCACTGAGCAGCATCCCGTTGCCGAACACATCGCCGCTCATGTCGCCGATGCCGACCACTGTGAAGTCCTGCGTCTGGGTATCGAGATCGAGCTCGCGGAAGTGCCGCTTGACCGACTCCCATGCTCCCCGGGCCGTGATGCCCATCGCCTTGTGGTCGTAACCGACTGACCCGCCCGAAGCGAATGCGTCGCCGAGCCAGAATCCGTACTCCTGGGAGATCGAGTTGGCGAGATCCGAAAACGTCGCGGTTCCCTTATCGGCAGCGACCACGAGATACGGATCATCACCATCGCGCCGAACGACTCCGGCGGGAGGAACGAGTTCTCCGTTGACCAGATTGTCAGTGATGTCGAGCAGCGCCGAGACGAATTCGCGATAGGCCGCCTTGCCCTCCGTCATCCAGGCCTCGCGATCGAGCGAAGGGTCAGGCAGCTGCTTGGGCAAGAAGCCGCCCTTGGCACCCACAGGCACGATGACGGCGTTCTTGACCTCCTGGGCCTTGACCAGCCCGAGAATCTCGGTGCGGAAATCCTCGCGACGATCACTCCACCGCAAGCCACCGCGAGCGACCATCCCGAATCGAAGATGCACACCCTCAACGCGCGGCGAGTACACCCAGATCTCGAACTTCGGCCGAGGCAGCGGCAGATCGGGGATGCCGGAGGGATCGAGCTTGAAGGCGAGTGCCCGGCGATTGCGGGCAGGCAGGAAGTAACTGGTGCGCAATGTTGCACGAATCAGGCTCAGCATCGTGCGCAGGATCCGATCGTGATCCAGGCTCACCACTGCATCAAGGCGGCTTTCGATCTCGAACACCAGTGCGTCGGCGTTCACCGATCGCTCAGCGACACCCTCGGCGAACTGAGTGTCGAACAGCTTCACCAGCAGCACGGTGATCGAGGAGTTCTCCGCCACCACCTGCTCGATGTAGTCCTGGCCGAAGGTCGTACCGATCTGGCGCATGTAGCGGGAGTATGCGCGGATAAGTGCTGCCTGCTTCCAGGTCAGGCCGGCCCGCACGATCAGCGCATTGAAGTCATCGACCTCGCACTCCCCTGCCCAGGCAGCGCGGAAGCCATCCTCGAAGCGCTCGGGAAGGCTTGCTTCTCCGGCGATCTCGCCAGCCGGGAGCGCCAGACCGAAGTCGAGGACCCATGCTTCTTGCCCATCAGCGCGACGAATCTCGTACGGGTATTCGTCGAAAACCTCGACGCCCATGCGCTGCAGGATGGGCAGCAGGCGTGACAGCGACATCGCTGAACCGATGCGCAGCACCTTGAAGCGCGGCTCGTCACCGCCGTAGAGCTCCACATGCATCTCGCCGTGAGCAAGGCTTTCCAGCATGCGCACGTCTTCGACCGCAGTCTCAGAACTGAAGTCCTCCTTGTAGCTCTCGGTAAAGGCAGAGCCGTACATTCGCGCGTATCGAGCTGCCTCGTCATCGCCGACCGCCGCAATGAGGTCATCGGCGAACTTGTCCTCCCAACTGCGCGCTGCCTCTGCCAACTCAGCTTCAAGCGCAGCATGATCGATCTCGGGAATCCCTATCGAGGCATCTACATGAATCACGTAGTGCAGGCGAGCAAGCACTGACTCCGAGACCAGCGCTGTGTAGTCCACGGAAGTGCCACCGAATACGCGCATCAGGATGTCCTCGATGCGCTTGCGGGTCTTGCTGTTGTAGCGGTCACGCGGAAGGTAGACCAAAGCTGAGACGAAGCGGCCGTAATCATCAGATCGCAGGTACACCTTGGTCTGCCTGCGCTCTTGAAGATGCAGCACAGAACCAGCAATCTCGAGCAACTGCCAGGTGTGCGCCTGGAAGAGCTCGTCGCGTGGATAGGTCTCCAGGAAGGCCTGGAGATCCTTGGCAGAGTGCGAGCCTGGTACGAGATCAAGGGACTCCATGATCTCGGCAACGCGAATACGCAGTACAGGTACCTGCGCCACGCTCTCGCTGTACGCCGAAGCTGTGAAGAGCCCGAGGAAGCGCCGCTCGCCGGTGACCTTGCCGGCCGCATCAAATGTCTTCACGCCCACGTAATCGAGGTACGCCGGGCGGTGCACTGTTGATCGGGAGTTCGCCTTGGTCAGCACCAAGAGGTGCGGCTCACGAGCCTTGGCGCGCACGGCCGGCGGCATGGCGGCGAAACTTGCCGACGCGGAGGGTGAGTCCGATTCAGGGTCGATGCGCAAGATGCCGAGCCCGGAGCCGGCAACCGGCTCAAGGACGTCCTCCCCTGCCCATGACACCAAGGAGTACTCGCGGTAGCCGAGGAAGGTGAAGTGCCCCTCCGTGAGCCACCGCATCAAGTCGGCAGCCTCGGCCACGTCGATCGGATCAATACTGACAGGCGGTGTGACAGAGAGGCCGGCCGCGATGGACAGGGCCTGACCGCTCATCGCCGCCCAGTCCTCGACCGAGTCACGAACATCGTCGAGTACCCGATGCAGGTTGTGCTCGGTCATGGATTCGGTGGGTGCGATCAGGTCCGGCAGCAACTCAATGCGCATCCACGACTCAGCGATAGTGCCGACTGGCGCGGGCTCGTCAACATCGAGGTCGAGTACCTCAACCAACTGACCACTCGAATCACGCTTCACGGCAAACTGCGGGTGCACCACTCGATGAATGGACCTGCCTTCACGCGTGAGCTCATTCGTGACGGAGTCGACCAGGAATGGCATGTCATCGGTGACGACGCAGACCACCGCTCCGGCATCTCGGGTCGGCGGGAGAACGCGGATCAGGGCCTTACCTGCAGGTCGGACCTGCGCGAACTCCAGGAAATCACGGACGTGCTCGATTACTCGAGTGGGTGAGATCTCTCGTAGATCATCGTCAGCCACGAAGCGAAAGAACCGTCGGACGGTGTCACGGAGTGCCGGGTCAGAGACTTCGGACACGACATCGCGAAGGTAGGGAGATACGACCTCGACCACGTCTGCCTCTTCACCACGCGCACGCCGTTGTGCGCGTCGCTCTCTACGCTAGCCGCAATAGGAGAGGATGTGGTCATGGGCACCGACTTCACTGTCATGCAAACGTATACGGCCTCACCTGAGCGGGTACACGCGATGCTGACCGACGAAAAGTTCGTAACATTTCGCGCCGAGAACACGGGCGCGCTGAGCTCGACCTCCTCGGTCACGGCGGGCAGCGATGGTGCGTGCACAGTGCTCAGCGCCAGGGTTCTGCCCGCGAATGTGCCCTCCTTCGCCGTCAAGATGATCGGCGAGACTCTCACGGTGACCGAGACCCAGAACTGGCCGGCCCTCAGCGCAAGCGGCACTGCCAGCGTGCCAGTGAAGGTCGAATTCTCCGCACCGATCTCGTTCAACGGAACGATGAGCCTGGCCCCTGTCGGCGAGGGCACTCAGATCACTGTCACGGGCACCTTCAAGGCCAGCATCCCGTTCATCGGCGGCAAGGTCGAGCAACTGGCGAAGGAGACCACCGAGAAGTACCTCGCCAAGGAGAACAAGCTCGGCGAGCAGTGGCTGGGCGAGCACGCATAACGAACTGACGTGTTACTCGATCGACTAGTCGAGTAGTTCACTCAATACGGCTGCGCTCGTCCGCAAGGAAGTCTCCAGGACGTCATCGAGACGCGTGGCATCCATCAGGTTTCCGCCCATGGCCTCAAGATCTTGGGGGCCCGGGCCGACGAGGTATACGCGGGCACCAGTGCGCTCGACCTCAACGACCTCGGCTACGGCTGCCTTCGTCACCTGCTCACGCCACTTGCGCTCCAACTTCGCAGCAACGGTGGTGGGGTGATCATGCTCAAAGGAGACCATCGGCGCTACGACGTACACCTCATCGAGACCGGCATATGCGACCACATCAATTGAGGTCGCCGAGATCGTGCCGCCATCGACGTACGTATGCGAACCAATGCGCACCGGCGAGAACCAGCCGGGGATCGCACACGAGGCCATCACCGCATCGGAGAGCTTGGCCACCGGCGCACCAGACCGACCGAAGACCACTCGCTTGCCGGTCTCGTAGTCCATGGCGACCACCCAGGTGCCCGGATGAGTCGTCCATTGCCCGCCATCGGTGACAGCATCGACGAGCTCACCGACCTTGCCGAGTGATCGTCCGCCAGTAGGCAAGAAGGCAGAAAGCACTGCGGTCGCCGGCAGCTGACCTGGGTGCAGAACGCTCTGACCGATCAATTTCAACGAGCCCGGCGCGAGGGCGCGCGGCCTTGTCGGACGCGGCCCACCGGTCGCCGTGCTGGGATCCCATTCGTAACCAGCGAGAGGGCCTTCGGTGATCTCCTCGCCTCGGTAATGCTGCTTGAGTTGAGTG
>JBIJBU010000150.1:0-4504 GCA_044345075.1 Candidatus Nanopelagicales bacterium | reverse complement strand
GCACTCACATCACCGAGATGGGCCGAGACCTTCCCGAGCATCCGACCTTGTTCTCGAAGTTCTCCGACACCCTGATCGGTGCGACCGACGACATCATGCGACCCGCCGAGACTGAGGCATTCGACTGGGAGGTCGAGCTCGCCGTGGTTATCGGTACAACCGTGCGACGTGCGAGTACGAAGCAGGCGGAGGAAGCCATCGCCGGATTCAGCGTGCTCAACGACATCACCTGCCGCGACTGGCAGTTTCGCACCCGCGAATGGCTACAAGGCAAGAACTGGGACTCTTCGACTCCGGTGGGCCCGTACCTCGTCACCCCCGACGACCTTCCCGGCGGAGTGCGACCGACGCTTGACGTAAAGCTCACCGTCGACGGTGCTGTCATGCAATCGGATAACACCAGCGACCTGCTTTTCGATCCTGTTTTCCTCGTCGAATACATCTCCACCATGATCCGACTCAATCCTGGAGACATCATCGCCACGGGCACTCCGGGCGGAGTCGGGCACGCTCGCAAGCCCGAGGTCTATCTGCACGGTGGCGAGTTGGTCGTGGCCGAGATCGCGGGCATCGGCGCGCTGGCCAACCACGTCAGGGCGGATGCCTCCTGATGGCTCGCACTCGTGAACAGTCCCGACAGTGGATGCAGATCGGCGCCGAACTCGTCACTACCGCCATTGCGAATTTCGACGAGCAAGATTTCGACGTCCAGTCTCAACTGCCCGGGTGGACACGCAAGCACCTGATCGCACACCTGGCGGCCAATGGCGATGCGATCGGAAATCTCGTTCACTGGGCCGCGACAGGCGAGGTCACGCCGATGTATCCCTCGCCGGAAGCGCGTGCCGCCGATATCGAGATCGGGAGTCGAAAGTCCGGCAGCGAACTCGGGCTCTGGTTCAGCGAATCGGCCGCCAGACTCGATGAGGGAATGAGCGCACTCACAGCTGAGCAGTGGACACATGAGATTGTCACAGCTCAGGGCCGTACTGTCCCGGCATCCGAGACTCCGTGGATGCGATCACGCGAGGTCATGATTCATGCAGTCGACCTTGACTCCGGCGTTGGATTCGACGATCTGCCGGAGGAATTCCTGCGCGCTCTTTGCGACGACATCGTCACCAAGCGAGCAAGCGCCGATGGCCCGACCGCCATCGTTCTCGTCAGCGACACTGCTGATCAATGGAAGCTTCCCGGTGCCGGCGATCCTGTACAGGTCACCGGTTCACTTGCGGCAATCACCGCGTACTTGGCCGGGCGTCAGTACTCCGGGCTCACCACGTCGGGCAACGACGAAGTTCCCGCACTCTCCGCCTGGCTGTGATTCGTGCTTCATTCCTGCACAGAATCACGTCACCTAAGTCAGGAATGACCAAGCGCGGACATCAGACGAGAAGCGCACTACTTTCGTCAACACAGGTGCCTTACCGTCACCTCGCTCACAGGATTCCGGTTGCTATGACACAGACATTCGAGGACCTCCCCCTCATCTCGGATATGCCGCATCCCGTCACGGCGTGGAGCGAGTTCATCGCGCGCGCATCAGCACACGGGCCGCTGTTTCGCTTCCTGCTCAACGGAGAAGTCGCGCTGTGGCTCAATGATGCGACCTTGATGAGAATGCTCCTGAAGGCGCCCTTCTCGGAGGTAGGAGTCGGCCCGCTGATCAAGGGATTCGAATCCGCGGGAGGCCTCGGCTTCGCGATCACCGTGAACTACAGCGATTCCTGGCGACCTCGCCATCGCGTTCTGCAACGCCCGCTTTCTCACCGTGGCGTCAGGGAGCTAGGGCCTTTGCTTCAAGAATCCCTGCGCACATCTCTCGCGTCGTGGAATCCAACAGACAACTTCGACCCGGACACGATGATGACCGATCTCATTCTCGATGCCCTGGGCGCGACTCTTTTCTCCGGAGATCACCGTGAATTCATCGACGTGATCCATGCGTTCGACGTCGAGCGCAATTCGGCCTTCGTCATGATCAGCCAGGACCCCGCATACATCCCCTCAGACCGCCCCGAGTTCGCGCAGGCGCTCGGAGCACTCGATGCATTCATCTACTCGATGATCGCTGCTCGTCGAGCGGCACCGCGCGAGGATCTCTTGAGCCGCATCGTGACATCCGCCCTGCAAGGCGATGAGCCGATGAGCGACCAAGAACTTCGCGATGAAGTGGTGGGGCTGATCTATGCCGGCCACAAGACCACTGCGAACACCTTGGCGTTCGCGGCCTGCATCCTTGCCACGCACCCCGAGGTCCAGGAGGCACTAGCAGCTCAGGTGGCGGCTATAGCCGGCGCACAGGACTTCCACGAGCGCTGGGAGGAAGCCGTTCCGCTGGCCTCCGAAATCGTCACTGAGACCCTTCGCCTCTATCCCGTAGGTGACCTCATTGACCGCACCGTGGTGGGCACCTTCGACATGAACGGCGTGGTCCTGCCCGAGGGCCTACCCGTTCTTTTCAGCACGTGGATACCCCACCACAACCCCGAGGCATTCGAGGCGCCTGAGGAATTCTCCACATCACACTGCCCGGCCGGTCGGATGACGGACATGCAGAAGGACAGCTACCTTCCGTTCAGTACCGGGCCCAAGGTGTGCCTCGGTATCCATCTCGCAACATTTGAAGCCGGGCTTGCCCTCGCCCTCCTTGCGGAACGCTGGTCTCTCGGGTCACAAGATCACGAGGCCCTCTCACTGGCACATGACCCGTTGCTCTACGCCAGGCCCTGGCCGAGGTTGTCCCTCGTCGCTCACTAGTTCGCGAAGCCTCGCTTACTCGGCTTACGAGCCGGACGCGAGCGGGGCGATGATCGACGGTGTATCGCGGATCAGAGTCTGCGTGTACTCGTGACGCGGATGCTGGAGGGTGTCCGCTGCGGACCCCTCCTCGACGACATGCCCTGCGCGGAGAACGATCACTCGATGAGCGATCGTGCGCACCAGTGCGAGATTGTGCGTGACGAAGAGCACAGAGAGCCCCTGCTCGCGCTGGAGTCCCTCCAGTAGTTCGATGATGGCCGCCTGCACAGATACATCGAGGGCCGAGGTGATCTCATCGCAGATCAGGACTTCAGGCTCGCAGACGAGTGCACGGGCAATTCCCACGCGCTGACGCTCACCACCGGAGAGCTGATCGGGGAACCGTGGTCCAAATGATGGGCCCAGGCCCACCTGCTCGAGTGCCTCGAATACCCGCTCGCGCCGAGCGGCGGCGGCGGTCTTCGGTGCGCCCAGTAGTGGGGCTTCAACTGATTCGAAGATCGTCCGCCGCGGGTTGAGGGACGACCTGGGGCTCTGGAAGACGTACTGCAGTGCATGACGCTGGGCCAGTGAGCGTGCGTGAATATCCAGCGGCATCTCCTCGCCATTGAGGCGCAGTCGCCCGGTGACCTGAGCCGAGAGACCGATCAGTGATCGGGCGAGCGTGGTCTTCCCGGATCCACTCTCTCCGACGAGCGCCAGGCACTCACCTCGACCAATGCTGAGGGAGGTGCCGTGCACGACCTCGCGGCCGTTGTAGCCGGCCCTGATGTCCTCCGCCTGGAGGATCGGCACATCGTTCGCGAGCACCAGCTCGGAGCGCACAGTGAGCGGGCTGCGCTCGGTCGTGACGTCAGCAGCGAACCAGCAGGCTGCCTCGTGCTCCGGCCCGACTACTACCTGCGCGGGAATCTCCTCGCGGCATCGGTCCCCTGCCTGCGAGCAACGGTCGGCGAAGGCGCACCCGTGCGGGCGGTGACCGACGCGTGGAGCCACTCCTGGGATCGGCTGCAGCTCAAGGCGGGTGCGGACATCGGGGGTTGTCGCCATCAGTGCGCGCGAGTACGGGTGCGCTGAATTGTGGAACACCGTCCTTACTGGCCCCTGCTCCACAATCCGACCTGCATACATAACGATGAGTCGGTCAGCGAGATCCTCCACGACGGCAAGGTCATGAGTGACATAGAGCATGGCGACGTCATGCTCTTTGGCAAGTCGGCGCACGGAGGCAAGGATGTGGGCCTGTGTCGTGACATCGAGGCCGGTCGTCGGTTCATCGAGAACGACGCAAGCGGGCTTGCAGGCGAATGCCATCGCGATGCACACCCGCTGCCGCTGACCACCGGAGAGCTCATGCGGGTACCGGTCCAGAAGTCCGTCGATGTCGTCTAGTCCGGCATCGCGAAGCAACTCCGCAAGTCGCGCAGCCCAATCAATATCGGCTGTCGACTCATGTGCCTTCACGGCCTCGCGCAGATGCCGACCGACGGTCATGCATGGGTCGAGTGCGGCGGCGGGATCCTGCGGAACATAGGAAATCACCCGGCCTCGCGCGGAGCGGAGCGCTCCCCCGGATAGGCCCAGAATGTCAACGCCGTCGATGGTGACACTGCCCTGAACGATCTCGGCACCCTTGCGCGTGTGTCCGAGCATCGCGGTGGCCACCGTGGTCTTGCCCGAGCCTGACTCACCCACCAGGCCCACGATCTCACCTGAGCCGATGATGAAATTCGCGTCCGTG
>JBIJBU010000149.1:0-4519 GCA_044345075.1 Candidatus Nanopelagicales bacterium | reverse complement strand
CACCGCCACCTCGCTCGGCATCGAGGCGATAGTTCCCTGGTGTGACTTCGGGGAACGTGAAGGTGCCAAGGAAGCTTTCGATATCGCCGAGAGCACCAGTGTGGCAAAGTTCGACGATGCGTTCGATCCTGGGGTGCCAGCGCGACCACACCGCTTCGACGAGCAGCACGCCCGCTTGATCGGCAGCGTCGAAAGCCAGTTTCGTGTCCTGCGGAGAGAGCGTGAGCGGCTTCTCGCAGACCACGTGCTTTCCGGCTTCGACGGCCGCAAGGATCCACGGCAGATGCGCTTCGTTGGAGAGTGCGATGTAGATCGCATCGACGTCGTCGGCCTCAATCACCGAGCGGTAATCAGTGACAGCCCGTGAAGCACCCAGCGACTGAGCGCGATCCATGTCGCGAGCGGCCACAACCTGCAGAGAGGCGCCTTCGGCCGGGCGCAGTGCATCTCCCGTCGCCTGCTGCACGATCCAGCCGGCGCCGAGGATGCCCCAGCGAACATCGGTCATCGCAGGAGTTCGGGAACGACCTGTCGGCCAAGATCCTTCGCCGACTCTTCAGCAGCCTCCATTACGGCAACCACATTGCGCGACTGCTGAGCAGAGACCTGCATCGGTGTTCCGGACGCGAGATGCGCGGCAAGCTCGCGATGGAATGTGTAAGCAGGAACCTCGTCGAGGTTGATCGATCGCGACGAGCCATCAGGTGCATACAGCGTGACGAGTGCGGGAAGATCCGCCACTGCAGGCTCTGCCGCAGGGTCCCAATCGGCAACAATTGCGCCCTGGGTTCCGAACACCCGAAACTTCGGGGGTCGAGCAGCGGAGAGATCTGAATTGACGAACGTCGCCTGGGTGCCGTCACCGAAGGTGACCGTGACTACAGAGTGATCGGCATTCGTGACGTGAGTCCAATGACGCTTGTGGTTGACGCCGGAGACGTAGGCGATCTCCTGATCGAAAACATCGAGGATCTGATCGAGATAGTGGGAGCCCCAGTCGAAGATGGCGCCGCCTGAGACAGCAACATCGGAGTGCCAGTAATCGCAGGGCCGTGAGTAGCCGCCGACAAAACTGTCGTACTGGAACACCTCGCCGATCGCGCCTTCGCGGATGAGGCGACGAATCGTGACGAAGTCAGCGTCGAATCTGCGGTTTTGGAAGACGATCAGGGTCAGGCCCTTTTCACTTGCCAGCGCCATGGCCTCGTCGCACTCCGCGGCGGTCAGAGCCATCGGCTTCTCGAGCACAACGTGGATACCCCGACGCAGGGCTTCCATCGCCCAGTAATGGTGAGTATTGGGAGGAGTCGACACCACGACGAGGTCGACAAGACCGGAGTCGAGCATCTCCTGGGCGTCCGCGAAGGCCGCAACGTCGGGAGCAAGTTCTCGTGCAGCCGCAATGCGCTCAGGATTGACGTCGCAGACTGCCGTCAGTTCAAGCCCCTCGGTGTTCTGAACCGCGTGATTGTGTTCATGGCCGATCGCGCCGTACGCCAGGAGTCCTATTCGCATCAGGCAAGCCTACCTTCGTGGCCCGGGCACGCCATTCGCCATGAGCTCGGTCAGTGAGATCCGTACTGATGCGTCGAGTGCAAGACCGCGAATCAGGGGATTAGCCCTTCTTGACCTTGACCTTGACGTAGCGAGTCGAGCCGTTCGCGAGAGTGAGCTTGACGGGATAGGTCCCCGACTTCGCGAAGGTAAGTGCTGGCAGAGTCAAGACCCCGTTGCCTTCAACTTCGCCGGCCGGAAGAGTCGTCCACTTCTTCCCGATCTTCACGCGAGCAGCGACAGAGCTACCAGCGGGCAGGGAAGGCACGTTAACGAGAGTCGTTTGTCCCACGGTCGCGTTGACCATGGGTGCCTTGCCCTCAGTTGAGGCGGCCTTCTTCGTGTTGCGCTCCACGACCGCCGTGACCGCCGTGCCCACGCTCACTGCACCACCGCGGTCAGCTGCCGCGACAGCCACGACGGCTGTCGCTGGCGGAGTAGCCACGGTCTGCCAATCCTTGGTTTCCTTCACCGCTGCGGGTTCTTCCTTCGCAGGGACGATCGTGACCGTGGTGGAGGTGCTCTCGGTCCTGCCCTGCGCACTGGCGTAACCGGTGACGGTGTAAGTGCCCGGATTCACGTACACGTGTGATGTGGGGAAACTCCCGAGTGTCTTGAGATCACCGGAACTACCGAAGCCGGTGCCATCGCCGTAGTCGACATAGAAGATCGGCAGTGATGCATAGGGGCCGAGTGCAGCAATCATGGCGCCGAGATTGAAGGATGTCGCTGCGCGTGCGGCACCGGGAGTGATCTCGAGACCGGGAAGGTTCGAGGTGTCGAAGGCGGCTTCCTCGTTCGGGAAATCACCCGTGCATTCGCGGGGAAGGGCGCCAGGGGCGTACCGGGAAGGCGTGCAGTCAATCGCTCCCTCGGGAATGCTGCCCCCGGGAGGAATGATGACGTCTTCCGCGGATGCGGGGGCGGCGGCCCAGATCAGTGAGCCTGCAAGCAGGGTGGCTGCGGCGGCCAGGATTCTGTGGCGACGGACGTGGCTCATGTGGCGATCTCCGCTCTTGGGGCCCTGCCGCCACGGTGGCTCAGAATCCGTTCCAAACTCTAGACTGATCTAGGCGTCGAATCGGCAGCCTTCTCAATGATTGCCCCGCTGCGGGTTGCAGTGGTCCTTGAGGCTTCGACAGTGCTGACGCGGGTGATTGATGGCCACTCGCACACGAAGCCCCGGACCACTGTGTGATCCGGGGCTTCGTGCAACTGCCCGAAGGCAATGTGCGAGTCGAGCTGGTGTTTACGGAGCGACGAGAGCTGCAGCGTCAACGTCCGGCGGCAGCAGCACTGCGTCGATGACGTGGATGACGCCATTCGAGGCAACGACGTCAGCCTGCAGGACTGCAGCGCCATTTACAGTCACGCCGCCGTCGGTGGCGAGGGTGATGTTCTGTCCCTCGACCGTGGCGACATCGCCTGCAGTCACGTCAGCAGCCATGACCGTGCCCGGGACCACGTGGTAAGTCAGGATCTTGACGAGTGCGTCCTTGTTCTCGGGAAGCAGGAGTGCGTCGAGCACACCGGCGGGAAGAGCGTCGAATGCCTCGTTCGTGGGCGCGAAGACCGTGAAGGGTCCTTCGCCATTGAGCGTCTCGACCAGGCCGGCTGCGTCGACCGCAGCGACGAGGGTGCTGAAGTCCGGGTTACCGGCTGCAACTTCGACGATGGTGCCGACAGTGGCGACCTCGGCGGGGGCTGACTCCGCGGGAGCAGCGGCTGATTCGCTAGGGGCCATAGCAGCGTCGCTCGAGGAGCTGCTGCAGGCAGAGAAGGTAAGTGCAGCAGCAGCGGCGAGTGCCACGATTGCTGAAGTGCGGGCGAGTCTCATGAACATTCCTTCGTGTGAGGGTCCGCGGCAAGCGCCGCTCTTCGACGATAACCCGCCTTCGGAATCTCCGCGCGTCGAGAAGCCCCCTGACCATCTCGACAGTGAGCCCGGTCACACCATTGAGCCGATCTGCTGAATTGGCACCGGCGAATGCCTCACCTTTGCGAGGGTCACGGCGGTCGGTGGTGGCTAGTTCCTCTGGTCAAGGCCCTCTGGCGGTAACGCAGCCGTATCCCGCTCGTCAGCTGCAAGTTTTCGCTCTCGCATTGCCAGGAAAAGAGCAAAGGTGAAGGCGACTGCTGTGATGAACGAGGCGGCCACGTAAAGCCAGTACCAGCGCATTCCGAGCCGGCGTCCCTCAAGGATGATGAAGATTGAGGCAGCACTCGCGACTACAAGCAGATCGATCGAAAGGGAGATCACAGCCGAGTTGGCGAACCACGCGGCGAGGAACGAATCCGATGGCTCGGTGAAGCCCTTGATGTTGAAGTACGCGGTACCGATCAGGCCGATGGCGGCAAGAGACAGGTAGACCCAGAAGGCGCCGTTGCCGCGATTGCGTCGTGGTGCGCTCATGATCGCGTCATGCTGAGAGTCGATCCAGCTCGGCCATCGTGGCGTCGTCGAGTTCGACGAGAGCCGCTGCGCAGTTCTCTTCGAGGTGCGCGATCGAACCCGTGCCGGGGATCGGCAGCATGACCGGAGAGTGCTGTAGCAGCCAGGCAAGCGCCACCTGTCCCGGGGTCGCCCCAACGCGAGCGGCGATTGCGGAGAGCGGACTGTCGGCCGCGACCAACTCTCGACCTCCCAGTGGGAACCACGGAATGAATCCGATGTCGTTCGCCTCGCAATACTGCAGCAGCTCTTCGCTGGTGCGGGCGCCAACGTTGTAGTGGTTCTGCACGCTGACGACGTCGAAGTACTCGCTAGCCGCCCGGACGTCATCGACCGACACCTCGGACAAGCCAACGTGACGGATCAGGCCCTCGCGCTGCAACTCTGCGATCTCTCCGAACTGGTCGGCCATCGGTACCTGCGGGTCGATGCGGTGAAGCTGCCACAGATCAATGCGCTCGACGCCGAGGCGTCGCAGCGACATCTTCACGCACTGGCGCAGATAGGCGGGGC
>JBIJBU010000034.1:0-15403 GCA_044345075.1 Candidatus Nanopelagicales bacterium | reverse complement strand
ACGGCCTTCGCTCAACGTCGCAAGAGCCTGCGCGGCGCACTCGCTCAGCTGGCCGGGTCACCCGATGCGGCTGAGCAGGCACTGCGTGCCGCGGGTATTGACCCGGGACGCCGCGGAGAAGCCCTCACGTTGCCGGAGTTCATCGCCCTCGCTGACAGCCTCTACCGCGCTCTCGCTCGCTAGAACGCCTACCCTCAAGCCATGGCCCCGACTTCCGTGATCGTTCGCGTGCCCGCGAAGGTGAACCTGCAGTTGTCGGTCGGCCCCCTGCGCAAGGACGGCTATCACGAACTCGCCACCGTGTTCCATGCCGTGAGCTTGAGTGACGAAGTGAAGGCCACCTACGCCGAACCTGGTGCCGGAATCACGCTGACGATCTCGGGCGAGGGCGCTGATCACCTTCCTGTCGACGAATCGAACCTCGCCTACCGTGCAGCAATGCTGCTCGCTGCCCATGCGGGCATCGAGGCTGACGTCACGATGCACCTGAACAAGGGAATTCCGGTCGCCGGCGGCATGGCTGGCGGAAGTGCCGATGCGGCGGGAGCGCTCGTGGCCTGCGATGCGCTGTGGCGCCTGAGCACTGATCGTGATGACTTGATGGATCTCGCTGCCGAACTTGGATCCGATGTTCCGTTCGCACTCCACGGCGGCACTGCTGTTGGCACGGGGCGCGGCGAGAAGTTGATGTCTGCGCTTGCGCGCGGTTCCTTCCACTGGGTGTTCGCTCTTGCCGAAGGCGGTCTCTCGACTCCCGCGGTCTACGGCGAGTGTGATCGACTGCGTGAGGGCATGGAAGTTCCTGACCCGTATGTATCTGACTTGCTCATGCAAGGGCTTCGCGCCGGAGATGCAGTGATTCTCGGCAAGGCGCTGAGCAATGATCTGCAGGCCGCGGCGATCTCGTTGCGCCCGTCACTCGCACAGGTACTCGAGACCGGCGATGACTTGGGTGCGCTTGGCGGAATCGTGTCGGGCAGCGGCCCGACCTGCGCATTCCTCGCCCGCGATCACGAGCATGCACTCGATATCGCAGTGGGGCTGACTTCAGCTGGCGTATGCCGCACAGTGAAGACGGCGACGAGCCCGGCGCACGGCGCGAAGGTTGTCGGTTAATTCTCTGGCCCAGAAAAGGCGCCGGGCTGGGGGCCCGGTATACCCCGGGACGCACCCAGCCCCACTTCCTTGTCACTCGAAAGCACAAGGCCTGCGGGAAAAAATCTAGCAGGGGTTGCATCCCGACTCAAGTAATCCACAGGCGCTCGTAAGGGCATTGTCTGTGTGTTGCAGACCCGTGATCTTTGGACGATGTCCACGGTGGCGTTCCTCGACGAGTCCTCAGTGCTCAGGAGCGGAGGGCACGTCTACGTGTTCGGGCTACTGCTCGTACCGCCTGAAGCCCTTGGAACATGCGAGACACAAATCCGGCATGCCGCTGGTCGTCAGGAGCGAATTCATTTTGCGGATTCTCCTGCGATTCGACGTCGCGCCCTCGTTCAGCTGATGCAGTCCTTGCCAGTGGACTCACTCGCCATCGCGAGTCTGGGGGAACCACGAGCGGAAGAGCGAACGAGGCGTAAGTTGCTGGTCGCGCTCTTTGGGACGTCATCAAGCATCATTCATGGCACCGCCTCCATCGTCATGGAAAGTAGAGGCAACGCACCGGACCTCCGAGACAAGTCGCTCATTCGAAGAGTTACGGCTTACTCGCAAGGTGAATTCGCGGACGTTCGTCATGTTGGGTGGAAGGATCAGCCTCTGCTCTGGGGAGCCGACATTGTTGCGGGCTCGGTTTCGCGAGCGATTGGTTCTAGCGAGCCGACGCCATTTCCGGTGGTGTGGGCCTGACTAGCGCTTGCGCATGTGCAGTTCGGGCTTGGCTTCCATACCCGCGAGGCCGTTCCAGGCCAAGTTCACCAGGTGCGCGACGACTTCGTCCTTCTTCGGCTTGCGCACATCGAGCCACCACTGACCGGTGAGTGCGACCATGCCGACGAGCATCTGCGAGTACATGCGAGCAAGCTTCTTGTCCATCTTGTGCGCAGCGAATTCATCGGCAAGTAGATGCTCGACTCGAGTGGCGACATCGACGATCAGGCTCGCGAAGGTGCCGGTGGTCTGCGCCATCGGCGAATCGCGCACGAGGATGCGGAAACCGTCGGGGTATTCGTCGATGTAGTCAAAGAGAGCCATGCCGGCTTGCTCGAGCAGCTGACGCGGGTTCCTGCCGGTCAGTGCCTTCTCGAAGGAATTCAGCAGGTAGTTCATCTCGCGATCGACCAGAACTGCGTACAGCCCTTCCTTGCCACCGAAGTGCTCGTACACAACCGGCTTGGAGACCTTGGCGGTGCTGGCAATCTCTTCGACGCTGACGGCTTCGAAGCCCTTCTCGGCGAACAGCTTTCGGCCGACCGCAAGCAACTGCTCACGACGTTCCTGCCCGCTCATGCGGATCTTCGTGTCCGATGGTCGCGGCATGGTGTCGCGACGCTTCACCGAGCCGATGTCGGTGACGTTGTCGGCTTCGCTCTCGAAGTCGTCAGACTCCAGATCTTCGAGGTTGGCGCTCATTGGCTTGAGTTCGCCCGGGCCGGATGGAACGTGCGAAGGCGATGCTCCTGGGTTGGGTCATTGAGCTTGCGCACCAGTCGATCATGCTTCGGCCAGCGCACGTCGGTTGCGATGCCGGTCTTCTCCAGCAGACGAATGAAGGTTGCGCTCATGTCGATCTGGCCCTTGAAGACTCCGTGTCGAGCCGCCGTCGGCTCAGCATGGTGAAGGCTGTGCCAGGACTCGCCCATGGAGGGCAGCGCCAGCCACCACACGTTCGACGACTGGTCACGCGACTTGAACGGGCGAGTGCCGAAGACGTGGCAGATCGAGTTGATCGACCACGTCACGTGATGCACGAGCGCGATCCGAATCAGGCTGCCCCAGAAGAATCCGGTCAGAACACCCATCCATGACCAGGTCAGCAGACCACCGAGAACTGCAGGCGCCAGAAGGGTTGTGAGAACCATGAGCGGGAAGAGTCGCGAGATGCGCTGAACATCGGGATCATTCGCGATGTCGGGTGCGTACTTCTCCGCTGAGGTCTGCTCTTCACCGAAAAGCCAACCCATATGCGCCCAGTACAGGCCCTTGGCGACTGCGCGCTTGCTGGTGCCGAAGCGCCACGGCGAATGCGGATCACCCTCGTCATCGGAGAACTGATGATGCTTGCGGTGATCGGCCACCCACTGCGAGAGCGAACCCTGCACGGCGAGTGAACCGGCGATGCCGAGCGCGTACTTCATGAAGCGATTCGTCTTGAATGAACCGTGAGTGAAATAGCGATGGAAGCCAACCGTGATGCCACCTGCGGTGATCGCCCAGAAGAGCAGCACGATGAACAGGTCGCTCCAGCCGACGAATCCGCCCCATGCGATGGGGATCGCGACAATGACCGCGAGAAGCGGAACGATGATGAAGATCGCGAGCAGTACCCGCATCGTCGTAGTGGTGTAGTCCTCGTCAACGGGGGACTCCACGGTGACAGGCTGGGCGAGGGTCATCAGACTCCTTTAATGAGGTAGTGAGCACTACCTACGCTCCCGTAACCTACGCCACCGTAACCTCCCCTGTCCAGCGGAAATCGCAAATCATTTACCCTTGGCCACTGCACGTCAGTCCCGGGTCGTCTAGCGGCAGGACAGCGGACTTTGAATCCGTCAACGATGGTTCGATCCCATCCCCGGGAGCTCTCTCTTCCCCGATAGGCTTGAGACCTTCCCCCGTTCGGCCCTTCTCTTCATGCCCATCGGAGGAATTCGTGACCACCTCAGCGGCCCCGCGCCCCTCGGTTGTCATCATCTTGGCCGCCGGCGAAGGCAAGCGGATGAAGTCCGCCCTCCCCAAGGTTCTTCACCCCGTCGCCGGCCGATCCCTCCTCGGCCACGTACTCGAAGCTGCCGCCACCGTCGAACCGGCTCATGTCGTTGTCGTGGTGGGCCACGGCCGCGATCAGGTCACCGAGCACCTCTCGGAGATCGCCCCGTGGGCACTCACTGTTGTTCAGG
Organism: Candidatus Nanopelagicales bacterium; assembly: GCA_044345075.1. Lineage (GTDB taxonomy): Bacteria > Actinomycetota > Actinomycetes > S36-B12 > S36-B12 > CAIKZY01. The sequence continues at coordinate 11,345 of JBIJBU010000034.1, read as the reverse complement.
AGGAGCAGAAGGGCACCGGTCACGCGGTGCGAATCGCACTCGCCGAGGTGCGCGCACGTGGGCTCGAGATCGACGATGCGCCTGTTGTCGTACTCACCGGCGATACCCCGCTGCTGACCGGCACGACCTTGATCGGCCTGCTGGTCGAGCATTCGCAGACGGACGCGGTGGCAACGGTGCTCACGGCATCGCTCACAGATCCGACCGGCTACGGCCGTGTGCTGCGCGGCGGCTCCGGCCAGGTCACCGGCATTGTCGAGCACAAGGACGCCAGCGCCGAGCAGCTCGCTGTCACCGAGATCAACTCCGGCATGTATGCGTTTTCCGCCGCTCATCTCGACGCCGCGCTGACCCGCATCACCACAAACAACGCGCAGGGCGAGGAGTACCTCACCGACGTACTCGGTTTCCTCGAAGGCGATGGCGAGACCATCAGCGCTTCGATGTGCGCTGACAGCGACGAAATTCTCGGCGTCAACGATCGTTACCAGCTGTCGCAGGCCGCGGGCATCATGCGAGATCGCATCAATGCCGAGTGGATGCGTGCGGGCGTCTCGATCCTTGATTCAGCGACGACCTGGCTCGACGTCGACGTTGAGATCGAGCCTGACGCAGTCATTCTGCCCAGCACCACGCTGCGCGGCCCGACCTCGATCGCCACCGGTGCGCGCATTGGTCCGGGCACCACGTTGGCTTCCTGCGAGGTTGGCGAGCGCGCCACGGTCATTCACACCTGGGCCGAGCTCGCCGTGATAGGTGCAGGAGCCTCGGTTGGCCCATTCACTTATCTGCGGCCGGGCGCAGTGCTCGGAGCCGGCGCAAAGGCTGGTGCCTACGTCGAGATCAAGAACTCCACCATCGGCGATGGCGCGAAGGTCCCGCATCTGTCGTACGTCGGTGATGCCGAGGTAGGAGCCGGCTCGAATATCGGCGCCGCAACGGTTTTCGTGAACTACGACGGTGTGGAGAAGCACCGCACCGTGGTCGGGGAGCAGGTGCGCATCGGCAGCGACACCATGCTCGTCGCACCCGTCACCATCGGCGACGGTGCCTACACGGCGGCCGGTTCGGTCATCACCGAAGATGTTCCGCCCGGTGCCATGGCAGTCGGACGTGCCAAGCAGCGCAATGTCGAGGGCTGGGTCGAGCGCAAGCGTCCGGAATCGGCATCCGCTGACGCAGCACGAAAGTCACAGCAGCAGAATTCGTCCAACAACGCATCGGCAAAGGAGTAACGGTGACCGAGATCATGGCCCCGATTCAGAAGAAGCTCGTCCTGCTCGCAGGCCGATCGCACCCTGAACTGGCCAATGCGGTCGCCGACGAGCTGGGCATTCCGCTGTCGAAGACAGTTGCCTACGACTTCGCGAATGGCGAGATCTTCGTGCGCTTCGAAGAGTCAGTGCGCGGCGCCGATGCGTTCGTGCTGCAGAGCCACACCACGCCGATCAACACCTGGATCATGGAACAGCTGATCATGGTCGACGCGCTCAAGCGTGCATCCGCCAAGCGCATCTCGGTGATCATGCCGTTCTACGGATACGCCCGCCAGGACAAGAAGCACCGCGGCCGCGAGCCGATCTCGGCCCGTCTCATTGCTGACCTGTTCAAGACAGCAGGCGCTGATCGACTCATGACCGTCGATCTGCACACTTCACAGATTCAGGGCTTCTTCGACGGACCTGTCGATCATCTGTTCTCCCTGCCGTTGCTGGCCAAGCACGTCAAGGAGAGCGTCGGCCATGACCGCATCACCGTGGTCTCGCCCGATGCCGGTCGCGTGCGCGTTGCCGAAAAGTGGACCGACATCCTCGGTGCCCCGCTCGCCATCATCCATAAGCGCCGCGATCCCGATGTGCCGAACCAGGTCAAGGTGTTCGAGGTCGTCGGCGAGGTCAAGGGCCGTGTCTGCGTCGTGGTCGACGACATGATCGATACCGGCGGAACCATCGTCAAGGCTGCCGAGACCCTCTTCGAGCAGGGGGCAGCGGGCGTCATCGTGGCTGCCACCCACGCGATCCTGAGCGACCCTGCTCGTGACCGCCTCCAGAATTCCGACATCTCCGAGGTCATCGTCACCGACACCTTGCCGATCGTCGACGAGGCTCGTTTCCCCAAGCTCACCGTGCTGTCGATCGCCCCGCTGCTGGCCAAGGCCATTACCGAGGTCTTCACCGACGGCTCGGTCACGAGCATGTTCGACGACACCCCGTCCCACGCGCTGGGCAACTAGCCCGAACGGGCTGACTCGGGGCCGATTTCGTCCCCGGGCCCTCGCTCGTTAGACTCCTCTCAATTCCTCGGCGAGGGTGTCGCACTGGCACCGTGATCGACGCGGTCGGCGCCCAACGCGCTTTGCCGAGGTGTCCGACGTACGAGGAGAAATAGAAGTGTCTGAAGTTTCCATCACCGCCGTTCCCCGCTCCGATTTCGGCAAGGGTGCCGCGCGCCGCACGCGCCGCGAGGGAAACATCCCCGCAGTCATCTACGGCGAGGGCTCTGCCGTCACCCACGTTGCCCTGCCGGCACATGAGCTCGAGCTCGCCCTGCGCAAGCCGCGCGTCGTGCTGAACATCAGCTTCGAGGGCAAGATCATCATCACCAAGCCGCGCGATGTCCAGCGCGAGCCGGTCAAGCGCTTCATCGAGCACGTTGACCTCATCATCATCTCTGCCGGCGAGGCCACCGATCGCGGCAACGAGGCAGTCGCCTTCGTCGAGGCCGCCGAGGCACAGGCTGTTCAGGACGCCAAGGACGCCCGCTCGGGCAACGCGGCAGCCGACGCAGCGGATGCTGCTGACGCAGCTGCTGCTGCAGCTGCTGCAGCACCCGCTGAGTAACTAAGGCCTTATTGCACGACTAGTCAGGACCGGGATTCCCATGAGTGATGCGTGGCTTATAGCCGGGCTCGGGAACCCCGGTCCTGACTATTCGGCTACCCGACACAACGTCGGGTACATGGCGGTTGATCGCATCGCGGCGATGGCCGGCGGAAAGCTCTCGCGCCACAAGCGCGCCAATGCGATGGTGCTCGAAGGCAAGCTCGGGATGCCAGGCAGTCAGACGCCGATCATCCTGGTCGAACCCCTGTCGTACATGAACGAGTCAGGCGGTCCGATCAAGGCGCTGTTGCAGTTCTACGACATTCCGGTCGAACGACTCATCGCGATTCACGATGAACTCGATATTCCCTTCGCAGCACTGCGCGTGAAGCTTGGCGGTGGCGATAACGGTCACAACGGGCTCAAGAGCATGCGCAAGGCCCTGGGCACCGGTGATTTCTACCGCGTGCGCATTGGGATCGGGCGCCCGCCGGGCCGCCAGGATCCTGCCGACTTCGTGTTGAAGCCCTTCGCCAGCACTGAACGAGCTGAGCTCCCCGAGCTCATCGAGCGCGCTGTTGACGCCACCTGTTCGCTGATCACCAATGGTCTCGAGCGCACCCAGAGCACTTTCAATACCGGCCCCGCAAAGGAATAGCGATGACAGATCTCCAGATCAGTGATGCCCAGCTCTCGTCAATGGTTGCGCAGCAAGCCGGGCAACTTCTGCTCGAGCTGCGTGACTCTTTCGGGGCCATCGATCCAGGTGACAAGGATCGCGCGAATGAACTGCGCAAGGCCGGTGACGCCGCCGCGAATGAGTTCATTGTCGCCGCACTGCGCGAAGCGCGTCCTGACGACGGGCTCCTGAGCGAGGAGGAGAAGGACAACGAACTGCGCCTTGCACATGAGCGTGTCTGGATCGTGGATCCGCTCGATGGCACTTATGAGTACGGCCAGGGTCGCGCTGACTTCGCTGTGCACATCGCTCTATGGCACGCATCCGAGAAGCGGCTCTCCGCCTGCACTGTCGATCTTCCGGCCCAGCAACTCACTCGCACGATGTCCGATCAAGGCGCTGCCCCCGCAGCCCTTCCGACCGACCGCGCGATTCGCATTGTCGCCTCGCGTAGCCGCCCGCCGGCAACTCTGGCCGCCACCGTCGAGATCCTCGCTCGCCTGCTTGCTGATGCGGGCATCAATTCCCATGGCGTCGAGATCATGGATGTCGGCTCCGTGGGCGCGAAGGTCAACGAGATTCTGTGCGGCCGAGCGGAGGCCTATGTGCACGACACCGGTTTCTACGAGTGGGATGTCGCAGCGCCGTATGGAGTGGCGCAGCACTACGGCCTGGTTCCGTCGCATGTCGATGGCAGTGAGGTCACCTTCAATCACATGCCGCCGTATGTGACCGACCTGACCGTCGCGCACCCCGCACTCGTCGATTACCTCCGTGCAGCACTTCGCGAGGCTGCTGGCTTGTGAGTCTTGCCGGTCTCCTGAAGTCACTGCGCGGTGAGCTTGCCGCGGTCACCGAGATGCCTGCGGGCAGCTCTCCTGTTCATGTGACCGCCGCTGTTCCCGTTCAGCCTGCCGTGGCGGCGATGATCAGCGGTCGAGGTGCACCCGTGCTCATCGTCACCCCGACCGGTCGCGAGGCTGAGGATGTTGCCGCTCAGTTACGCGAGCTAATCGTCGATGCGCACGTCGAGGTGTTCCCGTCGTGGGAGACGCTGCCCCATGAGCGGCTGTCGCCGTCGCTCGACACCGTGGGACGACGAGTTGCGGTGCTGCGCCGTCTTGCTCACCCCGACGCCACTGATCCGCTGATCGGGCCGATCGATGTCATCGTCGCCTCTATCCGCGCAGTCGCTCAGCCGATCATCATCGGCATCGGTGATGCGGAGCCCGTGCGCCTGCGAGTTGATGATCAGGGCGATCCAATGGAGATCGTCGAGCGACTGGTGGGTCTGGGCTACGAGCGTGTCGATCTCGTCGAGCGACGCGGACAGGTAGCCGCTCGCGGTGGCATCCTCGATGTGTTCCCGCCGACAAACGAGCATCCGCTACGTATCGAGTTCTGGGGCGACAACGTCGAAGAGATCCGCAGCTTCGCCGTCGCGGATCAACGTTCGCTCGAGAATGTCGACGAAGGGCTCTGGGCGCCGGCCGTTCGCGAGCTACTGCTCACTGACCAAGTGCGCGCACGAGCCGCTCAGCTTTCGTCCATCCCGCAGCTCACCGAGATGTGCGACAAGTTGGCGAATGGCATCACGGTTGAAGGCATGGAGTCCTTGTCTCCCGTGCTCGCTGACGGCATGACCTCACTGATTCAGCTGCTTGCTCCAGGTACACAGGTCGTGTCAATGCAGCCGGAGCGCATCGATGCTCGCGGCCACGATCTCGTGCGCACGGCAGAGGAGTTCCTCGCAGCCTCCTGGCACAACGCCGCAGCAGGCAATGACACCCCGATCGATCTCGCAGGCCTCAATTACCTGTCGATCGACGACCTGCAGATCGCAGCAATCCAGCGCTCGATGCGCTGGTGGGATCTCAGCGCCCTGCCCAGTGATGACGAGTTGGCGCAGGACACCGAGTTGCGCATCACCGTCGACGCGAGTGAGTGCAATGGCTACAAGGGCGACTACACCGCAATCGTCACCGATCTGCGTCGATGGCTCGCCGAGGGCCGCGTGGTCAGTTTCGTGACACAGGGTCATGGCTCGGCCGAGCGCATTGCCGAGACGCTTGCCGGTGAAGACGTTGCGGCGCGACTGGTGGATGACCTCATTGATGCGCAGCCCGGCGTCGTGCACATCACCACCGGTCGGCTCGACGCTGGCTTTATCTTCCCCGGGCTTGTGCTGATCACCGAGAGCGATGTGTCCGGGCAGCGCTCTGCGACCCGTGACATGCGCCGCATGCCCTCGCGTCGCCGGCGCACGATCGATCCACTGTCGCTGAAGGCTGGTGACTTCGTGGTGCACGAGCAGCACGGTGTCGGCAAGTACATCGAGATGGTGCAGCGCACTGTCGGAGACGCGACTCGTGAATACCTCGTACTCGAGTACGCCTCGAGCAAGCGCGGCCAGCCGGCCGATCGACTCTATGTTCCGACCGATCAGCTCGATCTCGTCACGAAGTACGTCGGCGGCGAGGCTCCCACCGTGCATCGTCTCGGCGGCGCTGATTGGCAAAAGGCCAAGGGCCGTGCTCGCAAGGCGGTCAAGCAGATTGCCGGCGAGCTCATTCGCCTGTATGCCGCGCGCCAGGCAGCCAAGGGTCATGCCTTCGCAGCCGATACCCCGTGGCAGCACGAACTGGAAGATGCCTTCGCCTATGTCGAGACTCCGGATCAGTTGGCCTGTATCGATGAAGTGAAGGCCGATATGGAGCGCACCGCTCCCATGGATCGGCTCATCTGTGGCGATGTGGGATACGGAAAGACCGAGATCGCCGTGCGTGCAGCATTCAAGGCCGTGCAAGACGGCAAGCAGGTTGCGGTACTCGTGCCCACGACCTTGCTCGTGCAGCAGCACTTCTCGACTTTCGCTGATCGTTACAGCGCCTTCCCCGTCAAGGTTGCCGCGCTCTCGCGGTTCAGCACTGATAAGGAGGCCAAGGAGGTTCTGGCCGGAGTCACTGACGGCTCGGTCGATGTGGTCATCGGCACTCATCGCCTACTCACCCCTGATGTGCGCTTCAAGGATCTGGGCCTCGTGGTCCTCGACGAGGAGCAGCGCTTCGGTGTCGAGCACAAGGAGTACCTGAAGGCACTGCGCACGAATGTCGATGTACTCGCAATGTCGGCAACACCGATCCCGCGAACTCTCGAGATGGCCGTCACGGGAATTCGTGAGATGTCAGTGATCCAGACACCGCCCGAGGAGCGTCACCCGGTGCTCACTTTCGTCGGTCCGTACGACGACAAGCAGATCTCGGCGGCGATGCGCCGCGAGCTCATGCGCGATGGTCAGGTGTTCTTCGTGCATAACCGCGTCGAGTCAATCGATCGCGTGGCCTCGCGGTTGCGCGATCTCGTGCCCGAGGCGCGGATTGCCGTGGCGCACGGACAAATGGGGGAGCATCAGCTCGAGCAGGTCATCGTCGATTTTTGGGATAAGAAAATTGACGTACTCGTCTGCACCACGATCGTGGAGTCGGGTATCGACATCGCGAATGCGAACACCCTGATCGTCGACCGCGCCGATAACTTTGGCCTCTCGCAGCTCCATCAGTTACGCGGTCGCGTCGGACGAGGTCGTGAACGTGCCTACGCGTACTTCCTGTACTCGCCGGAGAAGCCGCTTACTGAGACCGCTCATGAGCGCCTCGCCACGATTGCCCAGCACACCGATCTCGGTTCGGGCATGCGCATCGCGATGAAAGATCTCGAGATCCGCGGCGCGGGCAATCTGCTCGGTGGGGAGCAGAGCGGCCACATCGCCGACGTCGGCTTCGATCTCTATGTGCGTCTCGTCGGTGAGGCTCTGGCCGAGCACAAGGGCGACACCGAGGTCGTTCTGCCCGAGATCAAGGTCGAGTTGCCAATCGATGCGCACATCCCGCACGACTACGTGCCGCATGAGCGCCTGCGACTGGAGGCCTACAAGCGCCTGGCAGATGCCCACACCGACGAGCAGGTGGACGAGGTAGCCGCCGAGCTCACCGACCGCTACGGCTCACTGCCCGCCCCGGTCGAGGCGCTCTTGGCCGTAGCGAGGTTCAGGGTGCTCGCGCGCTCAGTCGGGCTGACCGAGGTATTGGTGCAAGGGCAGGGAGTGCGCTTCTCCCCGGTGGAACTTCCGGAATCCGGCCAGATGCGTCTGACTCGCCTATACCCGCGCACTCAGGTCAAGCCTGCAACTCGTACCATCATCGTGCCGCGTCCGGTCACGGCCCTCATGGGCGGTGCTCCGGTCAGCGGCACGGAATTGCTCGACTGGGCCACCGAACTCATCTCGGCGCTCTGGCCGTCCAAGACCCCCGCACCTGAATCGGAGAAGAAGTCGTGAAGCGTCGCACCCGTGCAGTATCCGCAGCCCTGCTTGTCTCGAGCCTGGCTGCCTCCAGCCTCCTCGTGAGCGGTTGTGGCTCGACCAATGCCGGCACTGCCGCCACGGTGGGCTCTGAGACCATCAGCGAAGCGCAGCTCACCGACTGGACTCAGGGTGTGCTCGTGGCCACGGGCAAGTCGCCGAACGCCATCGAGGAGCAGGTGACCTCGAACTCACTCAACCTGCTCATCTTCTTGGATCTACTCGACGGTCTGGCGGCCGCCGTGGGTGCCACGGCAAGCCAGGGCGAGATCGATGCCGCTGGGCTGAGCCTGCTTCAAGGCGGCGCCACCGAGAAGGACGTCGAGGCCAGCGCTGCGCAAGCCGGCATCGCGCCGGACCAAGTCCCGGCCTTCCTGCGCGCCAATGTGCTGACCCCGAAGATCCAGGAGATCTTGGCGCCTGGCGCATCGGCCGAGGAGCAGCAGGCGATCTTCCAGCAGGCACTCGTCACCACGGCGAATGAGCTCGGTGTCACCGTGAATCCGCGTTACGGCAGCTGGAACCCGGATTCCATCCAGCTCGGCGCACCGCCCAGCGATCTCTCGATCCCGCCGGCTGACTAGTCATGCCGAGTGAAGGCACATCACCGGAAAACGTGACGGGGGCGCGACTACTCGATCTCGTCGCGGTGATGGACACCCTTCGCTCACCGGGCGGCTGCCCGTGGGATGCGCGCCAGACGCATGAGTCACTTGTTGAGTACCTGATTGAAGAGTCCTACGAGAGCGTCGAGGCCATCGAGGCGGGCGATCGCGCAGGCATGCGCGAAGAACTCGGTGATCTGCTCCTGCAGGTCGTCTTCCATGCGCGTATCGCGCAGGACGATGCCGAGGATTCCTGGAATATCGATGACGTCGCTGACGGCATCACCCGCAAGCTGATCTCTCGACATCCGCATGTGTTCGACAAGAGCACGGATGACCTCAACCAGGGAAAGAGCGTCGAACAGGTCGAAGCCGACTGGCATGCGCTCAAGACCAAGGAGAAAGGTCGCGAGTCGGTTACAGATGGCATCCCTGCGAACCTCCCCGCACTGCTGCGGGCATCGAAGGTGCTCAGTCGCAGCACACGTCTTCAGACGCCCGCATCCGACCTCACGGAGATTGACCGTGCCACGAATGCCCTTGAGGGCGTCGAGTCTGCCGAGCAACTCGGTGATCTGCTGCTCGCGATCGTGTCGGAGGCTCGCGAGTGCGGCTGGGATGCCGAAGGAGCGCTCCGCGATGCCACGCGTCGACGGATCGCCGAAATTCGCGCGGCTGAGGGTCTCGGATGAACCAGCCGACGCAGGAGTTCCACGCGATTGCTGATGCAGTGCTTGCCGATCTGCTCGCTGCGGATCCGGTAGCTGCCACGTGGCTGGGTGATCACGCGCACGACAGTGAGCTGCCGGATCTCACCGACAATGCCGTCAGTGCTCGTGCGAGGCGAATCGATGATCACCTCACTGCGCTTGATGCGGTCGATGATGTCGAGCTCGATCTTGCCGATTTCGTCGACCTGGAGATCTTGCGCAGCGCGCTGACCAAGGCCGCCTTCGACGATACTGAGTTGCGCGAGCAGACCTGGAATCCCATGGCCTGGAATCCGGGCACTGCACTTCACCTACTTCTCTCGCGTGACTTCGCGCCGTTGACTGATCGTCTGGAAAGTGCCGTCGGACGCCTGAGCGAGATCCCTCGCTTCCTGACCGATGCGCGCGAGACCTTGCAGGAGATGCCGGCCATTCATGTCGAGACAGCCCTCGCGCAGTTCGCGGGTGCTCGGGCGTTGATCGAAGGTCAACTAGCACCGCTGCTTGCAGAACACGGCATGAGCAATGCGCGAGCCACAACAGCGATGGCGGCAATTGATGACTTCACCACATGGCTGGGCGAGCAGCTGCCTGTCTCGCGCAAGGATCCGCGGCTGGGGGAGCGGCTCTACTCGGCAGTTCTCTGGCACCGTCTTGATGACGGCACGACGCCTGGTTCGCTGCTGGAGGATGCGCACGCCAATCTCGAACTTGTGAGCGAGCAAATTCGCGATGTGGCCTGCGAGTATCTCGGCGAGAGCGGCAGGGATGTCGTCGAGAGAGCGCTCGCGCAGGTCGCGAATGACTTCCCGGTCACCAATGACACCGTGCTGGCCCTCGTCGAAGCAGCCAATGCCCGATCGCGTGACTTCACGATTGCCCATGACCTCGTCTGGGTTCCCGAGATCGACGTACGCGTCATCGAGATGCCCGAGATTCACCGCGGTGTCGCTGTGGCGTACTGCGATGCGCCAGGTCCGCTCGAGACCGCGCCCGTTCCCACTTTCGTCGCAGTCTCACCAACTCCTGCTGATTGGTCACCGGAGCGAGTCGATTCCTTCTACCGCGAGTACAACGGCGTGCAGTTGCACGACCTCACCATCCACGAGGCCTTCCCCGGCCACGTGCTGCAGCTCGCGCACGCGCGTGCCCTCAAGGCCGCCTCGCCCGTGCGCGAGTTCGGCATGAGCGGAGTGTTTGTCGAGGGCTGGGCGGTCTACGCCGAGCAGCTGATGATCAATCGCGGCTACACGCCCACCGATGATCCGCGTTCCGCTCTCGCGATCAGGCTGCAGCAGCTCAAGATGCAGTTGCGCATGACCATCAACGCGATCCTCGATGTTGGCGTGCATGCCGGCGACATGACCGAAGATGAAGGTCTGGCGCTCATGCGCGATCGCGGCTTCCAGGAAGAAGGCGAGGCAGTCGGCAAGTGGCGCCGTGCCTTGCTTACCTCAGGCCAGCTGCCGACCTACTTCGTCGGATACAAGGCCGTCACTGAGATCTCCAACGACCTTCGCGTACTGCACGCCGACTGGAACGACCGCCAGGTGCATGACCTCATGCTCAGCCAAGGGTCGCCGGCACCGAGGCACCTGCGCACCCTGCTGGGCATCTGAGCTAGCGAATAGCGATGGGCTTCGGTCCGACCGTGACTGAGTTGTTCACGATTGATACCTCGGCTCCGGTGAGATCCTGAACGACCGTGCCCAGCCCAGTGGTATCGATCACCGCAGTCTTGCCATTTGTCCACGCCAGGGTCATTAATTTCCCATCGCCCTTGGTGACCTGGCACTCGGTCACGATGATCGAGGTGTCCGAAGCCGGGCTGGCATCGCTGCATCGCTGCATCCGTGAGCCGACCAGCCAGTCGTAGGTGACCGCCCAAGCCTTGTTCTCGACACCGGTCGAGGGGTTCAGCTGCACGCCCAGCTTGTTGTAGTACGCCGGAGTCCACAGGAACCAGAACACGTAGTCGATGCCGTAGCGCACTGAGTCGATGAAGGTGCGCGAGATGAACGCACCCGATGTCTGCGGGTCAACATCAATGTGGTTCTGGCCGAGACCGGCGAGACCGTAATTGACCTCTGAATCGTAGATCGGCTTCACCGGTGCGCCATTGACCGCAAGCATCGTCTTGAACTGAGTGACGCCGTCGAGCCGCTCAGT
>JBIJBU010000148.1:0-4536 GCA_044345075.1 Candidatus Nanopelagicales bacterium | reverse complement strand
TCGGCCCCGTCTCCTCGCCGAAGAAGGCATCATCAGGAAAACGCGCCTTGATGGCGTCCTTGATCAGCACCTCGGTGTTGTAGTCGGCCTCGCTGACGAAATCCTGCGGACCCTTGCTCTTGATGTCGAGGGAGCCCAGGGAGTTGAAGTAGGTCATCGCGAGGGCGCCCGCCTCGGCGATCAGGCTTGTTCCGAATTCGAAGCGATCATCGATGTCCTGCTGGGTCAATGCCATGACGTCAGCCTACGGCAGGCAGGCAGCAGCTCAGTCGCGCCAGAGCCAGGCTGCCCCGCGCACTCCGCTGGAGTCGCCATGTACCGAACGCACGATCGGGGTGTGAAACACGGGGGAGAAGGTGTACTGACCGATCTTCGCCGGCAGGTCGTCATAGAGCTCATCGATGTTGCTCATGCCCCCGCCCATCACGAAGATGTCAGGGTCGAGGGTGTTCACCACGACCGAGAGGCCGCGACCGACTCGATCAATCCAGCGCTCGTAGTTCGCAATGGCAAGCGGATCGCCAGCTCGCTTGAGTTCCATGATCTGAGCCGGCTTCAAGTCGGCGCCTCCGTGACGAATGAAGTCGCGAGTGAAGCTGTAGCCAGAGAGCCAGGTTTCGATGCAGCCGCTCTTGCCGCAGTAGCACGGGTCGCCGGGTAGTTCATCGGAATGCGCGAGGGGCAGTGGGTTATGGCCCCAGTCACCGGCGCTGTTATTCGGGCCGTGATGTGCACGGCCGTTGATCGCAATGCCTGCACCAGTACCGCTCGCGATGATCACGCCGAAGACAACGGTGTATCCCACACCTGCGCCGTCAACGGCCTCGGAGGCGGCGAAGCAATCGGCATCGTTGACCACGCGAATCGGCCGATCGATCACGCGTTGCAGATCGGCTTCAACGGGCTGGCCGTTGATCCATGTCGAGCTGCCACCCTTGCCGAGACGGCTGATGGGCTCAAGTGAGCCGGGGATTCCGATGCCGATAGAGCCGGTCTTGCCCGTGGTCGCCTCTGCTTCGTCGATGAGTTCGCGAACGGTGCGCAGGCAGCCGTCGTAATCGCCACGAGGGGTGTCGCGACGAATGCGCAAAAGCTCAGTGCCATCAGGCTCAAGGGCAACGACCTCGATCTTCGTGCCGCCCCAGTCAACGCCGATCAGCATTGCTCAACTCCGCTCAATTCGTAGTGAAGAAATTATGGCGTAGACAATGAGCTAGGAGGTGGCGAACCAGCGACGACCGGCGGCCGTACGAGTCAGCAGGAGTAGCACGATCGTGAAGCCCACGAGTCCGATGGCCTTCCAGTTCACGAAGATTGTGAGAAGGCTGTCGCCGATCACGACGAACCACATGGCGGCAAAGGCCTTGCGCGAATGCAGGGTCGTGAAGCGCGAAATGAGCACGTGAGCACTGCCCAAGACCACACCGACGACGAGTACAGCCCAAGGCCGCGCCCCGTCGATAAAGGCGCCAATGATCTGCGAGATCCAGAACAGCACGCCGACAGCGGCGAGGATGTGAATGGCAAGGATCGGAGCGGGGCCGAAGCGGCCGGTCGTGTTGGTCATGAGGGCACGTTAGCCTCCTCCAGTATGTGGGAACGGCACGCTTTGCCTGCTCGTGAGCAGGCGCCTCGAATCGCCCTCGTGGGAGGAGTGCTCCTCGCTCTCGGACTCACCCTGGCGGTCATCATCGCGTCCGATCTGATTGCCGCCAATGCTCGCGATCTGCCGATCAACACCTGGTTCTGGGAACTCGGGGGCTCTCACGCCTGGCTACTCGATACCTCCCGAGTGATTTCCTGGTTCGCCGATGGAATGCGCAATGTCGTGATCGTCCCCATCGTGGTGATCATCCTTCTCGTGGCACGTCAGTGGAGATGGGCAATCTTCCTTGTCGTGGTTTCCCAGGGTGGATTACTGATCTCCAACGCGCTCAAGTTCTCGATCGCCAGAGAGCGACCGCCGTTCCTGGAAAACGACTCCTTGCAGCAGCACCTGTCGTTTCCCTCGGGCCATACCTTCGCCGGATTCACGATCTGGGTTTCTCTCGCAATGATCGCCTGGTACCTGCTGCCGCGGCGGGCATCAATCCCAGTCGCCGGCCTGGCATTGCTCATCGGACTACTGCAGGCGCCGTCGCGACTCATCGTCGGCAAGCACTGGCTGACCGACGTCATCGGCTCCTGGCTGATCGGATCAGGTTGGCTGCTGCTCGTGTGGGCAGGATTCCTGTGGTGGCTTGCGCCTCGTAGGGTTTGAGAGGCACAAGACCGTAACAACGGTCGACGTTCCGACGGGCACCCTTGAGCGGATCAACATGCAGTACAACCGTGGGGAATCAGCTGAACCAGTGACAGGTATTGGCCGGCTTCCGTGTCCATGCCGCAGCGGTGCGCTACCAGCTTCCTCCGCCGCCACCGCCGCCGCCACCGCCGGCGTCACCACCGCTGAAACCTGAGCCTGAATCGCGGCTCGGCTCAGTTGCAGCCATGACTACAGACGCTTCCGCAGAACTGATGAACGCGTACATGGCCCACGTGGAACCGAAGTAGAAACCGGCTTCGTTGAGCTGCTGGTCGGTGATCTCGGGGAAGGCTTGGGTCCACGATTCAGAGAGTCCGAAGATGACTGCGTACGGCAGCATGGTCGCGAAGATCGCGAATGGCTGGAGTCCGCTTCGCTGGGCGAATTCTCGACGAGCCTCGGCCGCATCAGTGTCGAGCAGCTTCCGAAAACCCCTGGCTCGGCTCTGGAAGCTCGCAGACTCCGCTGTCTCGCGAACAGGAACGAGCCGTGAGGCGATCAGGCAGGCGATGAGCAGGAGTAAGCCGGGGATGAGGGCAAGGACGCCGCTGCCCGAAGGCATGACGATCAGCATCAGGAAACCGAGGATGAACCCGACAAACCCAAGCACGATCAAAGCGGCGCGCAGGCCGTTGTTCCGAGTGGTGGTGCGTCGGCCTGAGTTCTCGGCCTCTGTTTCCAGCGTGTTTGAGGTCTGGCTGATCGCGGCTGCGAGTGCGGGGTCGTAGCCCGCAATTGTCTTTGTGCTTGCGGTACCCATCACTCCAGAGACAAACGCTGACTCCCACGGAGCCAGAGAGTCTGATGCCTTCGTCGTCCGAGAGATTGTGAGGGAGTCCTTCTGAAGTAGGCCTCCGTCATCCGCTGACATCGTCAAGTAACCGCGAGCGGTCAGATCGAGCAGTGTGGCAACGGCGCCGCGCGCATCGACCTTCCCGTCGAGAGCAGCCTGTAGCTGGGCTGGTCGTACGGAATCCGGTGGTTCGAACTGCACGGGTGCGCCATCGAGTGCCTTGCCTCGAAGGTCGCGTCGCTTTACAAGCACGAACCCGATGGGCGCGATGAGGGCGATGAGCGCCACCAGGAGCGAAATGATCCAGGCAATACCCGGGATGACAAATGGTGGCTCAATGTTCGGCGTCGGAATCTCCGTGAATGCGGATGCCGGATACGCGGCCACGATGGTCAGCGACTCGTATTCGGCCAGGCTGACCTGTTCGGTGATCAGATCGCCATCGATCTCGGCGATCATGCATTCGTTTGTGCTGCCTGCCGTGCCGTAATAGCAGGCAGCCGCTGAAGCTGCGGTAGGCCCGTTGACGCTCGCCAGTGCCGAGGAAATCGGCACGCCCCAGCCGTCACCGATGACATCCCAGTACAGTTCAACGTCACCTGCATTGAGTCCGCCGGCGGCGGACGCCTCCTCGGCAGTGAGCGGCCTGACCGCACCGGTCACCGAATACTTCACCTCGTACTCGATGGTCCCAGTCACGTTCACATCCGGATCGCCGATCCGCACGCTCAGGAAGTCACCACTTTCTGTGGTGGTGAATGGAACCGGAGCCCCGTCAGCAGTAATCGAGTCCAGTGTGATCTCGTAGATCTGAGTGCCCCCGCCGCTCAAGGATTCCTGAATGACGAGATCACGCTGAATTCCATGCCTGTCGAGCTGGCCATCGAAGTCGTAGTTAATGGTCTCGACCACCTGCATCACGGCCTCGGGGGTGAGCGTCACAGCCACGTTGTATTGGCTGATGTTCTCCGCAGCACTAGCAGTGGGTGCGGCGATGACGGCGCCAACGGCGAGCGCCGCGATGCTCAGAGCCAATGTGTGCCAGAGGCGGTTCAGCATCATGCCTCCCGGGCAGGATTACAGCGTGGATTCTCATTCGACACTTCGAACGCTAGCAGCGGATGGTGCGTTACCTTGGCCGAGTCCGCTTAGTCGCCCCACCGCTGGATGCGATCGACCAGGCCGGCGACACGTTCTGATTCGTGACGAGGTAACACCCACGCGTGATCGCCGCGGATGCGCGCTGTCACGGCTTCGAACATCCGCTGGTAGGCATCAACAGCAGCAAAGTCCTCGCGGTGCGCGCCGATGGTGAGCGATGACGGAGCTCGCCAACTCGTGAATGCCTGATCATCATCAATCGTGACGGTCTGCTCAGTGCCGGCAATGACCAAGCGCTGTGACTCGGGCATTACGAACGAGCACGCGATGCTGGCGC
>JBIJBU010000163.1:0-4035 GCA_044345075.1 Candidatus Nanopelagicales bacterium | reverse complement strand
ATGCGCGTGGAATTCATTGCCTCCGCTGCGATACCGCCTGTCGACTGGCGAATGATCTGCGGCAGGTCGATCTCGTCAATGATGTAGTTCGCGAGATCAATCAGCGGAAGACGATCGATGATTTTCTCGAGATCAGCCTGCGCCACAATCGCGTCAATGTCGACGCGCTCGAGCACGATCTCGGTGAGATTCATGCGGCCGACGACAGCGTTCACCGCATACGGCACGACCTTATCGAGGGCGGAATTCACCAGGGCAGAGTTTGCGACAGTCGACACGGTCGAGCTCACGGTCTGCTCGGCGACTGCGAAGAGCGCAAACATGGCCGAGGCCGAGATCTCGACGACCGCGCCCAGGGGGTTCGCGGCCGCGGAGCCGGGGCGTGGCTCGAAGACGATGACCTCGGTGGCTTCACTCACGTCCTCATCCTCTCGTATGCCTTAGTGCCGCGGAAAGGCAGTACATTCAACGAATGCGCGTAGTGAAGTGGATCAGCATCGTGATCGCGGCCGTCATCGTGATTGCCATGGTCAGCACGATCTGGGTGATTTCGGCCCACAAGCTCTCGGTCTCGCGCGCCCAGGCCAAGATCGCCGCCTTCTACGTGCCCCCGACTCCCCTGCCTGCCGAGCTCGGCACGGTAATCCGCACTGAGCCACTGGGCGTCGACGTTCCCGGTGCTACGGCTCTGCGATTCCTCTATACCTCGCAGCGACCTGACGGAGCACCTGCAGCCTCGAGCGGAATGATCTTCATTCCTACCTCCCCTGCGCCGGCTGAAGGCCGACCAGTAGTCGCGTGGGCGCACGGCACCCTCGGCATGGGCGACTCCTGCGCACCCTCGCGCTCCGACAAGCCGCTGGGCGACACCGCGAACTGGCTCGATCAGATGATCAGCCTCGGCTACGTCGTGGTCGCCACCGATTACACCGGCTTCGGAACCCCTGGCCCGAATTTGTATCTCGTCGGACAAGCCGAGGCACGCGATGTGGTGAACTCCGTGCGGGCCGCACGCAACATTCCCGAGGCCGCCGCAGGAAGCGAGTGGATTGTCTGGGGTCATTCACAAGGCGGCCACTCCGCACTGTGGACGGGCCACCTCGCGAAGGAACTCGCACCAGAGCTCACCTTGAAGGCCGTTGCCGCCGCGGCGCCGGCCGCAGAGCTCCCCGACATCATCGATGCGCAGTGGCAGACAGCTGTCGGTTGGGCCATCGGGCCCGAGGTTGTTTCATCATGGCCGTACTACTACCCGAATCTCACCGCCGAAGGGTTTGTCTCGCCCGCCGGGCTGCGCAATACTGAACGTCTCGCGAATGAGTGCATCGTTTCCGCAGCACTTGAGGGCTTCGTGCGCACTGACTTCGGCCAGGACTACTTCGAGCAGAAGCCCACCAACAATGCATCATGGGCGGCCGCCGCCAAGGATCAGACTCCAGCACCGCTGCCTGCTTCAATGCCGGTGTTTGTCGCCCAGAGCATCGCCGACACTGTCGTACTGGCCTGGCCGAACGCCGTTCTGCAGAACGAATGGTGCGCAGCGGGCTCCGACATCACGATGGCGTGGCTTGGCGTGGTGTCGCATCAAGACACAGCCATGACCGTCGGCCCTGAAGCTGTTGCGTGGATCGACGATCGCTTCAACGACAGACCGACAACGCGCACGTGCAATGTGCCACCGCCGGTTGCCCCCGCAGCGAACTGATTACTCCGCGGTGAGCGGGCCGTTCTTGGCCTGCGGGAAGTAGTTCTGCCCGATGCCCGAACTGCGCTTGGGCACCATGACCGAGCGGAACCACGAGACGATCTCATCGCCATGCTGATTCAGTCCGCGAGTCTTCATCCGCACGATGCCCATCTCCGGGCGCGATGAACTCTCGCGCACGTCGAGGCAGATCGACTCGGCGTAGATGGTGTCGCCAATGTACACGGGATGCGTGAGCTTGATGTCTGTCCAGCCGAGGTTAGCGACGGCGTTCTGACTCATGTCGATGACCGACAGGCCCAGCACCAGCGCAACAGTCAGGCCGGAGTTCACGATGATGCGTCCACCGGTGATCGGATTCGACTCCGCCAGGTGAGCATTGAAGTGATTCTGATTCGTGTTGCAGGTGAGCTGCGTGAACCAGGTGGAGTCGGTCTCGGAGATCGTGCGACCGAAGGGATGCTGGTAGGTCGTGCCCACCTCGAAATCCTCGAGGAAACGGCCGAGCTGTGCGGGGACGATGTTGGTCATGCGAGCATCCTGCCGCATGAATGGTTAATGCAGCGAGGGTTGGGATGTGAGGTGCGCGACTGCTATTCGCCGTTGCGCTCGCGCCAGCGCTCTTCCATGCGATCCATGAAGCCGGGCTTGGCGGGCTTCGATGGCTTTGACTTGCCTGCAGGCTGGCCGGACTCGCCCTCAGCCGCGCCGGCGACAACCGGCAGGTTGGTAAATGCCGAGTAGGTCACCCAGGCACCGACCAGCATTACGACGAAGCCGACAACGCCCAGGGCGATGATCATGGTGGCGACGCCAGCGAGGACCAGGCCCATGCCGCCGATCACTGCAAGGACGCCCACAGCAGCCTTGCCGCGTGAGGCGCGAACGGCAGTGCTCGTGCGGAGGTTGTTCGCGAAGGTGGGATCCTCGGCGTAGAGGGCACGCTCCATCTGCGCAAGAAGGTTCTGCTCATGATCGGAGAGCGGCATCGTGACTCCTTCGTTGCTAGCAGTGGTCGGCGGGAACCGCCTTCCCCATAAATATAGGCGGGGATCCCGACATTGGAAACCCCAGCACCCCCTCGTGGCGGACTAATCCTCCTCGTCGACCTCGTATTCCACGAGGCGAGCGGGCCGCACGGCCTGGGAGCCGAACCGGGCCCTGAGGGAATCGACGGCCAACTCGGCCTCCCGGTGACCTAATTCGGGCTCGCCCAGGGCCAGCTGGCGACTGGCCTCATCCGCAGGAATCAGGCCCTCGGCCTTGACCCCGACCAGGCGGATCCGGGCCCGCTGCAGGCCCAGGGCCTCATAGAGCGTGCGTGAAGTGTCGTAGAGCTCCTTGCCGACGTCGGTCGGACTGGTCAGGGTGCGCGAGCGGGTGATGGTGGTGAAGTCGGAGAACCGCACCTTCAGGGAGATCGTGCGCGCGACATAGCCGGCTCGGCGAAGTCGTCCACCCACCTGATCGGCAAGCGCACGCAGGTGCGCATGAATGACCTCGGGGTCATCGACATCACTGCCGAAGGTCTCCTCATTGCTAATGCTCTTCTCCGGCTCATGCGGAAGCACTGACCGTTCGTCACGGCCCCACGAGAGCTCATAGAGATGGGCGCCGGTGGCATCACCGACAGCGCGCTGCAAGGTGGCGACCGGAGTGTTGGCGATATCGCCGACGGTACGCAGGCCCAGTCGCACGAGTTGCTCCTCGGTCTTCTCGCCCACGCCCCACAGAGCGCCGACCGGCAGCGGATGCAAGAACGCGATGACCTCGTTCTGCGGGATCACCAGCAGTCCATCGGGCTTGCAGCGCGTGGAACCGAGCTTGGCCACGAACTTGCTGCTGGCGACACCGACCGAGCAGGTGATGCCCTGCTCGTCCGACACACGGGATCGAATGAGTTCGCCGATTGAGGTGGGCGAGCCAAGGCGGCGCACAGCGCCGGAGATGTCGAGGAATGCCTCGTCGAGGCTGAGCGGCTCAACGAGTGGGGTGATCGACGCGAAGATCGCCATCACTCCGCGACTCACCTCAGCGTATGCACCGTGGTCGGGCTCGATGAAGATCGCATTCGGTGCCAGGCGACGCGCACGCGAGTACGGCATCGCTGAATGAATGCCCAGGGCTCGTGCTTCGTAGGTAGCCGACAGCACGACTCCCCTGCCTGCACTGCCGGCAACCACCACGGGCAGCCCGTGCAACTCAGGGCGCGTGCGCAAGGACACCGACGCGTAGAAGGCGTCCATGTCGACATGCAAGATCGTGCAGCCGGTGTCGTCGGTGCCCAGGCCGAGTGCGCCCTGCTGGCGGCGCACCTGGTTACGGCTCAT
>JBIJBU010000147.1:0-4605 GCA_044345075.1 Candidatus Nanopelagicales bacterium | reverse complement strand
GCAGCATGCGATGCCTCACTTCTCCGGCTGGGCACCGATTACATCGATCTGTACTACCAGCATCGCGTTGACCTCGAGGTTCCTGTCGAGGAGACCTGGGGTGCGATGAAGGAGCTCGTCGATGCAGGCAAGGTGCGAACCCTGGGTATCTCCGAGGCAGCGCCTGACACCATTCGTCGAGCGCACGCCGTTCATCCGGTCACCGCGATCCAAAGTGAGTACTCACTGTGGACCCGCGATATCGAGCACAACGGTGTTCTCGATGTTGCCCGTGAGCTGACCATCGGCGTCGTGCCCTTCTCGCCACTGGCTCGCGGATTTCTTTCCGGTGAGATCACCAGCCTCGATCAGTTGCCCGAGAACGACTACCGACGCGGTAACCCGCGCTTCCAAGGCGACAATCTCGAGCACAATCTCGCACTGGTGCGTGGAGTCACGCAGTTGGCCTCCGAGAAGGGCATCAAGCCCACGCAACTGGCTCTCGCCTGGGTACTCGCCCAAGGCAATGACATCGTGCCCATCCCGGGTACCAAGAAGGTGTCCTACCTCGAAGAGAACCTGGCAGCATCCGATATCGAGTTAACTCCCGAGGATCATGCGCGCCTTGATGAACTCTTTGGCCCTGGGGCGATAGCCGGCCCGCGATATCACGACATGTCGCACATCTACATCTGAGGCCATCGGTCAAGGTTTGGTCATTTACGGTGCGAATCAGACAATTCAGTTCTCGTGAACCGATACTCGAAGCATGACATCGGTGGGGGATCGAACTGAAGCACGTCTGCTGAGCGCGCAAGGAGTGCGGATTCGTTGGGCGCTGGGGTTTGTACTGCCACTTGTCTTCATCGTGGTGATCCTGGCTGCCGATTCAGCCGAAGGGCCGAAGACCGCCTATGTCGGCGTGCTTGCGGTGGTGCCCATGTTCTCCGCCATCTTCGCTCGACCGATAATGACGGCGGTCGTTTCTGTCATCGTGTGGCTGAGTGCTTTCGCTTTCGGTCACCTGACATCCGACGGAAATGCCACTGCGCAGATCGTTCGTCTCTTCATCATTGCCGGCGTCGGGATCACCGCTTTCCTAGCCGCATACGTTCGTACTCGGCGCGAATACGAACTCGTGAACGCGCTGAAGCGCGCCGCTCAGGCAGATGTCATCAAGGCGCAGGCGAGCACTGATTTCTTGACCGGCTTGATGAATCGTCGAGGGTTGTTAGAAAGCCTTACGACTAAGGGCGCGGCTGATCGCTCACTCGCGATCGTCGACTGTGACAACCTCAAGAAGATCAATGATGAAC
Organism: Candidatus Nanopelagicales bacterium; assembly: GCA_044345075.1. Classification (GTDB taxonomy): domain Bacteria; phylum Actinomycetota; class Actinomycetes; order S36-B12; family S36-B12; genus CAIKZY01. Next base: position 3,310 of record JBIJBU010000147.1, on the reverse strand, counting down.
TCGGTCACTTAGTGGGCGACGAGTACATCCAGGCCATCGGCGGTCGATTGCAAAGCAACATCTCCAAGGCGGACCTAGTGGGGCGTTGGGGTGGCGATGAGTTCCTTGTCGTGCTCGATCTGCCACTAGATCAAGCCCAGGCAGTTCTCACTCGCGTACATCGCAAGGTGGTCGAGCGTCCGATCTCCACCGCGAGCGGTCTCGTGCCCTCGGCTATGTCAGTGGGGCTGGCTGGCTGGCCGTCGGGTGAGTCACTGGATCTCGCCCTGGCTCGCGCCGACAAGGCCCTTTATTCGGCTAAGGACGCAGGACGCAACAGGGTCACCGCAACAAGAACCTGACCCATATATGAGGGACACTCTGTAGGGTGGAGGTGGGACTTCTCCCGCCTAGGCTTTGCCCATGCGCCGCACAATCATTGCCGTCTCGTCCCTCGCACTCGTTACCGCTGGAGCCTTCGTGCTGCCCACGGTCTCCCAGGCCGTATCCGGTACGGGCGTCTACGGCGTCTGGTCAGCAAGCGGCGGCTCCGGGGAGGTCACCTTCCCCGGCACTACCTTCCCGAGCGCGTCATTCACCTCAATCGACAGCACCCAGACTGTCGCCAAGAGCCAAACCTTGATCGCCTCCTCTCCCTTCGGCCTCCAGTACGGCAGTTCGCGCGGCGCCACATACCTGCTGACCGCGGTCGCCTCAGGCCAGACCACCGGCAGTGTCACTCTCACCTTTGACTCGGCTCCGATTGCAGGTACCTGGGGACTAGCACTGGGTGACGTTGATGCCGAGAACGTGACCGTCACCGCAAAGGATTCAGCGGGCCGCAAGCTCAATATGAACGAGTTCTTCATCGAGTCGTTCAACACGGCGACTGGGCAGACCGACACTCCCACCTGGAACCCCAGGACAGAGACACTGATGGGCTCGGGCACCGACACCACCGGCGCCTCTGCCTGGTTCACGCCGAGCGGTGACATCAAGACCATCACCTTGACCCAGAAGAAGCTCTCCGGATTCCCGCAATACGCACTCTGGATCGCCACCGATCTCGAGCAGCCCACGCCTGTGGCAAGCGCGACTAGCTCATCTGCGGCGCCTTCTGCATCTGCATCCGTCTCGGCTAGCCCCTCGCCAACGGCGTCACCCACCATTCCCGCAGCGCCGGCGGGCAAGATCGTGATCTGCCATCGCACCATGAGCAAGCAGAACCCCTACGTGCGCATCACCATCTCGCAGGACGCTGTCATTGCAAGCCATGACGATCATGACGGTGGTCTCTACCCCACGCCGGGCTGGGGCGACATCATTCCGCCGTTCGCCGGCTTTGCCGGAAAGAACTGGCCTGCAGGTGGAGCGATCCTCGATAACGACTGCGATATCCCAGCAGCGGCGAGCGTCTCCGAACCGACCGCCAGCGCCTCTGCTTCGGCGAGTGCATCGAACTCAGCAAGCTCCTCCGAGAGTGCATCAGCCTCAGCGTCGGGAAGCTCGAGTGCATCAACAAGTGCATCGGCTTCTGCATCATCGACTGCGACTGCGACTGCGACTGCGACTGCGACTGCGACTGCATCCGCATCTCCGTCCGCGACTGACTCAGCGTCCTCAAACGGAGTCGATTCCGCGCAGCCGACATCGAGCGCATCGGCATCGCCGACTGCGACCATTGCGGCCGATGTCGTGGAGCCGCTCGCGGTTCCCTTTGACGAGCCCACCGCAATCACTGTTCCTGACATCCCCAACGCCCCGGTTGATGCTGTCATCAGCGATGTCGAGAAGCCAAAGAATGGCGAAGCAGTGGTCACGAATGGCGAGGTCGTCTACACGCCGAACAACGGTTTCGTCGGCACCGATGCTGTCACCGTGATCCTGACCGATCGCGATGGCAATAGTCAGGCCATCGTCGTGCCCGTGGTGATTGGCGATACTCAGACGGCTGTGAACCTCAGCCTTCCGTCGAGCCTTTCGATCGGAACGACTGTGCTGACCAAGAAGCCGGTGATCACGAATGCCAAGCAGATTGCGTCCGTGACCGTAGAGTGCTCGCCGATGTCGCGTTCCAAGTTCACTGGAGATTTGGTGTACTGCCACGTCAAGCGAAAGAACGGTGGTGTCTCGATCACTGTGACGGCTCCGATGTCGGTCAAGGTCACTGTCTCAGCGCCGGCCAAGGGCCGATTCCTGCCCCTGAATGAAGTCACGGACTATCGCGTTCGATAGTCCTGCTCGGATTACGCCCGAGAGAGAAGCAGCAACGAGGCGAGTACGCCATCGATGTTCTCGCGAGTCAATGGCGCGGGCTCGATCTGGTCAAGATCGGCCATCGTCTCGCGTGCAATAGATGAAGCTCCTTCGGCATTGCCCCGCTCAATATGCGTGATGGCAGCCGCCCATCGAGCAAGTGCACGCCAGAGGGGCCGCTCATTCTCGGGGCAGCAACGCCAGCGCAGTTCGAAGGTCTCGTGCGCGTGAAAGGGCAGGTCTCGCTCGAGGTAACTCATCGCCTCCTGCCATGCAGTGGCGGAGTCGATCTCATCGCGCTCGACAATTCCCGGGACAGCGTCCGGGGAGTCCGTGTCGACCGGGCGACCCAGCCGATCGCGGGCTCGGGTCAACGCTGCAGCGGGGGGTTGCTGGGTACGAAGCTCTTGAGCTGGTCGTACAGAGCCGGTGTTGCGGCGATGATGTTTCCGCCGTGATGCAAGCCGTTGTCACGGATGAAGTCGTTGGTGCGGCCGCCGGCTTCCTGCACGATCAGTAGCCCTGCGAGGCAGTCCCAGGCATTGATGTGGTGCTCGATGTAGCCGATCAGCGCGCCACTGCCGACGTAGCACACGCCGAGGGCACCGGAGCCGTTGCGGTGATACATGCCGCCGTTCTCCAGTAGGCCGGTCATCATCGAGATGAGATCAGCCGGCGAGGTGCGAGTGGAGTAACCAACGCTCACGATGCCGTCATTGAGGGTCTTTGCATCGCGCACGCGAATCGGCTTGCCGTTGAGAGTGGCGCCCTTGCCCTGTTGCGCTGCGAAGAACTCGTTGCCCGCCGGGCTATAGACCAGGCCGATCAGCATTTCCTCGCCGCGGATGAATGCGATGGAGACGCACCAACTGGTCATGCCCATCAAGAAAGGCTGCGTTCCGTCGATCGGATCAACCACCCAAATGCCCTCGGCGCCGTCAATACCGGTCGGCCCCGTCTCCTCGCCGAAGAAGGCATCATCAGGAAAACGCGCCTTGATGGCGTCCTTGATCAGCACCTCGGTGTTGTAGTCGGCCTCGCTGACGAAATCCTGCGGACCCTTGCTCTTGATGTC
>JBIJBU010000033.1:0-15659 GCA_044345075.1 Candidatus Nanopelagicales bacterium | reverse complement strand
AGTAAGCCTCGACCAAGGAATGATTCATGAGTCATCCGCTCGTCAACGCCGAAAGTTCGTTCGTCGCGGATCTCCTCGCGGGCACCCTCGAGATCATCCGCGAGGCCGGTGGATTCATCGCTCCGACCACGCGCCTCGTAGAACGGCTTGGCCAGCTCAGCCTCGAATCCACGGCGGATGACGGCTCGCCCCTGCTCCGCATCCCCCGCGAGTGCTTCGTGCGCGTCGATCGCGTCACCTGGGCCGAGCAGGACGGTCGCATGGTGATCGTTGACGTTCCGGAGGAGTTCTCGGACGTCGAAACCGAGATGCTCTACCTGCAAGTTGCCCTGCATAACGCCTGCGGGAAGCTCGAGTGGATGCAGCGCACGCACCCCAGCCTTGATTCGGCGTTACCCGCTGATCTCGTTGACGCTGTGCGCGCACTCATCCCGAGCTTTCGCAATCCGATGATGGCCGCCACCGACGTGCTCTGGGCCAATCGATGCTTCCGCATCCCGATGGCCGAAGACGCAGCACCTGAACGAGTGCTCATCCCCGTCGTCGACCTGCTCAATCACCACTCTCACGGGGCAATAGGTGACTGGACGGGCGAGGATTTCGAGGTCGTCACCCAAAAGCCTTTCGGCACGAACGAGTGCGCTCTCGATTACGGAATGAACCGCGACGCCCTCGAGATGGCGGTGGTGTACGGATTCGCCGATGACACCGCACGAACATCACGCACCTACGACGCCGAGACTCTGCGCCGGATTGAGTCACTGGCCAGACGCCCAGGCCAGACGGAGTCAGCGACTCCCCTACTCAATGCTGCGCAAATCCTGCTGCGCTGAGCATCGAATACACGCAGCGCGGTTCCTACCCTCAGCCCGGTCGGGCTATACGTGCGCTCCGACCACCGCAGGCGCGTCCTGCGTCGGCGCGTGTCCGCTCTTCTTCGTGACGTGCGAGTAGCCGATGGTGATCGCCGAGGCGAGCAGAACAAGGGCGGCGCCGATCAGCACATCCTGAGCCCGCTGCTCCCCCAGATTGGCCACCTGCGCACTCGATGACGCGGTGAAGCAAATGATCGTCGGGGTAATGAGCGCCATGTAGACCCAGTAGTGCGGGCTGAACTTCGCGGTGAGTGCCGCAATACCGAACACCACTCCAATGACATACAGGACTACGAGGGAGTGCACTCCGAGCACGAGCAGGGTGACGACCAGCATGCCCAGCAGGGTGCCGATCACCCGCTGAATCGTCTTGCTCACCGTTCCGACGTCGCCCACCTGCACGAGCACGATGATGGTCGAGATCAGCCACGCTCCTGCGTACTGCTGGGTATCCGCGAGCACCCAGTAGGTCACGCTCGTGCACAGCACGGTGATCACGATGGTGTACGGGGCTGACTCGCTGCGCGGATGCGGCTTCGGCGCCGGCATTCGCATCTTGCGCAGGAAGTGCGGGAATACGAGTACGGGCAAGATTCCGCCGACGAAGAAGGTGATCGCCATCCAGATCAGGAAGGTGCTGTCGGTGCGTTCGACGACCTTGTCCGCGCCCCAGAACGGCGGCGAGATGATCATCCAGGCCATGAAGATCGGCACGAGCATGGTGGCGCGCTGCAGGCCGTAGTGCGACATGCGCCCGAGCACCAGGCACATCAACGCCATGAAGGCAGCGCCAGCAATAGGCGTTGCGCCAACCACGATGGCTACCGGGGTCGCGATCGCAGTGACGAAGACGGTGTACGTCGCTACGCCCGCGCCGCCCATCAGCACGGCCACGAAACCGAGGATGAATGCACCAGTCGCCCACGTCACCGCAGGCTCCTTGGTGATGGCAAGCAGCACGACCGAGGGAATCACACCGATCAGTACGACAATCGTCGAGATCAAAGCCCGCTTGCCGAGCTTCTCGTAAAGCGGCTTCGGAGCAGGAGTAGCGGCTGCGGCGCTCATTAGATGCTGACCGGCGCGAAGTCACCCGTGAAGGAGATCGCTTGCACACGCGCCGGCTTGGTGAAATCAGTCGTGGCGAGATCCACCACGTACCAGGTGGGATCGGTGACAGTTCGATACGCAAAGCGCTTGCCCGTGAGATTGCAGATGGTGTCCCATACGGTGACCTCATCGACCATGCCCGCGGCGCCGAATGATTCCTTGACGATGCCGGGCACCATGTCGAAGGAGTTCAGGATGTGCATCGTGAACTGCTCGGCCTGTGCTCCGGTCGCCGGAACATCCGACAGTGCCACCTGAGCCGCTGCGCGCACGAAGCGTGCCGGCGGAGTGAAGTCGCCGGGCAGGCCCATCAGCCCCTGGCCTTGGCCCAATGAAGTGATCGTGAGCGAGCCGACCGTCTGAGCAGCCGGAGTGCCATTGCTGAGCCCGACATAGTTGTTGAGATTGGTCAGGTGCCAGTCCAGGTACGGGGCATTGGTACCCACGCCAGTCGGATTGTCGACAATCGTCCAACCGTCGGAGTGGAACTCGATCGCAATCGAACTCGTGGCATCGTGCACAAGGCAGTGGATCGGCGGGGCAAAGCCCATACCCGGATCGAAGCCCCACACGTTCACTCCGGCCATGGCCGCCTTGACCTCAGCGATGCTCGAGCACGTGCCCAGCAAGTAGGCGATCAGATCGGCCTCGGATAGATCGGAGCCATCGCCCTTGAACGGCTGGTACTCGCAGTAGCCACCGGGCATATAAAGCAGATGTGCGGAGAGCCCTGCATCATTCATGCCATCGAGCAGTAGCTCGGGCTTCCCGAAAGCGCACATCCCGACGATGCCGTGGCTCGCTGTCCAGGCCTTGCCTGACTTTCCGCCTGAGGCCACCCCCACACCCGCGTAATCAGCCGGCAGTGCGGCCAAGGCAGTAGGCATGTTGGTCGGGAACTCCAGGCTGCGGCCGATGACGACACTTCCATCGGTGGCCTTCTTGGTCTTGAAGTTCGTGCACATGGTTCCCCCGAGGGCAGTAGGACGCCCTTGCCGGACGCTCCTCGCGAGGCTACAGGAGACCGCGCACCTTGAAGCGCTGCACCAGGTTCGGATCCCCATTGGGATCCTGCAGGAAGTTTGCTCCGATGCGCACCTCGGTCAGGCGGGCGCCAACCGGCACCTTCGGCAAACAAAGATCGTGCATGTTGTCGTCCATCGCGGGGGTCGCGTGATCGGCAAGATCAGCAACGGCCAATGGGCGCACGTTGATGCGCTTGCCATTGGGCAAGGTGAAGATCGCGTTGTAGGACTTCACTGCGGCATCGCCGAGTTCTGCGCCAGTCGGGTATGCGGTCATGCCGTTCGACCACACCACTCGCACGAATGTCTTTCCGACGGTGCAGGCATTCGTATCGCCCTTCATGAGCGCAGGTGTCAGGCGCCAGGCTGCAGAAATGTCGGGGCCTGCTTCGATCTGCACGATCGGGCTCGAAAGTCCGGGGGTAATCGTCTGCAAGGTGGTGCCCAGCGGCGGGTGACCCTCGAGTTCACCAACGACAGTGACCGTCACAGGTCGCGCGGCAGCAGGATCCCCGAAGACGCCGATCAGGTTCACCGTCTGGGCCTCATTGGCCTCATTCGGCGGATACTGCAACGCGCAGGTAGGGGTCACCGTCGTGCCGTCATCACGGGTGATGACGAAATCGGTGACGGAGATCGATGAGTTCTTGATGAACCAATTGAAGGTGACAGGGATGTTGTCGAGACCGGTCTGACCAGTCGGGCACTTGTTTCCGTCATTGAGCCCCCAGGCTGCGCTGAGAATTCGGGCCGGGGCGACAACTGATGCGGAAGGCACGGTCGGTGCGGCTGACGCAACGGGCGCGAACAGAACTGTCGCCAGCCCAATCGACACAGCACTAGCAATGAGGGATGACTTCATGGTGACCCACTTCTCTCTGACAAGAAGCGGACATCACCTCTGCATTTCGACCATAACACCGAAATCAGGCGTGAGAATCCTCGTGAGACTTGGCGCGAGCCGGGAGGAACTTCAGGGCCACGGCGGCACCGACAATCACGACCACTGCAGATACGAGTGAGCCGAGCGACAAACCGTCAATGAATGCGCCCTTGACGAAGGCAGCAAGCTGAGCGGCAGGGCCCTCAGGCAGTTGACCGGCGACACCGAGCCCCCCGCCCATTGAGTCGCGCACCACTGACTCGTATTGCTCGGGCAAACCGAGACTGCGATAGCCCTCGATCACCTTCGCGCTGTAGACGCTGAGGAATACCGAGCCGACGATGGCGACGCCAAGTGTGCCGCCGAGTTCGCGCGTGGTGTCGTTGACCGCCGAGCCTGCGCCGGCCTGCTCCGGCGGAAGTGCGCCCATGATCGCTTCCGTTGCCGGGCTGGTCGCGAGACCCAGACCTGCGGCGATGGTCACCATCGAGATAACCACGGCCCCGAAGTAGGGAGTATCGACCTCAATGGTGGAAGCGATGAAGAAGCCTGCGCCCATCACCAGCAATCCGAGGGTGACGATCGCCTTCGACCCGAACTTGTGCATCAACACGATCGCCAGGGGCGACATGATGCCTGTCGCGATCGCGAACGGCAGGGTGCGAATACCTGCCTCGAGCGGTGAGAAGCCCTGCACCAACTGCAGGAACTGCGTGATCAAGAAGATGAAGCCGAAGAGCGCGAAGAAGGCTGTGGTCACCGAAAGGCTGGCCGCGGTGAATCGAGCATTCTTGAACAGTCGAACATCGAGCATCGGATGCTCGAGACGTCGCTCAACCAAAGTGAAGATCACGAGCAGTGCGAGTCCGCCGATCAGCGCACTCAGGAAGGCAACCGAAGTCCAGCCGAGCTTGGGTCCTTCGATGATCGCCCAGATGACCAAGCCGACACCTGCTGCCGAGAGCACTAGACCGCGGTAGTCCATGCGACCCACCTTCGGGTCGCGCGATTCCGGCAAGAAGAACGCGCCCAGAAGGATGGCAATCAGAACGACCGGAATATTGACCAGGAAGATCGAGCCCCAGGCAAAGTGCTCGAGTAGCAAGCCGCCGGTGATCGGGCCGATCGCCACGGCAACGCCGACCATGGCTGTCCAGATACCGATGGCAGCCGCACGCTCCTTGGGGTCGGTGAAGATGTTGACCAGGATCGCCAACGTTGCGGGGAAGATCATCGCCGCGCCAATACCCATCAGGGCACGGGCCCCGATCAATTGGCCCGAGGTCGTCGAGAACGCTGCGAGCGCGGAGGTGATCGCGAAGATCACCAGGCCGAACTGCAGGATGCGCTTGCGTCCGAAGCGGTCACCGAAGTAACCCATGGTCAGCAGCAGTGCCGAGAACACGAGCGTGTAGGCGTCCACGATCCACTGCAGCTGGGTCGTGCTGGCGCCGAGCTCCTCGTTCAACGTGGGAAGCGCCACATTCACGATCGTGTTGTCGACGACAGCGAGTAGCAGGCTCAAGCACAAGATGCCCAGTGCGATCCAGCGACGACTCGTGCTGAGGGTGTTCACGGCGCTTCTCTCTATAGAACGTTGTTCTTTACTTGTAGAACGGTATGCTAGAGCCGTGGCAGCCAGCACGCAAGGGGTACGCACCCGCACCGCGAGTGTCGAAGTCACCGACTCACTCGTCGAAGCAGCATTGTCGATCCTCGAGGAATCCGGGCTCGCTTCCTTGACCGTGCGCTCTGTGGCATCACGCGCCGGAGTGGCCCCGATGGGCGTCTACTCACGCTTCGGAAGCAAGGACGGCCTCCTCGAAGCCCTATTCGTGCACGGCTTCACCGGGCTCGAAACCGCCATCGAGCCGCAGCCCTCCCCCAGCCCGATGAATCGCCTTCGCACCGGATGCATGGGCTACCGCGAGTTCGCGATCAATAACCCGCAGATGTATCACCTGATGTTCGAGCAGATGATGCTGCTCGAAATCTCACCAGAAGCGCAGGACGCCGCCCAGCGCACCTTCACGATCCTCATCGATCGTGTGCAGGAAGCCATGAACTCTGGCGACCTCTCTGCAGGCAACAGCGTCGAGGTGGCGCAGCAGCTATGGAGCGCCATGCACGGTGCAGTCAGCCTCGAGATCGCCGGAGTTCACTTCGCGCAGGATCGCGAAGCCAACTACGCGGCGATGCTCGATGCGATGCTCATCGGACTAAGCCGAATGGGCTGAGAAGGCCTCGTCTCAGTCAATCGCGACGATGGCCTGCTGAAACGCGCTCACCTTCCTCGCCAGCCTTCCTAATGCTCATGAGGGTGGGCCTCATCAATCGGCGGTGGCACAGGCTTGCTCGCGCACTCACCGAGCCAGTACTCGCTTGTCGGAACAGGAGGCATCTCGGTTGAGAATGGATCACGTTCCGCAATCCACTGTGCAGCCTCATTCAGGTAAGCAGCATTCGCCTCCTGGCCTGCAGCCGTACTGAGATCCCAGCCGCACTCAGCCGACGCTTCTGATATAGCAGGGCTGTCGGCGGCAATGAAGGTCCACGAAATTGCTGCCACCACAATCACGACCGCGGCAGCTCCCACGGCTGCGATTAGCCGGCGAGTGCTCCACCGCTGACTCTCCGGCGGGGATCCACCCTGCTTCCGCGAAGGCCGGCCTGCCCTCGAACGTGGTGACTTGGCACTCATATAAGGAGGCTACGAGCGAGTCATGCGTGAGCCAGGGAGCGACACCTGTGATCAAGGCGATGCCGACTACTCCCAGGTCATCATCAAGAAGTCATCCGGGTCAGGCCCGGTGCGGTAGCCGTTCTCCAGGGTCGCGATCGCGGCCATGTCGTCGGGATCGAGCTCGAAGCCGAACACGTCGATGTTCTCCGCGATGCGCGAGGGCGTGACCGACTTCGGCAGCACGATCAGCCCTTCCTGCAGGTGCCAGCGGATCATCACCTGAGCAGTCGACTTACCGTGCTTGGCGCCGATGGCTGCCAGCAACTCGTTATCGATCAGCTGACCTGAAGCCAGCGGGCTCCACGACTCGGTCGCAATGCCGTATTCGGCGTGCACCGCACGCATGTCGAGCTGCGGGAACCACGGGTGCAGCTCGATCTGGTTGAGCACGGGCACCACTCCTGTGACGTCGATGATCTCGCGCAGCGCAGGCTCCTTGAAGTTGGAGACACCGATGGAGCGCACGCGACCTGACTTCTGAATGTCGATGAGTGCCTTCCAGGTCTCGACGTACTTGCCCAGCGGAACGCACTGCCAGTGAATAAGGAAGAGGTCGAGGTACTCGAAGCCGAGCTTGCTCATGCTGGTGTCGAAGGCGCGCATGGCGTTGTCATAGCCGTGATCGGGATTCCACATCTTCGTCGTGACGTAGACGTCGGAACGAGCAAGCCCGCTCTTCGCGACGGCTGCCCCGGCCTCCGCCTCATTCGCGTAGACCGCAGCGCTATCGACGTGGCGGTAACCGACCCGCAGTGCTTCGGCGGTCGCAGCCTCAGCCTCGACCGGGGGCACCTGCCATAGACCGAATCCGATCTGGGGAATGGTCGTGCCGTCGTTCAGGGCAATGTTCGGGACGATGTTCGGATCGATAGACATAGGTCTCCTTCAGGCGGATAGGAAGAAACTAGCGAACCTGGGCCAAACCCGCGAGAAATTCATCGCAGACCTTGCGTCGTCCACCGCCTGAGCGATCACAGTGAAGCCGTGATCTCGGCAATTCTTAAACAGAAAGGAACCCTCGCATTCAACACCGCGTTATCCTTTTGCCCTGGTAGGACAATCAGCCTAAGCCATTGATTCCGTACAGAGCATTAAGCCCCGAGGACCACAGATGATGATTCTGCGCATCGATCACACGCGACTCTTAAGCACGCTCTGTGCAGCAGTCGCTCTCCTCGCCAGCAGCCTTCTCCTGGCAGCACCCCCTGCGCGAGCAGCGGTGGCGCCGAACAGCGTGACCTTGTTTTCCGACAACGCAGTTATCCCGTCAAGCAGTAGCGTGCTTTTTGAGGCTCGTGTCGTGACTTCCGGAGCGCTGGCGACTGGAACGGTTACCTTCAAGGAAGGTAACCGGACTTTTGGCTCCCCCGCAACTCTCAACCGAAGCTCCGACAATACGTATGCTTTAGCCCTTATTTCCATATTCGGCAGCGGGATTGGATCCAGCGGTAAGTTCGTGATCACTGCCACCTATAGCGGAGACAGCAACTACACCTCGACGGTGTCCACCGGAATCTGTCAGGTCATCGGCTCCGGCGCAGGACTGGACTTGTCAGGTTGCGATTTCAGCGCCTCCACACTCACAAGCCCCGACATGACAAACACGAATCTCACCAATTCGAATTTCTCTAATGCCACAATCACTAGTGGAAATCTCTCGGGAGCCAACTTCAGCGGCGCAACCCTGACCGGAGTGACCTCAAGTGGCTTGACCGGCACACCCTCATCCCTTCCCAGCGGCTGGTCCATCCTTGGCGGGAGCTTTGTTTACACCGCGCCCGTTCCCTCCCAAACCCCGCAGCCTCTCTTGCAGCAGGTAGGACAACCAACAGGTGGCTGCTCATCTGTTGCTGACCAGAAGCTCAATTGGGCTGGATCTGAATCCGGGGGATGGGGAACCTCCTGGGCCCAGTGGGTGAACGGAGGACGCGGCGGAGTCGTGTGCACCCGATACCTAGTCTGGACGACCACTGGTCGATGGACCGTCGCCAGTTGAGACTGCTCCCTCTTCCCATCGTGGGTAGGCCTCTAACTGACCTCGACGATTTCGATGAGCCCGTCGAGATGCCGAACATCGTCGATGTTGGAGGTGATCAGCCGGGCGCCATGCGCATGAGCCGTTGCGGCAATCATCAGATCGAGGCTTCGCGCCGTGGCCTTGCGTCCGGCGCTATGAGTCGCTGCTGCGAGTTGCCCGTAACTGGCAGCGACCCTTGCATCCACAGGCAGCGGCTCGAATGCCCGCAGAATCGAACTAAGGCGAGCAAGACGAGTCGCCCGACGCTCGTCATCCGGCGCAACGAGTACGCCGAATTGAAGCTCGGCGATAGAGATCATGCTGATGGCAATGTCGCCGTCAATCGGATTGAGTGAATAAGCTATCAGGACGCTCGTATCCAGCACACTCTTCATCAGCGTTCCCACGGATCATTGAGACCGGCGGCACCGAAGCCTCTGCGGTCGGCGTCCCACTCGGCATCTGTCGCACTCTCGTAGATGGAGCCGATGCGCTCCCAAGACGCCCAGCAATCGGCCCTGAGCGGGACGATCTGCGCCACGGGGCGGCCGGCGACGGTGACCGTGGCGGGTTCGCCCGCCTCGACCTCGCGCAGGATCTCGCTCGCGTTCTGCCGCAATTCACGGACTCCTATGGTGCTCACCCCCTCAAGGTAGCACATGTGCTACCTTGCCACACTCGCTCCTAGCTGAGGCGATCGGAGTCGAGGTCGCGCAGGCTCTTCACTCTCAAGACAGCAATTGCCGTGACGAACAACAGCCCGGCGATCCCCAGCAGCACGGGCATGACGCCGAAGCTCTCGGCCAATACGCCTGCGAGGAACATCGCGGCGGGCGGAGCAACGTAGAAGGTCGCCGTCTGGATGCCAAAGACTCGGCCTTGCGCATCAGGATCGACGCGCAGCTGCACGATCGTGGTGAGCAGCGGCTGCATCGGGCCCCAGGTGAGACCGCAGAGGAAGGCGAAGGTGATGAAGATTCCGATAGGGGGCAACAGCGCCATCGGTATATAGGTGAGCGCCGAGCCGAAGAGAGTGGCATACACAATCGTGCGCCGACTCATCCTCTGATTCAGCCAGCCATAGGAGAAGGCGCCAACCATCGCTCCGGCGGAAAGTGCCGCGAGGATGAAGCCGAGTTGCTCGGGAGAGTCAATTTCGGTGAAGTACGCCGGAAGGAGGACCGTCTCGGTTGGCAGGTAGATCGCGGCAAGAATCATGACCGCGATGGTGACGGCACGCAGTGTGCGATCACGCCAGAGCAGCTTCACTCCCAAGATCGCGTTCTGCCACCCGCTGAGTGGCTCGATGCCCGCTTCCTCGCGTTCGGCTTTCGCGATCTGCCCGGCATCCGTGACGCGAAGAAGCGAGATGAGGATGGCCGCGAGCACGAACAAGCCGAACGGCGCCCAGAAGGCTGCCGTGTCGCCGAGCGCCGCAATAAGCAGCGAACCCGCAAGAGGGCCGACGATCCAACCGACGCCGAAGATACCCTCGTGCAAACCATTTAGGCGCGTGACCTCCATGCCACTTGCCTCGGTGACGTCGGGGATGAGTGCGCGACGCGCGGTGTAGCCCGCCGGATCGAAGACCGCGCCGAGCATCGCGAGCCCCAAGATGATGGCGATGTTGAGGTCAGTCACCATTGCGACGATCGGAATCGCTGCTACCGAGATAGCCGACAAGATGTCGGAGACGATGCTGACGATGCGGCGCCCGAAGTGATCGACGGCCCAGCCGGCGAACGGGCTAGCGACGATGCCCGGCAGCGCCGAAAGCGCAGCGACAAGGCCTGCGGCAGTGACCGACCCGGTGCGCTGGAGCACGAGCCACGGGATCGCAATCGTGACGACGCCGTTGGACATCCCCGACAGAAGGTTCGTGGCCTCCAGGAGGGCGATGGGAGTCCAGCGGATTGTGGACGTCATGCCCGGACGCGTCTGTCGACCTGCACCGGCAGGGAGCGAAGTCCGTGAATCATTCGACTCGGATTGGCCACCGGCTCCCCCGCAAGGCTCCATGCCTGCGGATCAGGGAATCGTGCAAACAGATGACGCCAGGTGACCTCCGCCTCCATACGCGCCAGTGCAGCACCGAGGCAGTGATGAACTCCGAAGCCGAAGGCAAGGTGCTTGCGGGCGTTGTGTCGATGAATGTCGAAGCGATTGGGCTCATCGAAGATCTGGGGATCACGATTCGCGCCGACAAGCATGAGAATGATTGTCTCGCCCTTCCCCAGCACCTCACCACCGGGCAGTTCGATGGGTGCCAATGCAGTACGGAACGTGTACTGCACCGGGCTGACGTAGCGCAGCGCCTCCTCGACGAGATCAGGGATGAGCTCCGGGTCAGCCGAAACCTCCGCGAACTGCTGCGGGTGTCGCAGCAGGACCTCGGTGCCAGCGCCAAGCAGGTTGACCGTGGTCTCGAAGCCCGCGAGCAGAAGGAAGGATGCAGTGCCGACGATGTCGCGGTCATCGAGGCCATCACCATCCTCCTGAGCAGTTGCCATCACGCTCAGCAGGTCACCTGCAGGGTTGGCACGGCGTTGCTCGAGGAGTTCACCCAAGTAGCCAACGAGTGCCTGGGAGGCGGTGTCCATGCGTCGCGCCTGACTAAGGCTGCGCGGGCGGTCGAGCCCCTCGGCAAGGGTGTCGCCCCAGGCACTGAACTGATCTCGATCTGCGAAGGGCACGCCGAGGATCTCGCAGATCACCGCCATCGGCAAAGGAGCAGCCAAGTCGCGCACGAGATCAAAGGGGCGATGCTCAGGAAGCGCCTCGACCAGCTCTGCGGCAACTCGTTCCGTAGCCTCGCGCCAGCTCTCCATGATGCGATGGGTGAATGCCGGCTGCACCAGTCGGCGCAATCGCGAGTGCGCTGAGCCGTCCTTGCTGATGATGGCGTCGAGCAGCGGATCAATGCGGTCCCTCGGCGGCCTCGGGCCGATGAGCAGCGATTCGAGGATGTTACGCGCCACGGGAATGTCGGCCGATGCGTCAGGCGAGCGCAGGACTGTCGAGCACACCTCGTATTCAGAGGAGAAGTACTCGCCACCCCGGCTGCGAATGATGGGGGCGGAGCGCAGGCTGTCGGCGAAGCCGACCATGTCGTCGGTGGTCTCGAGTAGGCCGCCCGGATCGCCAAGGAGTGAGGTGGCGCGGGTGAGGGCCCAGACGGTACCGATTGACGCGCCCCGGTGGAGGTCGCGCTTGATGTCGGCCATCGATCTGGACGCGCGTGGGGATGGAATGACAGTCACAACACCTGTTGTACAACACTTGTTGTATGGTCGTCAAATGAGCGTCCGTGACGAGGTCAAAGAGGCAACTATTCGGGTGATCGCCACCGAGGGTGTCCCGGCGGTAACGATCCGCCGTGTAGCCCGCGAGGTCGGCCGCTCGACCTCTGCGATCACGCACTATTTCGCCGATCGCGACCAATTACTGCGTGAGGCGGTGACCGAGACCCTGACCGAGATGCAGGAGCAGGTCGAGGCATCGCTGCTGACGGCAGATGACCCGCTGATGACGTTCCTCGAATGGTCCATCGAGGCTGACCCGCACGGCGTCTGGGCGGCGATCGTCGCAGCCTCGCGAGTCGGGATCGAACCGGAGATCACCGAACGCGCCTGGGTATTCGATCAATGGTGGTCCAACCGACTCGAGAACTTGCTCGAAGGCAGATGCGCTGAGGACATCGATCTCCAGGACGCAGCCGACGCGATCGGCGTGGTCGTGGAAGGGCTGGTGCTGTCAGTAGAGGCGTCGAGCCAGGACTCCCCCCGACGGCAACGACTTCTCCGCCTTCTCGTGGAACCGCTGCTCGCGATGAACAAGACATCTGTGCGTCAACCCGCGAAGTCACGCCGCTGACTCGTGACACGGATGCTCATGCGACAGTGCCCACGTCCCTCCGGGCCAGCTCGTCAAGCGAGAATTCAGGGAGCCTCGACGCTGGCAACAACGTACCGCTTGACGTCAGCGTCGACGATGGCAGGCAGCTGCAGTTCCGGCTGATCCAACTCTCGAAATGCGATCATCGGTTCTTCAGAAACCCATCGCTCGAAGATATTGATGCGCGTGGAGTCAAGCGGATCAGCGGACTGCACGAAGTCCAGGCACCCCTCCGTCGCGCGCGCCTGTACGGCCACGTCCTTAGCCAGATCCAGGTAGGCCTGGCGGTCCGCAGGATTCAGGACGAGATGGCCAGCAATGATCAACATCAGTGGTTAGCCCCTTGCGCCGAGCTCGATGGACTGCTCTCCCGCGTCACTCCAGGCCACCACCATGCTCGGGAGCAGGGAGCAAAGCAAGGTGAGGGACATGGTCAACCCGAGGGCCTGGACCCAGGTCGTGGTGAGAGTTACTGCGTCATTCTCCGAGACCAAGACGAATACGACCAGACCAATGGTCAGCAAGGCGCTCACCGTATATCCCAGGATCAAGTAAGCGTAGAAGTACGCACGATTACGCACGGCGCGTTGCCGCTCGTCCAAGAATCGCTCCGGGAGCTCGGCCACTGTGCGAGTCGAGATGCGCAACACCCACCAACTACCCCAGGCCGCGATCGTTACGGCAATTCCCACGATGTCGCCCCCCTGCGCGAACGAAGGGATGATGGCGACGCACAGAAGGGCGCTGATGACCGCGAGGATTCGCCGGCTATTGCGCGTGCGCAGCCGCTGGAACTTGTGGTCACGCTGGATGCGCTCAACCCTGCGCTCGAGATCGGCTTCCTTGCGTTCCTGCCGGCTCGTCGGAAGGTGTGGCATGGTCATACTCCTTTGCGGGACTTGGTGAATGGCTGTAGCGAGAAGAGTTCTTCGAGCGGGACATCGAGCACCGATGTGATGTGCAGCGCCAGGGCAAGGCTGGGTGAGTACTCACCACGTTCGAGGTAACCGATGGTTTGGTAATGCACCGTGACTGCGTCGGCGAGCTCTTGACGGCTCAACCCTCGAGCGACACGCCACTCTTCCAATCGGCTGAAGACCGCGGGTTCCTCGGCTTTGCTCCTGCGTCCCATGAAGGCAGCATAAATGCTACATAGCAATAATGCAACATCTGGAGCTAGCGGTGTACGAGGCGCACGTGGAATCGACGAGCTGGGATTACTGGCCCAATGGCGGTACTGGCGGATTCGTCTGCAATCGAGTGGTGTTCGGTGACGAGCCGCTGAGGTGAAGCTGTGGTGTCTCACCCGTCCTCTGCTTCCGACGGAGACCCACGGGCTAGATGCCTGCTTCGCAGTCGACTAACGCGCGCGAATTGCGACGTCGACAAACCTGTCAGTCGCCCGATTGAACACCGGGGTTATGCGAGTGACAGTTTGTACCTCGCCGAGTAGTCCTCGCGATCTTAAGAATGTCGCGACGGCAGTTGCTCGGCGCATTGCGAGAACCCGATCACTCGGGCGTCTACCTTCTTCGCGCAACGCACCTGCCACCGTCGTGGTGAAAGCGAGCCGACTTGTGCCCCGACTTCCGACAGCAAGATTTCCCTGAGCCTGCACCTGACGCACGAGTGCCATCAGCGACATCTTCGAACGCATCGTCAGGTTCGAACTCCCATACTCGAACACCACGCGGGTTCCCCAACGTTGCTTAGAAGTCGTCTCGTTGACGACGCTCACGCCGAGAGAGATTGAGCGGAGTTCACCTGACGCGCTGTAACCATTGATCTGAAGGGTGTGCGCTCCTAGAACAAGGTTGTCCGGCAACTTGATCTCACCCGAGATTGCACCGTTGGCATCTACCTGCAGCACCCCGAGCAGGATCGGGGTGGACATCAGGTAGACGAACACCGAGGAGTTCGCCGAGTATCCCGTAGCTGCCAAGGGCATACTGCCGGAAGGCGCGAGAACGAGACCGCCATCAGCCCCGAGCGGCGCGGGGCGGCCATTAGTCCCCACCGGGGCCAAGCTCAGATCCCAGTCCGTGCCGGAAAGAACCAGTCCGGTGTTCGCGGGATTAGCGGACGTCGTAATGGCCACTGGCACACCACCCACGAGCACGACGTCTTGCCCGGGGCGCAACGTCACGGCAGGAGGGGCCGCGATGAGTGCCGTGATGGGGAGATCACTGACAGTCGTAACAGTGGCTTCAGCAGCGGGCGCGGAGGCGGGCGCAGGCACCGGTACCGGTACCGGGACCACGGTGATCGACTGAGTCTGCAGATAGGCCGCAGTGAAGTTCGCTGTTGCATCAGCATTTGCCTCAATGACACACACACCGAGCGCTTCGAAGGTAACTACCCCCGCTGCGAGAGTGCACACCTCACTCGACGCAGCAGCAATCGACAAAGTTACTGGAATGCCCGTAGCGGAGTTGGTTGCATCCGAGGTGGAGACGGCCACCGGCGTGTACTCGTCATTTGGCACAGGAGACCTCGACACGTTCGTGGCGAAGGTAATGGTCTGCCCTGAGCGCACCACGGTGACGGTCTGCGCGGTTGAGGTGGTCGCTAGGTAGTTGGAATCTGCTGCCTTGCGCGCCTCGAGCTGGCAGGAAGTACCCACCGCACCCACAGTCAACAACGCTGAAGAAATCGTGCATCCTCCTGAAACGACCGAGTACGTGACTGCACCTGTGCCCGATCCCCCGCTCACCGTGAGCGGAACCTGTGCGCCAAATGCGGCGCTGGATGGTGAACTCAGGGTGAGAGAAGCCTGAGCGGCCTGCGCGACCTGGAAGGGCTGGGTGACGGTGACGGCCGGCAGGTAGTTCGTGGATCCCGCCTGCACTGCGTTCAGCGAGCAGGTTCCGGCACCGACAATGGTGACCGTCACCGCGGAGACGGTGCATACCGAGGTCGTCGTCGAAATGATTGACACCGACAGGTTGGAGCTCACTGCTGCGACAACCGTGAAAGGCGCATCTCCGTAGGTCTTGTCGGAGAGTCCGCCGAAGGTCACCGTCTGGGATGCGCGATCGAAGGTCACGGTGGTCGCGGTCGAAGATGCGGCCTGATAGTTGGTGTCCTCGTCACGCGTCGCCGTCACCAGGCA
>JBIJBU010000146.1:0-4617 GCA_044345075.1 Candidatus Nanopelagicales bacterium | reverse complement strand
TTCAAAGGCGCGAATCGCGATGCCGCACGCGCGTGCTGCCACGTTGACACGGCCGACCTCGACGCCGTCCATCATCTGGTAGAAGCCCTTGCCCGTTTCGCCACCGAGAAGGTCGTCGTTGCTCAGTTGCAGGTTGTCCATGACGAGCTCAGTGGTGTCGACACCCTTGTAGCCCATCTTCTCAATCTTGCCCGGGATGTTCAGGCCGGGACGAACCTCGCCGAAGCCCGGGGTCTTCTCGATGAGGAAGGTCGACATCTTCTTGTAGACCGAAGCTCCCTCAGGTGCATCACCATCGGTGCGCACGAGAACCGCAACGAGAGTCGATGAGCCGCCGTTGGTCAGCCACATCTTCTGACCGTTGAGCTTCCAGCCGTCGCCATCACGCACGGCCTTGCTCGTGATCGCCGCAACATCGGAACCACAGCCGGGCTCGGACATCGAGAAGGCGCCGCGCACCTCACCGGTCGACATGCGGGGCAGGTACTTCTGCTTCTGCTCTTCGGTGCCGTGTTGCATCAGCATGTAGGCAACGATGAAGTGTGTGTTGATCACGCCACTGACCGGCATCCAGCCGCGAGCGATCTCCTCGACCACGAGCGAGTAGGTGAGCAACGACTCGCCGAGTCCGCCGTACTCCTCGGGGATCATCAGTCCGAAGACGCCAAGCTCCTTGAGCCCTTCAACAATCTTGGTCGGGTACTCATCGGCATGCTCGAGCTCATTCGCCACGGGAATGATTTCGTTCTCGACGAAATCATGAACGGCGGCGAGGATCTCCTCCTGCACATCGGTAAGTCCCTCGGTTTGCGCTAGACGCGGCATGGTGACTTCCTCTTCTGTGTGGGTCGGTCGTGCTCTTCAGTGGTTCGGACGGAGCCTTACGCCTCGGGCGGGGTGAAGGACGTGGTGCGTGCCATGCCCGCGGCGCGGCCCTTGGCGGAGACGACGAGTGCCATCTTGCGCGAGGCCTCGTCAATCATTTCATCACCCAGCATTACCGCACCTCGAGCGCCACCGGCGGCTGAGGTGTAGTAGTCGTAGGCGTCGAGGATGAGCTCAGCGTGGTCGTAATCGCCCTGGTTCGGGGAGAACACCTCGTTGGCCGCAGCGACCTGATCGGGATGCAGTACCCACTTGCCGTCGAAGCCCAGGGCGGCGGAGCGACCGGCGACTCGGCGGTACCCCTCGAGGTCCTTGATAGCCAGGTATGGGCCGTCGATGGCCTGCTTGTCGTGGGCGCGGGCCGCCATGAGAATGCGCATCAAGATGTAGTGGTACGCATCGCCGACGTCGTATCCCGGGGGCTGCTCGCCGACAACGAGCGACTTCATGTTGATCGAGGCCATGAAGTCGGCCGGGCCGAAGATGATGGTCTCGACGCGCGGGCTGGCGGTGGCGATCGCGTCGACGTTGATCAGACCGAGGGCGTTCTCAATCTGCGCCTCGATGCCGATGCGGCCGACCTCGAACCCATTGGACTTCTCGAGCTGGGTGAGCAGGAGATCCAGGGCGACGACCTGCTCCGCGGTCTGCACCTTCGGCAGCATGATGCAGTCGAGGTTCTGGCCGGCGCCTTCTACGACCTCAATGACATCGGCGTAGGTCCACTGAGTCGTCCAGTCATTGACTCGCACCGAGCGCACCTTGCCCTCGTAGCCACCCTCGTTCAGGGCCGCGACGATGTTCTTGCGGGCATCGGGCTTGGCCAGCGGCGCGACGGCGTCCTCGATATCCATGAACACCTGGTCAGCCGCGAGGCCCTTGGCCTTTTCGAGCATCTTGGGGCTAGAACCCGGAACGGCCAGGTTCGAACGGCGTGAGCGCAGCATGCGGTCCTCCTCGGAAACTTGTGGACACAAGAATATCGGGAGTCCTAGTAATTCGTCCAGGGACGAACTCCCGAAGTGATGGAGGCCACTTTGCCCTAATCCCTCCTGGAATGGGCTGCCGTTCGGGTGATCTGAGCCACCTCCGCGATCTGGATCGCAGGTCCAGGACACATGGTCTCCCGGGGAAGAAAAGCGAGTGACAGATGAGGCTTGAGGGACGGTAGCCTTCCTCCGTGACGACCAACGCCCCCACGAGGATCTTCCTCGCCCGCCTCTCGGGGATTGGTGTCTTCGATCCCAATGGTGACCAGGTGGGCAAGGTCCGCGACGGTGTCATGGTGCTGCGCACGGGGCTCAATCCCCCGCGCTTGACCGGCCTGGTCGTGGAAGTCCAGCCCCGCCGGCGCATCTTCGTTCCGATGACAAAGGTCACTGCGATCGACGCCGGCACCGTGATCGTGACCGGTGCGGTGAATCTGCGCCGATTCGAGCAGCGCCCGAACGAGACCCTTGTCGCCGCCGAGCTTCTCGATCGCACGGTCGATCTCGTCTCCTCGGGCGAGCAGGTGACGGTCCTCGACATGGGTGTCGAGCAGTCGCGCACTCGAGACTGGTTCGTCACTCAGCTATTCGTCCGACGCGGAGGCGCAGGCTTCCGTCGCAAGAACGAGAAGTTCGTCGTCGACTGGGAGGACATTCGTGGTCTCTCACTTCCGTCTGTGGATCAGCCGGCAGAGCAGTTGCTCTCCACTTTGGAAGCCATGCTTCCTGCTGACCTCGCGAATGCACTTCACGATCTTCCGGTGAAGCGACGCATCGAGGTCGCACGCGAACTCGATGACGAGCGTCTCGCTGACGTCCTCGAAGAGATGCCGGAAGAAGATCGCGTCGAGATCCTGCAGGCACTCGAGGCGGAGCGTGCTGCTGACGTCCTCGAGGAAATGGCACCCGACGATGCAGCCGACCTGATCTCCGAGCTTCCGCCGGAGCAGGCCGCCGACCTGCTCGAGCGCATGGAGCCCGAAGAGGCCGATGACATTCGACGCCTGCTGACCTACGACGACTTCTCCGCCGGCGGCATGATGACCACCGAGCCAATCGTGCTGCCACCGGATGCCACGGTCGCCGATGCCCTCGCACAGATTCGCAACGCGGATCTTTCGCCCGCCCTTGCCTCGCAGGTCTATGTCACCCGTGCGCCTACCGAGACTCCGACGGGCAAGTTCCTCGGCACCTGTCACTTCCAGCGTCTGCTGCGCGAGGCGCCCGGCACCCTTGTCTCGGCAGTCATCGACACGAATCTCGAGCCGATCACCGCTGACGCTCCGCTTGCAGAGGTCACCCGCTACTTCGCTGCCTACAACCTGGTCGCGGTACCCGTCGTCGACGAGAACGATCGCCTCCTCGGCACGGTCACCGTCGACGACGTCATCGATCACATGCTGCCCGACAACTGGCGTGAGCAGGATTCCGATGGCTAGCCCCCGCAAGAGCAAGGCACCTCGCCTCGACCTCCCGATGGAGCGCGGCCGTTCCCTGCGTCCTGCCTACGACCCAGAGACCTTCGGACGGGTCTCTGAGAAGGTCGCGCGCTATATCGGTTCCTGGGCATTCATCGCGTGGATGACCAGCTTCGTGATCATCTGGGTCGGCTGGAACACGCTGGCTCCCGAACAGTGGCAGATCGATCCGTTCCCCTTCATCTTCTTGACCCTTTTGCTCTCACTCCAGGCCTCCTACGCCGCACCGCTGATCCTGCTCGCGCAGAACCGGCAGTCCGACCGCGATCGGGTGCAGTATCAAGAGGACCGCGCGCGCACCGAGCGACTACTCGCCGATAGTGACTACCTGGCTCGCGAAATCGCCGGTTTGCGCCTCGCACTCAACGAGGTTGCCACCCGTGATTACGTACGCGGTGAGATGCGGGATCTGGTCGAAGAGCTGGCCGAGAAGATCGACGCCATGGGCAAGGTCAAGAAGAAGAAGCATCCCTCTCACGACGACGAAGAGCTCGACTCCTAGCATCGTCACATGCCCACGCCTGACCTCTCCGCCATCGAGGCTGCCCTCGCCACCGTCAAGGATCCGGAGATCCATCGCCCGATCACCGAGATCGGAATGCTGAAGGGCGTCGAGATCTCCGGCGGCACAGTCAAAGTCGGCGTCTTCCTCACGATCTCCGGTTGCCCCATGCGCGAGACGATCACTGAACGCGTGGTGGGCGCTGTCAGCAAGGTGCCGCACGTTACTGAGGTGCTTGTCGAACTCGACGTCATGAGCGAGGAGCAGCGTGCAGAGCTGAAGAAGCTCCTCAGCGGCGGCGGCGATGATCGCGAGATTCCGTTCTCTCAGCCGGGTTCGCTTACCCGCGTATACGCGATCGCCTCCGGCAAGGGTGGTGTCGGAAAGTCATCGCTCACCGCAAACCTTGCAGCGTCCATGGCCGACATGGGCCTGTCGGTCGGCCTAGTCGATGCCGACATCTACGGTCACTCGATTCCGCGCATGCTCAATGCGACCACCGCGCCCACTCAGGTCGAGGGCATGATCATGCCGCCGACCGGTTACGGCGTACGGGTCATCTCGATGGCACCATTCAAGCCCGGCGGAGTGACTCAGCCCGTTGCCTTCCGCGGTCCGATGCTGCATCGCTATCTCGAGTCGTTCCTCAAGGACGTCTACTGGGGCGATCTCGATGTACTGCTTCTTGATCTCCCGCCGGGCACCGGTGACATCGCACTCTCCACCGCGAGCCTGCTGCCAGGCGCCGAGCTCGTGCTCGTCA